>JBKPDW010000385.1:0-12822 GCA_046728115.1 Acidobacteriota bacterium | reverse complement strand
ACAGTTTCGAACAGGTTGTACGCCAGGCCAAGGCCCGATTCATCCTTGGCTTGTCGGCAACAGTCGCGCGCAAGGATGGTCACCATCCGATCATCTTTATGCAGTGCGGCCCAGTTCGGCATCAGGTAAATGCTCGCGCACAAGCGGCATCTCGCCCCTTCGAGCACTTCGTGCTCGTTCAGCCGACAGCATTCCAACCGACGAGGGCCCGTGATCCGGACAAGCGTGTCGAATTTCAAACGCTCTACCAGGAGTTGATCGACGACCGGACGCGTACTCGGCGAATCTGCGAGGACGCCGTCGACTCCGTTCGCAATGGACGTTCGCCGTTAATCCTGACGGAGCGAAATGAGCACCTTGACCGCTTCGAACACGAGCTGGCGTCGCGCGTCGATCATGTTGTCGTGTTGCGCGCTGGCATGGGCAAGAAGCAGCAGCAGGCGGTCAATGAACGTCTCGCAGCCATCCCGCGCCACGAAGGACGAATCATCCTCGCGACCGGCAAGTACGTTGGCGAGGGATTCGACGATCCGCGTTTGGACACGCTATTTCTGACGCTTCCTGTCTCATGGCGAGGAACAGTCGCGCAGTATGCCGGCCGGCTGCATCGTCTCTACGACGGCAAGCGCGAGGTGCGCATCTACGACTATGCCGATCTGAACGTGCCGATGCTGGCGCGAATGTTCGACCGGCGATGTCGCGGGTACGAGGTGATCGGCTACACGATCCTTCTTCCGGCCAGCGCCATTCCAGGGTGGCCTGCCGATGTCGTTCTCCCCTCAGATCCGGTCTGGAAGCGCGATTACTCCGGCAGCGTGCGAAGGCTCATTCGAGACGGCGTCGACACGCCGCTGGCGAACCTGTTCGTGCACGCCGCGCGGCCGATGCCAGAAGACGCCGAGGGTGCAACGCGGGCAAGAAGTGCGACGGAGGCGTTCCTCTATCGGAGACTCGACACGCTGAGGGAGACCAATGGACGCTTCCGTGTCAACGTGGCGCTGCCGATCCCATTCGACGGCTTCGGCACACTTGAAGTCGACCTGCTGTGCACCCACGCGCGCGTAGCCATTGAACTCGATGGCGGACAGCACCTCGCCGATCCTGTCGCGTATCGTCGCGATAGACGGAAGGACCAGTTGCTGCAGGAGAACGGCTACTTCGTGCTGCGCTTTCTTGCCGAGGACGTAGGCAAGGAACTGGATGCCGTGCTGGATGCCATCCTGAGGGTGCTTGCTCGGCGTCGCCAGTCAGCGGCACGGGTCGAGCCTCTCAAACTTGTACAGCGCGGCAGTGAATGAAGAGCGCTTACGGCCTGGTAGGGGCTCGGAACCTCGCATCGTGGCTTGACGAACACGGCCGCCGGAGCACCCTCTTTCGCAGATCATCGGCCTCCGGGCTACACTGTCAGTATGGAGTTCAAGAGGATCACGACCAATCCCCGCCAGATGGGGGGAGTTCCATGTCTTCGTGGTCTTCGCATTCCAGTCGCGACTGTCGTTGCCCTGGTGGCTGAAGGGCAGACAACAGAGGGCATCCTCGCGCTGTACCCGGACCTCGAGGCTAAGGACGTCCGCGAGGCGCTGCTCTTTGCGGCCGAAGCCGTCCGCGAACGAGCGCTGCCCCTCGCCGCCGGCGAATGAAGTTCCTGATCGACAACGCTCTTTCGCCAGCGCTCGCTGCTCTCCTGCAACAGGCCATGATGCAATCCACGTTCGCTCGATAGGATTGCAGCACGCCGACGACGATGTGATCTTCGAACGCGCTGCCGTCGAGCGTCGAATCGTCGTGTCCGCGGATGCTGATTTCGGAACGCTGCTCGCGGTGCGTTCGTCGCGGCAGCCGTCGGTGATCCAATTTCGGGGTGAGGGCAGCCGGAAGCCGGACGCACTGGCGCGAACGCTGCTTGCAAACCTGCCCCAACTCGTTGACGCCTTGGAGAACGGCAGCATCGTAACGTTCGAGCCAGCTCGGGTTCGAGTTCGCCTGCTCCCGATTGGCCCGGGCGGGGGCGACGAGTAGATAAGCTGACGGCACATCGACACGCCGCTCAGGTCTCACTCGTACCGCGGCGGCATCCTGAGAACGAGTAGGTCTTCACACTCTCCGACGCGTATGGCGAAATCTTCGAGCGCCTCGGTCCTTTGGCCAAGAAGAAGCATCCAGCCTCTTCGTGGCGCGGGGGCGACGCAACCCGACCGCGCGGTTCAGGCTTCGAACAGGGGGTCATGTGACTGCTACCGGTGCGAAAGTAGGATATCTGCGGGGTTCCGGTGGCGTTCCAACGGGCGATGCGGTGGCGCGATGTCATGCGATGACCTGCGTCAAATAGTTTGGGATCAGGAACTTGCAACCGATAGTCGTTCGCATAACATCGCATAAAACAGCGAGAACGTGCCCTTGGGCGCAGGGGGTCGCTGGTTCGAATCCAGTCCCCCGACCACTTTTCGCATCTGTAGGTCATACAGGTCCACAGCTCGACCTTCCGATCTTAGAGGGGCTTGCAGGTCCACGCGCCCCGCCGGCGGACACCGCCCGTTCGCAGGCTCGCGAAATTCAAGTCTCATCGCCTCAATCGTCGGGGTTCCAGCGGGGTTCCAGCTCACGATCGATTCTCGTCGTCGTGAGATTTTACGAATGCACATTCGGCTCGCGGCGAACGATGCCGCTTTGGATCGGGCGCGTGCAGGGTCCTCCGCCGCCGCTCCGCTGGCTCGCCGGCGATTGAACGTGCCGGTTTCGCGCCGTCGGCCGACGCGGTTCGGGTTCAGTTCTCGAATGGATTTCGAATAGTGAGTCGACCGTCGATGATCTGGCGGGCGTGCAGGTCCTCGGAATACAACGTGGTGCACTCCGCCTCGAGGGCGGCGGCGATGATCAGCGCATCGTAAACGTGGTAGCCGTGACTGACCGCCAGGCGCAATGCGGCGTCATGCGTCGCGAGAGTCAGAGAGACCGGAGACGGACATAGCGTCTTGATCGCGTCGAGCGCCGCCGCCACATCAGACCAGGACATCTTGAGTTTGCGATGCGCCACTGACGCGAGCTCGTTCAGGACCTGCACGCTGATGACGCCGCCGGCGGCCAGTATCCCTTCGGCGATCGGCGTCCGATCGTCGCGTTGGCCAAGTGCGTAGACCAACACGTTAGTGTCGAGGAACGCTCTATCGCTCATTCGCCTCTCGACGATCGAACGTGAAGCCCTCGGGCAATGGCCGCCGCAGCTGCCGCAGCCGATCGAGCGCTCGTTCCCGCTTCCGATCGCGGCTTACTTCGAACTCGCGGGCCCCGGCGATGTGGATCTCGATCTGGTCGCCTTCTTTCAGGTCGAGCGCCTCGACGACGGCCGATGGCAGCCGGACGGCTAGACTGTTACCCCACTTCGCAACCTGCACGATTCCCTCCCGCTTCGTGAAGATATACACAACGTATTGTATATCCACGCAACCGGCCGCGCAACAAGGTCTCCGCCAGGCCACCGCTCGGGCCGGCGGCTGCCTGAAGGGGCTCGCCTGAGAGCCGGCTTAAGCTCATTGGACGCGTAGTTCTAGTGCCATTTGGCATCATGTTGTAATGCCTGTTGGCATGGAGAGAGCATGACAGCAAGCGAGTACGTTGTGGAGGTCCTTGGCGGCCCAGGCGTGTTCAAAGGCCGAGCCGTGCCAACGTCGACGGAGTTACGAGCGCGCATCAAGCAGGGACTCCCGTACCGCTCGCTCGAGTCCGTTCGCGAACGGCTGCGACTATCCGTACCCGAAGCGGCCGCCGTCCTACATATGCCGACTCGGACCATGGCGCGGCGTCGACAGGCGCGGAAACTCGACCCCGACGAATCCGATCGCCTGTATCGAATCGCGCGCGTGGCAGGTTACGCCGTGTCGGTGTTTGGTGCTGAAGATAAGGCCACGACGTGGCTGCAGCGACCGAATCGGGCGTTGAATGGCGAGCGCCCCATTCGGCTCCTCGATACCGATCTCGGCGCACGCCAGGTCGAAGACATTCTCGGGCGGATTGAACACGGGATCGTGAGCTAGTGCGCGTCTGGCGGATCGCCACTGCTGCCCACGCCGCGTGTGACGACGAAGGCGCGCGGCGTCATGAGAGCCGCTGGACGCCACGAGGGATTCCGGCGGTTTTCACGTCGGCGAGGCTGTCATTGGCGGCACTGGAACGGTTCGTCCACACTGATTCCGACCTCGAGCCAGTGGACCTCGTCGCGATTCCGATAGACATCAGCGAAAACATCCCGATCGAGGCAGTCCACCTGGAAGAATTATCCTCCGACTGGCGATCGTTTCCCGCTCCACCTGGACTCGCAGCGATCGGCGAGCAGTGGTTTCGCGCGTCCAGAACCGCAGTCCTTTCAGTCCCATCCGTCGTCATTCCCCACGAACGGAACTTCGTGCTGAACCCGGCCCATCGTGAATTCGCACAGCTCTCGATTGGCCGCTCGGAGCCGTTCAGCTTCGATCCTGGGATGTGGAAAAGATGATGGCACCGCGCTACGAGAGCATCATGGTGCTACAAGGATCCGATGGCTGAGCGGAAGCTGTTTCGTGTTGGTGTCGAGTGCTACGCAGGCCACCGCGGCGAGCAGACGCCACGCACGCTGATTCTTGGTGACCGTCGCATCGCCGTCGCGGACGTCGTCGACGCGTGGCTGGCGCCCGACTACCGGTACTTCAAACTGAAAGGCGCCGACGACAACACGTATCTTGTTCGCCACGATGAGCACTCCAACACCTGGGAGCTGACGATGTTCCGAGCGGAACACGTTGGCGGATGACGGGATGGGCGCAACGTCGGTGCCAGCGCAGCTGCGGACGCCCGTCCTCGCAGATCGTCGTATCACCCTTCGCCGCCCGTTCAGGACTACGTCCGCCACGTTCCGAACTTTGCCGAATTCCGCCTGGATCGACTTTTTGATGACCACAGCCACGTCCGTCGCTTCAGGAACCGGTCACGGCTGCCTCGGCAGCCGTCTGTTGGCGATGCTGCGCGACGCGACAAGCATCGAGCCACGTTTTGACCAGGATCGTCGTCCCACGTGACACATCATGATCGGCGGCCATTGCCTTTGCGCGAGCTCGCATTTGCTTGAACTGATCCGATCGCGCCACGTTCTGAAGGTATTGAAATAGGCCGTCGTCGAAATCGTCGACGACGACGCCGGATCCGTAACGCGATATCAGATCTGCCGCGACCGTCCCTCGCAAGGCGACCGCTGGAGTTCCGCAGGCCGCGGCCTCGAGCAGTACCAAGCCGAGCGTATCGCTGCGTGTCGGTATCAACAGAAAATGTATGGCTCGGTACATCGCAGCGAGATCGTCACCATGTTTGTAGCCGACAAAATCGGCGCTCGCGCGTGCGAAACGCTGTCGCTCGGGCCCATCGCCAACAATGATCAATCGACAACCGAGACCCTTGATCGTGTCGGCATGATTCAGGATTTGGGAGAGATGTTTCTCTTTTGCGATTCTGCCAACAAACCCGAATACAACCGGCTCAGCGCCCTGATCGCCTGATGGCATCACGTCGGCCGTCGCAAACCGCTGAACATCGACAAACGCCGAGGCGTAAAGAAGCTTCCGTTTCAGCACGCTGCTGAGGCATTGTTCGGTCCTGCCCGTGTGCGCGATGAGAGAGCTGCATTGTCCGTAGATCAGTCGGTCCCACCGACGTGCGATCATTCGTGCGGCGGCGACCTTCAGGCGCGACGGTATTAGGGAGGGCAGATATTCGCTGACATATGCAGGCCAATTGGTGTGATAAAAGCCGACGCACGGCTTTCGATACCTGGCGGCGTACCGCATCGCAGACAAGCCCAGAAGGCCCTGCGTCGCAACATGGACTACGTCGACATGCCCATACATGGATTCAAGGTTTCTGAAGTCCCTGTGTCTGACATATCCCGTGACCAGCTCCGGATACTGCGGAAGATGAAATCGGAAGCGTGGTGCCATTCCGATCACGCGATGACCGTATCCAATCGACTGTTCGCATGCATGATCGGTCGGATGAACGATCAGCAGCCGACAGTATCCGCGGAACCGCTCATCCATGCAGCGAATCACGGCTCGATACAGCGTTGTGATTCCGTTCGTCTGGTTCCAACAATCTGTTGCGAGCAACACCAGACGTGCCCCGTTTGCGTCGCGGAGAACGGGATGGAGGTCCATACCTTTCGCGCGTCGGTGGTGGGTTACCACCACCTGGAGAGATCCATCAGAACGTTGACGGCTACGGCTCGTTTACGCGCCCTTGCCACTTGTGAACGCGAGAGGGCTAGGAAGCAGACATTGCGTCACATATGCAGCGGTTGTCTCCGCATGACTCGGCGAGAGCATTGTTAAGTGGGTTCCCGGCGTGTCGACGACGACCACTGCTCGAGCATGCTTGCGCCAGACAGACTCGAGAGAGGGAAGGCCAGGCTCGCGCCCTGCGGGGGAGAACAGCGTGAGCTCACCGCGATAAAACCCTGGTTGATACCTTGCCGAGGCGATGAGCGCGCTTGCCGCTACCTTGATTCCAATCAGGGGCGCGGCGCTGATAGAGAGACGCCAGGCGCGAAGTTGCTCGGCTGACTTGCGCAGTGCGGCGTGCCACCTCCGAATTGACACCGCGCGCAGAGCGGCGGCGAAGAGTGCCATTCGCCGAGCGCCGATGGCAAGCCAGGTCTGTAATGGCCATCGCACCGGACTCATCATCGTATCAAACAGCCCGACCAAACCGACTTCATCGCCAGACTCGGACAAGCGTCGGGCAATCTCGAACGCTGCAAGTCCACCGGAGGAATAGCCGCACAAGTAATACGGACCGTTCGGCTGGCGCTGCTTAATCTCCTTCAGATAGTCCTCGGCCATCGCCTCGATGCTCGAGTGCGGTTTTTCTCCGCGTACTACACCGCGCGCCCGAATGCCAATCACGGCGCCACCGTAAGTCAAGCGCCGCGCCGTAGGCAGGATTTCGACGAGGTTACCGCCAACGCCATGGATGAAGAAAACCGGCGGCAGGCCACCGCCCGCCTTGAGGGTGACCAGAGGAGTCGAGCCTGGTGCGCGCCGCTCTCTCAGCGCCTGGCAAAGCTGGGAGAACCTCGGCGCCTCGCTGATCAGCGTGAGCGAGATCTCGAACCCGAGTACCCGCTCGAGCTCGAGCACGAACGTGACGGCCTTGAGCGAGTCGCCGCCGCTGTCGAAGAAATCATCGTCAGCTGCTCGAACCGGTGTGAGCAACACATCTTGCCAGACGCCAGCCACCATCTGCGCGACGTGATCGCCGCCGGCGATCGCCGGAAGCGTAGCTTCGTCGATCGATTCGGCACGTTCCTGTTGAACACGGGCCTCGTCGAGCGCGGCGAGCGCGCGAATATCCAGTTTCGAGCTCGGCAGCCGCGGAATCGAAGGCTCGAGATAGAAGCGTGCGGGGCGCATCGCCCGCGGCGCGGAGCGCATCAACGCCTTCAATTCGCCAATCAGCCCAGAAGGCGCTCCATCGCGCGCACTCACATATGCGACGAGTGTCAACGTGCCATCGGCGCTGCTCGCCCGTCCCATCACGGCCACATCTCGAACGGATGCGTGCGCACGAAGCATGGCCTCGACGCCATCGAGATCGACGCGAAACCCGCGTATCTTGACTTGCCTATCCTTGCGGCCGACTCGCTCCAGCAACCCGTCGGGCCGCTGGCGCGCGAGGTCTCCGGTGCGAAAAATCCGCTCTCCACACGTGGCGTCCGTTTCAACGTTCTTGTCCGCGAGCCGTCCCTCGACCCAACTTCCCAGCGAAACGTATTGGCCTCCGACGATGAGCTCACCGACTTCGCCTGGCGGCGTGGCACGACCGTCTTCGTCGACTAACGCGAGACGGTTGCCAGGCAGCGGATAGCCAATGGGAATGCGAGCGTCCTCACGCCTGCATGTGTCGTCCACGAACCACTGCATCATCGGCGCTTCCGTCGCTGCGTAGACGAGTTGGATTGCGGCCTCTGGTGCAAGCCACGCGCGCAGCGCCTCGACGTCGTTCCACACGGTCGTGTCTCCGCCGACGCGCACCAGCCTCAGTGCAGCGTCCGCGCGTCCCTCCCGAGCCGCGACGATGGATCGTAGAAGAGCCGGAAACGCGAACAGGACGGTGATGGCCTCCGCGCGGATCACGTGCAAAATCTCGCGTGCCCCGACGCCTCGCGGATCGAGAAGGTGAATGCTCGCTCCTGCCAGCAGCGCGGTCATGACGTCCCGGACGCCGACGATCGTGCAGGCCGGAGCAAGGGTCAGAAGTCGGTCCGCAGCGTTGATGTGCGCGGCATTGATCGATTGCGCCACGCGCTGCAGCAGGTTTCGCTGACTATTCACGATGCTCTTTGGCTGCCCTGTGCTGCCGGACGTGAATAAGACACAAGCGGGTTCATCCGCACCCATAGTGGCCGGTCGCCAACCCTTGGGCGCGGATCTGGGCAAGCCGGTCAGACGGATGACACGCACCGTGGGCATCCGAGCTTCGACGCTCCGCAGACCATCATCGAGCGTGATGATCAGCGTCGGGCGTGCCTCCCGCAGCACGTCGCCGAGCCAGTCCGGCGGATGGTGTGGATCGAGTACGACAAACGGGCGTCCTGCGGCGAGGCATGCGAGCATGGCGATCGGAAACATCGGGCATGCCGGCAGCAGGATGGCGACCAGGTCGCCAGGCTCTGTCTTGACCGCCAGGGTTTCGGCAAGTCCCGAGACCGCGTCCCACAGTTCACCAAAAGTGAGAGCCGTGTTCGCTTCCCTGACTGCGACGCGGCTTCGCTCTCGGCGGGCCACGCGCTCGAAGAGCTCGATGATCGGCCGCTGCAAGTTCTCGTCGCGAAAGCGCGTGAAGAGCCGGGTCGCGGGCCCGTTCCAGTCCAAGGGACGCGGATCGTTCTTGAGCCACGCGACGGCAGGAAACGTATCGAGAACGCCGTCCGAAAGGTCGGTGCGCGTGTCCCCTCGCAAGGAATGCAGGACCTCGGGTATCGAGAGCCTTAATACGTAAGACGTAGACACACTACAGCCTGTTCCAGAGACTATCGGTTGCGGACCGGTAGCTCTGGCGTGGCCCGCACCGGAGAATCTGGTATTCACTGTCTTTCCTCAGGGTGAGCCGACACCCGTCACCTTGGACAGAAGCGCGAAGAACTCCCGCTTCCGCGGCGAGCTGATCGTCCAGTTGACCGGCACGCTCTGGTACCCGTCGTCGAACTGCTCTCCGGTCATCCGGTAATCGAAGTATCCCCAGCTCGAATAGGCGCGCAGCGCGGCCAGCATGTTGTTCTGCGGCTTGCTGAAATCGAAATGATCGTCCTCGTTGAAGACAATCGGCTGCCCGCGATAGCTCGGCAGCTTCCTGGTCTCGTCGACCATCTGCGTGATGCGCAGTGGATCCTGGACACCATTGCCATGCAGCAGAACGAAGTCGACTACGTTCACCAGCGAATCCGACGGCACTCTTCCGCCATTCAGGCTGGTGCTGACGAGCAGGCGGCCCGCCGGCGACCTAACCTTGCCTTTCGATCGCTCCTTCAATCGCTCGATGAGCCGTACCGCTCCTCCGGTGGGTTTGATGATGTCGTGCTTGAATCCAGCGTTGTCGGCTTCGTTGGCCACCTCGACCAGCACGTGCATATATCCCCTGTCGACGAGCCAGTCCGTGGCCGCGTCGGCCGCACGCATTACGGACTGCTCGTCGTCCATCCGTCGCTCCTGCGCCTGATAGAAGAATCCGACGATCGCGACGATGCCCAGTTCGTCCGCGCGATCGAGGATGCGTTCGAGCCGCGACATGTAGTCCGGCCGCAGCGAGCCATCGGTCTCGAACGACGAATTCATCCACGGCTGCGATCGGCTGTATCCCTCTGGGCTGCCGCCCTGAAGGTTGATGGTGAAGGCCAGCAGACCCTTCGCCCTCCAGAGCGGCATGGCGTCGATGAACTCACGCGTGTTCCGCTCGGGATCCCAGGGACCGTCCGGGTAACTCCACCTACTGCGCGTCTCGGCGTTCCGATCGTCGAAGATCCCTTGCACCATCCGTGAGTTGAACAGCAGCCCCTGAACCTTCATCCCGTCGTACGAGCGCCCTTCGTACGTCGGGCGTCCGTTGACCAGGAACTCCCGTCCCTGGATGCCGACAACCGTCTTCCTTGCCGTACGCGTCTGCTGAGGGACGAGCGCGAGGCCCAGCACGATGACGAGGCAGAGATTTCGCATGTCGGTCGACCTGTCGGCAAACCTGTTCAGAGGGCGGCGATCGAGCGAGCGCCCCGTTCAATGATCATCTGCGGGATCAGTTGCTCCAGCCGGCATGGCTGTTCCAGCAGCTGCCAGACGCGGCAGGTGGCGGCACCCGTGGCGTTAGACGGTCATACCTCACTTCTTCCGTTTCGCAACGTTGAATGCGACAGCGCCGCGAATCAGCTCTTTGAACGCCGTTTCCTCAATCGCGTCGTCTTCGTGAATGTCGATGGCCCGTCGTGTATTTCCCTCGAGGCTCGAATTGAAGAGACGAGCGGGGTCCTTCAGCGAGGCCCCGTAAAAGAAGGTCAGCTTGACGACCTGTTTGTAGGATTCGCCCGTACAGATGCCCCCGTCGTGGGACCAGACGGGAGTTCCCGGGGAAGACTCTTTCTTCCACTTCCATTCCTCGACCACCTCGGGGTCCGCGTCGTGTATGAGCTCGCGCATCCGTTGCAGCACCGAACCTCGCCAATCACCGAGCTCGCGAATGCGTTCGTCAATCATCTGCGAGGCGGAGTCGGGCGTTCGGGAGCGATCTTCTTGCGGCGCGGGTCGTCCCCCTGTGGGCTTGCGCGCTGATGACGTGGCGACCGCCTTGCGCGGTTTGGCCGCCTTCGCAGCGACCCGCTTGGCGGCGGCCTTCGTTGCGATCTTCGCCGACTTCGTGGACGTCTTGCCGGGCATTGTGTTCACTCCAGGACTGCGGTGACGTGCGAGGATCCCTGCCGTCGCTGCGGGACCCAGCCGGGCAGGGCGGCCGCCTGCCGGATCCACGTCGCCATCTGCGCCTCGTCGAGCTGGTCGTTCTCGTGGATGTCGAGGTAGCGCGTGTACTTGTCCTTGGACTCGCCGGGGGGAACAGGACGCAGCGATGTGCCGCGGAAGAAAGCCACCTTGACGTGGTTCGTGAAGCAATGGATGCCGAGGAACCAGCCCTGGCCCTCGACTCCATAGAAGGGCGAGTTCCACTTGACTGCCTTACGCACGCCGGGGAAGGTGCGCACGATGAGCGCGTCAAGGCGGCGCCCGACATCGCGTTTCCAGCCCGGCATGGCCGCGATGTAGGCCTGCACAGGGGCATCGCCGTCGGCCTTCGCGATCTGAGGGTTGTGCCACCCGAGAGGAGGGTCGGCTTCGCAGCGACCCGCTTGGCGGCGGCCTTCGTTGCGACCTTCGCCGACTTCGTCGCGGTCTTCTTCATGGTCTTGCCAGCCATTGAATTCACTCCGCTCACGGCGCGGTCAGGCGTTCGCCGGCATCGCCTCCAGGCGGCGCCAAAGGAAGTACGAGAGCCCCCAGAGCACCCCGGTGCCTGCTGCAAAGCCCCACGCCTCCGGGCCGTCGCCTACCGAGAAGTGGGCGATGAGCGCAGAGCCGAGGGTGATGGCGAAGCCGGCGTACGCCCACTCCTTGAGCCGCGCCGGCACCGGCGCAAGCAACAGTACCACGCCGAGGAGCTTGGCCCACGTGAGCTCCACTCGGAAGTAGTCGGGGAAGCCGAGATGGGTGAATGCCTCTGCCACCTGCGGCAGTTGCAGTTGGGCGTAGGCGGTGAAGCCTATCTGCAGGCAGAAGAGCGCGGTGACGATCCAGAAGCCGATGACGATCCCTTTGAAGCGCGGCATGCTCAGGTCCACGGAAGAGAGGGCGCCGCTGCCTACTACTGTCACATTCATGTCGTCCTCCTTGCCACCATGACGGATCGCACAGGTTGAATGTGACCGCCCCCCTCGCTTCCGACGAGACGTGCCGCACAGGACCGTCGCGCTCCGGCCGCTCTGAGCGCACGCTGACATGAGCGGCCTGCGTCGACGATGTTTCAGCCTCCAGAGCTCGCTGCACTCGGGGAGACCGGCTTGATGTGAGCGAACATGCTCCGGGCATTCCACGTGGGGAAGGCACGGACGAGCCATGACGGGCCGCAGAGTTGGATGCGGCGGTCCCGGATGGCTGCGGCCCAACTGAGCTGGCCGGCGTGCCATTTGACGAAGGCTTCGGCTTCTGCGGTGATGTACAGGTGCTCGTCCCGCGGTGTGTCGTCGATGCGTTCCTCGCGGCCGCCCGCGAGGGCGATTTCGAACGGCTGATCACCGTACTCGATCCGGACATCGTGTTGCGAGCGGATGGCGGTGCGCTCGCGCTCTCGGAATGCGGCTGACCGTCCGCCCTACCAGCGCTTCAGCTGCGTGACCTGAATGAGATTGCCGCAGGTGTCGTTCAGCATGGCGATCCTGGAGGCGGTCACGTCCGTTGGTGGCATGGTGAACTCGGCGCCGCGCGCTTTCATACGCTCGTAATCGGCCTGCACATCGTCGGTGAAGAACATGGCCGCGGGCTGATTTTGCTGGAACAGCGCCTGCTGGTAGGCTTTGGCCGCCGGATTGTCGTTGAGCGCCAGCTGCAGCTCCGTGCCGTCCGGGTCCTCTGGTGAGGCCACCGTGAGCCAGCGAAACGGCCCCTGGCTGAAGTCGGCCTTCTTCACGAAGCCCAGGACCTCGGTATAGAAGCGCAGGGCCTTCTCCTGGTCGTCGACGTGCACGCTGGTCAGTTTGATCTTCATCGGTTC
>JBKPDW010000384.1:0-29650 GCA_046728115.1 Acidobacteriota bacterium | reverse complement strand
GCTGGACCGTGATTCGTCAGGGTCAGCACCGAGAACTTAACAGGGTCGACGGTATCAACGAAGACGTCCAGTTCGTGACCGATGCCGTGGGTCGTGCACGAGAAGTTCGTGAGGCCGGCGGTGTGGCGAACTACACATCGGTCACTCGTCGGCACACGCGAAGTCGGGCCTGGCGTCGGACACCAGAACTCGCCCGTTTCGTCATCACGAATGAACAGCGCCTCCGATGTCGGATCCGTGATCGGATCATTGGCGAACGGCGTGAGGCGATTCTCCCGACTATTGCCGGACCAGGTATGCGCCGATCCCGAGGCCGTGACCATCGTGCCGAACTGGGGGTTGGCGATAACGTTCACCCAGGGCATGGGCGTCTCTTCCGCACCATCGAGCGAGATCACGTACGTCCGGCCGGCGTCGGTGAAGCCGCCGAGTCCGTTGTCGAGCGTCACCGCGGGCATGAGGCTCTCGGCGCTTGCGCCGGCGCCGCGCAATGACGAGGGCGGCTCGAGAATGGGCGACGGCGGCCTGACGGCATTCGGCTGCTCGAGCTGCGTGCGCAAGTCGCCTCGGTTTCCGCGGAGTACCGCGCGCGCGACCGTTTCGAGCAGCACGCGCTCGACGCGGCCCATTCGATCGGCGCGCAGAAGATACGCGCCTCCAGGACGATGTTGCCACGTACTCCACGGACCGTCTTCGAGGACCGCCGTGAGCTGCGCCTGGAACTCGTCGAGGTAGCCGACCGGGTGTTCGTTGACGATCACGATGTCGGCAGCCAGGCCCTTGAGCCGCCAGTACTCTTGTGCCTGCAGGACGTGCCGCACCAGCGGGACGTCTTCGTCTCCATCAACGCGCACGAGGAGAATCGGCAGATCGCCGGAGATCGCGTGCGGCCATAGGCCGGCCTGTCCGAGTTCGTTCGACGCGATCGTATCGGCGGCCGCTCGAAGCGAGGCGTCGGTCCCGAGCACGCGCGAGGCGAGACGTTCGAACAGCACGGCATCGTCTGGCGAGATGCCGAGATGGCGCAGATTGCTTTCGGCGTGCGTCGTCGCCAGCGCGAAGGTACGCGCGGTCGCGCCGGGATCGTGGTACTTCCGCGCGAGCGCTTCGACCGTCTCTCGATCGGAAGCCATCCCGGTCGCAAAACAGAGCCGTACGGTGGCGCCAGGCGAAAGCCGGACGCGCTGACGAAGACTGACGATCGGATCGAGTACGACACCGGTCGTGGCCGACAGAGCGCGGCCGTCCAGCGCCGCTGGATGGGCCGCGCTTTGCCCGCGTCCCAGGAAGCGTGCACGATCGGTTTCCCATTCGAGCGGCCCTTGCGGACGCCCTTCCAGGCTCAAGACATGGAAGACCCAGGCGCCCGGTTCGCCCGGGTCGCGCGGACGGCGGTGGCACACCAGCGCCGCGCTGTTCGGCAGATACTCGGTTTCGACGAACAGCTTGCCGAACGCCGGATGGGCGAGATCACTGGCCACGGAGGCCAGCACGATTTCGGCGTAGCTGGTCACGTCGAGCTCGCGGATACGCAGCCCGTGATTGCGGATCGTGAGTCTCCGCACCTCGACATCGTCTTCGGTCGACACGGCGACATCGAGCCGAGTCGAGATGTCCTGGTCACGGCGGTGAAAGGTGGCCCGATCGACTGAAAACGTCACGGCGTAGTCATCGGGCTCGTGTCGTGACGGCTGGAAGGTCGCCGACCACACAGCGCCGCTGCGCACGTCGCGCAGGTAGATGAACTGACCGTCCGCGTCGCGAGTGGCGTCGCGCCGCCACCTGGTCACCGGCAGTCCGTTCCAGACGCTGCCACCTCCACCGGCGTTGGTCACTGACGTCACGTAGCGACCGTTCGACAAAAAGTGAGTGTGCGGGAACAGCGTATGCGGCGACCGATAGCGACGCACCGGCGCCGACGGGACTGGGATGGCCACGCGCATCTCATCCACGGGGCGTGGTTCGATCAGCGTGACCTGGCGCGGCACGCGTTCCTGAAGCAATAACTCCGTCGCTTGCACTCTCGGCTCGGCGTGAAAGCGTTCGATCATGCGGCTGCCGGCGAGCGCGTTGGTCAGCGCGACAAGTGCCATGCCCTGGTGGTGCGCCAGGTAGATCGGCACGACAGTGCCGCCTGACGGGTGATCACCTCCGCGAGATGTATAGTCGATCGCGTCGAAGAATCCGTACTTGGCCTCAAGCCCAATCGCGGCGAGTCGTCGTAGATTGGCGGTACTCGCGCCAGGATCGAGCGTGACGGCGAGCGCCGAGGCGTACGGTGCCACGACGACTTCGTCGCCGAGACCACGCTTCAGGCCGAGACCGGGTATGCCGAACGCCTTGTACTGATAGGCGCCGTGCCGATCGACGAGGTTGTACGCGGACTCCGAGATGCCCCACGGCACTCCGTGCGCCGCTGCGTAGTCGATCTGCCGACGCACCGCGAGCCGGCACGATTCGTCCAGCAGGGAGTTTGGATACGTCCGCATGATCAGCAGCGGCATCAGATACTCGAAGAGCGTCGCACTCCACGACAGGAGGACCGGCGCACCGTGTACGCTGGAGACCGATCGTCCGAGACGGAACCAGTGCGCTTCGGGCACGTCGCCTTTGGCGATCGCGATGAAGCTCGCGAGCCGCGCTTCGGATGCGAGCAGATCGTAGTACGACAGGTCGAGCCGTCCTGCGCCGTCGGCGTCGGCGAGGCGGTACCCAATCGAGAACAGCTGACGCGTGGGATCGAACAGAAACCGGAAGTTCATCGCGTCGAAGAGCCGGTCCGCGCGCGCGGCGAGGTCCGGCGCCAATTCTCGAAGACCGACCGACAGCGTCAACAGCGCGCCGGCCAGATTGCCGCTGTCCACCGTTGATACATACCTCGGCAGCAACGGCGCCAGCGTGCGCGTGTCGTACCAATTGAGAAAATGTCCGTCGAACCGTTCGAGCTGCTCGACCGTCGTGAGGGTCGCGTGGATCCGCCGCACCAGGTCGGCTCGGTCGATCAGATCCAAATCGTGCGCCGCGAGTGTCGCCAGCAGACCGAGGCCGATGTTGGTGGGCGAAGTCCGATGCGCAATGGTGAACTCACCGTTCGCGGTGCCGACCTGGACGTTGTCCGGCGGTAGGAAGTGGTCCTCAGCGCCGACGAACGTGTCGAAGTACGCCCACGTCTTCTTCGCGATCTGGCGGAGGTACGACGCGTCAGCCGCCGACAGTGCCATGTCGCGCTTCGGTGTCGGACGGCTGAGCGCAAACGCGATCCACGGCGCGGCGATCCAGAGTCCCAGGATCGGCGCCGCCACGGGCCAGGCTGCCGGACGTGTCGTCGTGACGGCTGCGAGCCCCGCGAGCGCCAACAAGGGACTTGCGCTCATGCGGCCGAGATACGTGCGGAGCCGGGGTCGTCCGCTTCGGGCCGCGCTAGCCGCCGTGGTTTCCCACTCGAGCAGGTGGTGGCGTGTGACGCCGAGACGAAAGAGCGTGATCGCAATCGCGTGCAACCGGTCGTAGGCCTCATTCGCCATGAACGCGAGCTGCAGCGCGAAGCGCGCCGCATCGGTCTTCAGGTCATCGGTCGTCGTGCGCCGGACGATCGCCAACGGAAAGGCCGACGGCGCCAACGCGACGGCGGTCCAGATCAACGGCGAGCCCGGCAGGATCGCCCAGCCGCCGAGGAGTAGCAGGACTGTGGCCGGCGGCAGCAGGCTACGCCGGAGGTTGTCGAGGATCTTCCATCGAGCGATCAGCGACAATCGATTCCGGGTGACGCCCGTGCGGGATGGCACGAACGGCAGCAGCCACCGGAGAATCTGCCAGTCGCCGCGCACCCAACGGTGCTGTCGCCGCGCGTGCGCGAGGACGCTGGAGGGATAGTCGTCGACCAGCTCGATGTCGGTCACCAGCGCCGTGCGCGCGTAGAGTCCTTCGAACAGGTCGTGCGACAGGAGCGCGTTCTCTGGCACGCGATCGGCGAGCGCCGCGACAAAGGCGTCGACGTCGTACAGTCCCTTACCGGTGAAAATGCCCTCGTCAAAGAGGTCCTGGTACACATCCGAGACAGCCGTTGTGTACGGGTCGACGCCCGTGTGGCCGGCGTACGTGCGTGCGAATAGTGATCCGGAGGCGCTGGCCATCGTGACACTGACACGCGGTTGAAGGATGCCGTATCCGGACGTGACCCGCCCCAGACTGGGATCGAACTGTGGTCGATTTAACGGATGCGCGATGATCCCGATCAGCCGTTTGGCCGCGTCGCGCGGCAAGCGTGTATCCGAGTCGAGCGTGATGCAGTACCGGATGGATGGCAGCACGTCCAATGCGCCCACCTGCGTCGAGAAGCTGGTATCGGGGGCACCCCGCAGCAATCGGTTGAACTCCTCGATTTTTCCGCGCTTCCGCTCCCAGCCGATCCACGCGTGCTCGCCGGGGTTCCATTGCCGATCGCGGTGAAAGAGGAAGAACCGATCGGTGTGGTCTGTACCCAGTTTGCGGTTGAGTGCCTCCACGCCGGCTCGCGCCCGCTCCAGAATCGCCGCATCGGTTGGCGCGTCGGCCTCCCGCGTGTCGGCAAAATCGCTGAGGATGGCGAAGTGGACA
The DNA here is from genome assembly GCA_046728115.1 of Acidobacteriota bacterium. Lineage (GTDB taxonomy): Bacteria > Acidobacteriota > Vicinamibacteria > Vicinamibacterales > CAVVIG01 > CAVSWN01. Next base: position 25,054 of record JBKPDW010000384.1, on the reverse strand, counting down.
CACCGATCCAGATTGCCCAGGGCGAGGACCTCCAGGTGTTCGAGCAACGTGTCCACCCCGCCCGTGCTGGTCAGCATCGTCGGGACGACGACCATCGTTCGAGCGCGCTCGGGGACTCCACTCAGGAAATCGAGGCGCGGCAGCCGCTTCGGGCCGACGAGGTGGACCACTGCGTGTTGAACACAAGCAATCGCGAAGTCGCTGGCTGGCAATAAGACCAGGATCGCGATCAGCAGACGTGTGTCAGGCGTCGCGCCTGCATGAAGCGCATAGGCATCGACCGCGGCGAGCACCAGCCCGGTCGCGACGGCGATCGCGCCAAGGTAGACAAGCGACGCGTGTCGCTGAAGGAGGCGTCCGATCCGCGTCGTGAGTCTGGGACGATACGCGAGGTCGGCTTCGAGGTCGGCGCGCCCTCGATCGACGAGGTGATAGCCGACATGCGCAGCACGATCCGTGATTGAGCTGGTCGCCGCTGCCTGACGGGCGCTTTCGATGGCTCTGAGCGCCACGCGCATCTGGCCTTCGCCACTGCTCGGCGCGAGCTCCTCGACGGCGTGCCGCTGGGCGTCACGACTCAAGAAGTCCATGCCTCCGTACGCGCCAGCGGGGTCGCGTCGCAGCACGTGCTCGACGAGGCTGACCGTTTCGACGTACTCCTGCCAATCGAGCGTGGCGCAGAGACGAAGGCTTGTCACGGCATTCGCCATCGACACTTGGGCCACACCCTGACGCTGGTGCTCGGCGCGGATCGTCTCCTCAGCCGACAGGTGCCTGGCCGCGAGGTCGTCATCCACCGCCGTGCGAATCGCCGCCACGCGAAGGCCATATTCGCGAACGCGGTGGAGGAGCTGGACGATGAACGCCGGATCAGGCCTGGACGGCAGCGCGCTGACGCCATCGCGGTCGTTCCCGGCTGCGATATAGGTATCGGCCGCGGCCCGAGCGGCTCGAGCCAACAACAGTTCGTCGACAAGGCGGCGCAGGTTTTCGATGAGCGCCAGCTTCAACATGCTTGGCCACGCCCATAGCTCGCCGATCGTCAGCGGCGCTACGCGTTGGTAACTGTTCAGAAACTGGATCGATTGTTGTCGATCGAGACGGCTATCTCGGTGGCGAATCAGCTCGACGGCGATGGCGTAGATACGAGCGTGGCCGGCATGCTCCCGCGAGGCCAGTGCCGGCAGACCGCGTGAGTACGTCCGTGGCAGATTCCGGCGGATGTCCGAGATTTCAGATGCGACGAGATAGAAGTTGTCGAGGAGCCAGTCCGCCGCGGAGACGACGAAATCCCCACGCCGAACGTCATCGGCCAACGTGCGATACGCGGCACGGAGGACGCGGACGTTGTCCTCGAATCGCGGAAACGCATCGCGGGCGCGCCGGCGGGGATTGGGATCGATTGTGAATCTGGCGGCCAGGGCCAGCGCACGCTCCTCCAGCCCTTCGATGCTGAGGAGCTCGTCCCGCAGCGGCTTCTCGGGGGCCGGTGACCGATGAACCGGCAGCCATCGGCTTCGCCACGCCATCAGGCGAACACGATGAGCACGCCGAGCGCGATCACCGTTATAACGATGGCCAAGACGATGGCCAAGATGACGAACCGCTGGCGAACGAGACGTTCATGGGCGAGTCCGCGCGCGCTCCACCCGACCCATCGGGCGCTCGAAGTCGGCATCTGGAGATTCCGTCACGATCGGCACTCAGAACTCGGCGCGCCGCTGAAGCTCGCGTTCGAGCTCCGAGATGCGCTTCAACGCTCGAGACTTGAGGGCGGCCGCGTCGCGTGCGATCGACGCCTCGCCGGCTCGCTGTACCTGCGGTACGCGGCGGTCGAGCGCCGCGATAAGCTCCTGCAGATCACGTACGACCGTGCGCATCATCGCCACCCATTCGCGCCATGCCGAACGGTCCGGGACCGCGACACATTCCATATTTCGCCGCACTTCGTGCACCGCCAGTAACTGTCCGCGTCTGGGCTCTTGGCCGTCGTCACGATCGACGCTGACTGGCACGCGGGACACGAAACAGGTCTGACCTGAGCGGACGCTGTTGACGGGATCGAGACGACATCTTTCACGATTCCTCCAAGGACGTGCTTTGGTGAGGGCTGGAGGCCGACAGGGCCGCAGGGCTCAGGAAAGCCGTGGTGAGGCATCCAGTATACGCCCGCGCGATGTCTGCTGCTCAAATACGCGAATTCGGCGATTGCGGTATAGTGGAGCTCGTAGTACCGCACTGAGCCCGCCAGCGTTCGAGCAGTGCCCCCCCTTTTCACGGGTGCGCGCCGACAGGCCCACTACGGCCATCGATCGGGGCGCATGAAGAATTCCTCGAACACCCCTCGCTCGGTCACGATTCACGCCATCACGTGCGCGCGCGCATCCTGTGATCGTGCCGCAAAGACACAGGGCGGTGCCGGCGTTCAAGACCGACCCAGAGGAGGGTCGAGATCATGTTGAGCAGTCTTTCGCGGTCCGTTGTCGTCGGCGGTTGGATGGTATTGTCGGCCATTGTCGTCGCGGTCAGCATTGTGATGGGCGCGAACCGTTCGACGACGGCGCTCCTGCTCGCACTCAGCGTCGCGCCAGGGATCGTGGCGCTGCTCCTTGCGGGTGGTGCACAGTCACCCAGCGTCGCCGAGATTCTGCACTCCGTTGAGACGAAGGAGGGTCGATGATCCGTTCACTTGCGCCTCACGGCAGTCCGGCTCAACGCGCTGGCGCGCCGCGCCGAGACGCAGGCGCTGCGGTTGGACGAACGCGAAGCGCCACAGCGCGAGCGCGCGCGGCAGAAGACGGAAGCCGACGATGCGCGAGCGTCGAGGGACAAAGCACGGCTCGCGAATAAGGCCGCATTCAGGCCGTGAGCCATCGGAGACTCATCGTTCGCTGCGGTCGAGTACGGCTCGAATCCCAGCCCCCAGCGTCGCGCCGGAGCACGTCGTGACGCACATTGCAGCGCAGCCTTCCTGTCGCGCGAGATCGCGCGTGGTGTCGCTCGCGTCACCAGCGACGGCGACCACCGGGATTCCTCGCAGACGAGGATCGTCCGCGAGGATCCCGACCGACAAGCCGCCGCCGGGCCGCGCGGCGGCGAGTGCGGCGACGATCACATCAGGTCGATCCACTGGGTGGCGGAGACCCGCCGCGACTTCCGTCACGGCGACGTCGAAGCCGGACGCCGTGAGCTGGTACGCGAATCGCGCGCGCACTTCATCGTCGTCCAGCACGAGCAGCACGAGGGGTCGGATCGGGCCCTGTCGCGAACGGCGATCATCGATGCTGTCAGCGTTCGGCATTCGACAGCCCATGACGCGTAGACATACCTCGGCGGCCGCAGGCATGTCTGTCGGGTTTCCGACAGACGCTGGCGCGCCACGGCCGGCGCTGTCATGACGAACGAGAATCGTCTGCTCGCCGCGCTGCCTGCCGGCGCGTTCGATCGCATCAGGCCGCTCCTCGACGTGATGCCGCTGACCTTGAAGGGTGTGTTGCACAAACCGGGCGAGCCGGTCGACCATGTGTACTTTCCCGGCGGCGGATTCTGCTCGGTACTCACGGTCCTGGCCGACGGGAGTATGGTCGAGGTCGCCACGATCGGCCGTGAAGGGATGGTCGGCATCTCCGCGGTCGTCAACGGTGGCGCACGCGATCCGTCGACGACGATGGTCCAGGCCGACAGCGACATCTGCTACCGGATGTCGACCAACGTGTTCGAGGCGGAGATGAATCGCCGCGGCGAGTTCAGCGCGGTCCTCCGACGGTACGCGCAGGCGCTCCTCGGAATCGTCATGCAATCGACGGCCTGCAACGCCGTGCATTCGGTCGAACAGCGGCTGGTGCGTTGGCTGTTGATGGCGCACGACCGCGTCGAGCGCGACGAGTTCCCGCTGACGCAGGAGTCTGCGGCAATGATGCTCGGTGCCACTCGTCAAACCGTTACCGTTGTTGCTGGGACGCTGCAGCGCGCTGACCTTATCGCGTATCAGCGCGGCCGCGTCACGATCGTCGATCGCCAGGGCCTGGAACAGGCGTGTTGCGAGTGCTACCGTACCGCGACCGCGCTGCTCGCCGGCGTCACGAACGCCGCGATCGGGTAGTCGCCCGAACAGAGGTTATCGATGCCGCGAGTTCATCTCGTCAACCCGAGCACGAAGTCCTTCGGCGTCGCCGTCATCACCCCGCGCTGGTTGTACGTCCTGGCTGCCGCGACCGGCGACCGGTGGGGCGACCCGCGCATCGTGGACGAAACGCTGGATCCCCTCGCCGTCGATACGATCGCGCCGGGCGACGTCGTCGGGATCGGGATTCATACGGGCAACGCGCTCCGCGGCTACGAGCTCGGCCGAGCGCTCCGGAATCGCGGCGCCTGGGTCGTGTACGGGGGCATCCACGCGACGCTGTTTCCCGACGAAGCAGCGACGTACGGATTGGCACACGCGGTCGTGCGCGGCGACGGCGACCTGGTCTGGCCGCGCGTCATTGAGGACTGTCTGGCGGAACGGCCGCTGCCCGTGTACGAAGGTGGCCGCATTGCCGGCGATCAGTTCACGTCGGCGCGGTGGGACCTGCTGCCCGATCGTCGCTACATGTGGGCGTCGGTGCAGACCGTTCGCGGATGTCCGAAGCACTGCTCGTTCTGTTCCGTCTGGCGGACCGATGGTCAGGAGCCGCGGCAGCGCGCGGTCGATCGCGTCGTCCGCGAGATCGTCGAGCTGCGGCGGCTCGGCTTTCGGTTCATCGCGCTCGCCGACGACAACTTCTATCCCGTCACGTTCGACGATCTGGCGCAGGCGCGGCGTCGCGCCGATTCGACGCGGCTCCGCGAGCTCGAGGCGCTGCGCGACGAGCGGTTCGCCCTGATGGCCCGTCTTGCGGAGCTCCCCGACGATCTGGTGCTCTACACGCAGATCACGATGGAAGCCGCGGAAGATCCCGAATTCCTCGACGCGATGAAGCGCGCGAGGATCCTCGGCGCGCTGGTGGGCGTCGAATCGGTGACGCGCGAAGGCCTGAAGGACGTGTACAAGGGCTTCAACCTCGCCGGTGACGAGCTCGTCGCGCAGCTCCGCACGTTTCGGCGTCACGGCATTCACGTGCTGGGGTCCTTCATCTTCGGGCTGCCGAGCGACACGGCGACGACCTTTGATGCGACAGTTGCTCTGGCCGAGCAGGCCGATCTGACGTTTGCACAGTTCGTGCTGCTGACTCCGTTTCCAGGCACGGTGGATTTCGACAAGTGGGCGGCGGAAGAGCGTCGCCACGGCACCTCCGTCGATGGCATCCCGATCACGCAGCACTGGTTGATTCCGGAAGGGCGGCGTCCGCGACTGTACGCGGCACACCCGACGATGTCGCTGGAGGAGATTCGCGTCGGCACGCAGCGCGCGTGGGACCGATTCTACAGCTGGCGGCACGTCTGGCGCCGATCACGCGTCGTCGAATCCGTCCGCGCGCGCGTCGCGTTCGTTCTCGTCTCGAAGCTGTATCGCCAGATGTACGCCAACACCGGCATCGCCACCGACAGTGCTCGCGTGCAGCGATCCGCGCGCTGGGCACGGTGGATCGGCCGGGCATGCCGGCGCTTGTTTCTCGGAAAGCCGATGCCCGACCTGGCCGTACCGGGCGAACCCTTCGAACCGGCAATCAACTGACCGTGGATTCGACGATGATCGCGGTGCGCCAGGTCTAGGCGCCAAGAATCGGCGCGAGCAGGAACGCACTCAGAGCACCGACGGTCGTGAACGTGCGAGCGAGACCGGCCTCCCAGAGCGACAGCGCGGCCCCGCCGTTTCCAATTTCAATGGCGAGCACCCCCTGATCCGCCACGCCGATGCCGCCGCCGCAGATGTCGTAGCGGCACGTCAGCGTTCCTGCTTCGAGATCGATCGCCAACCTCCTTGTCCGGATGCGATTGTCTGTGCATGAGACGACGAAGCCCTGGGCCGAGGAGCCGTTCTGACAGGTCAACCCGAACCCGGATCGATCGCCGTCTGCGTCGAGAAACCCTTCGATGTCCAAAGCGATGGCGCAACGCAGCTCGGCCAGGACGCGCGAGCGAACCGAAGCCAGCCGCGTGGCGGCCCTCTCCTCTCGACGGCGGTCGGCCGCGTGACGGGCACGCGCCTCATACGCCAGCAATGTGATCCACGGGATGGATGTCATCGAACTAATTCGGATCCGACTTACCCGTGGTGATCATCTGGTAGACGTAGTCGGTCAGATCGCGGAGCCGTAAGCCGGCGGAATCGTGTGCCCACTCGCCGCTCGACGGAATCGACGGCAGTTCGACCGCGCGACTGGTGATCAGCGCGGCGGCAATCATGGCTTTCGCCTGAATCTCCACGGTGTCCATTTCGTACGCTCCTCATGTGTGACGCTGACTCGGTGCATTCATCGTTGCGGCGGCAAGACCTGATCGGGCCGCCACCAGCGTCGCGTGCGGCAGCCGATACACCGATAGGGCTTCGACCGCGTCAGCGCGATACGAATCCCGTCGTACCACCGCGGCCGCGATCGTCGCAGTCCGTCATACCCACAACGAGGGCAGCGAAAGTTCACGTTAGCCGACATCAACGGATCCGTGCGTCGTGCGAGGTCCACGCTTGCCGTCGCGGGTCGGCCGTGGCGCCGCGTCCTTGGGCATCGAGCGGAATTCCGATCGCGATTCGCCGATCTCGACTGGATGGTCCTCAACCGCCGCTAATCCGTTCGTCTCCGCAGGCGTGTCGTGCAGGGGCTGCATGAGTTGCGCGACAACACGCGCGCGACGTTGCTGCACTTCGACGAAACGGGCGTACTCGACAAGAATCCCGGCCATACGCGACCTCCGAGGAACACGAGCGGTGTGGTGCCGGCGGACGCGCGAGTTAAGGAATGTATGCGACGTGGCGCGCTCCGATCGGCTGATATGGGCCTGTCGGCGCGCGCCCGAGGCGGGCGCAGCTCGAACGCTGGCTGGCTCAGTGCAAACTGACCAGATCAACTATACGCGATCCGCGCTGTGTGCGGCGAACCAGATGTTCTCGAACAATCGCAACACGCGAGCGATGCTCGGCGATCCGAGGCAAGGAGTTGGCACTCCTGCGGACGTCAGCGCGGCGGGCGCTGGGCCCATCACGCGCGATGCAGGTGGCCGTCCGAATTCAACGGTCGTCCGGCATCGTGGCCCTGCGCAGATCGCCCGACGGCGTGCGCTGCCAGCCACGACCGGAGTGCGCGCAACCACAAGTCGGCCGTTGCGCCTACGCACGGCGCTGCAGTCCTGACGCTACGCAAGCGCGGGAACCGGGAACCGCGGTAAGTCCAGGGTAAAGACGCATCCGCGATCAGGCAAATTGCGCGTGTGGATCCGGCCGTTGTTGGCTTCAGCGCCCCATCGGCTGAAGGCGAGGCCAAGGCCCAATCCGGTTCGATCCGCGCCTCGTTGCTCGAATGGCCGGAACAGCGCGTCGCCGCTTCCATCGGGAAGACCACCGCATTCATCCTCGACCTCAATCAGCACGCGCTCGGTGCTGGCGTCGACCCGAAGCGTGACGGTGGTTTGCGGCCGGGTGAACTTGAGCGCATTCCGCAGGAGGTTTCCGACCACCGCCGCGAGGACTCCACGGCCAATTCGGTGATCGCGTGACAGACATTTCCGTAGTCGTGCACGACCTGTGAGACAGTGAATCCCTGCCGCAGGAGGTCATGGCCGTGCTGGATGGCGCTCCCGCCAGCCAGCAGAGCAGCGGTGGCGCCGGCGTTCAACGCGCAGGGCTTCCTCGAGTTGGCGGCTGTGGCGCGGACCATCACACTACCCGCTCGCGCGTGAGTTCGCGCCCAATCATCCGCCTCGCGTCAGGTGAAGCTCACACCAGACCGCGCGCTTCTTCGGAGCCCATCTCAACCTTCTTCTTACCGAATGGAGATTGCGTGCGCGTTCAGCGGTTGTGTACCACGAGAGGGCGCAGCTCGCTTCTGTGTTAGAGTGAAAGTTCGGATCTTGCCCCGTACTGTGCCGCCTCTGGCGTAACGAGCCATTCCGGACTCGCTCCTCCTGAAGTTCAGCCTAGCTACGAGACGACATCCAGCCGACGTCCAGTTCCGGATGGTCGGTAACGTCGCCACGGCGACAGAGGAGTCAGCGTCATGGGTCGAAGGCTGTACGTCGGAAATCTGCCGTACGAAACGGGCGAAGGCGAGCTCCAGGAGTTGTTCGGTCGGGCAGGGACGGTGGAAACCGTGAAAGTGGTGCGCGATATGGCCACAGGTCGCGCGCGCGGCTTCGCGTTCGTGGAAATGAGCACGGACGAAGAAGCCCAGAAAGCGATTACGGAGTTGCACGAGTTCCAACTTGGCGGTCGTGGGCTGACCGTCAATGAGGCGCGGCCGAAGCCCGCGCCTTCGGGGGGCTTCGGGGACGGCGGCCACTCGCATCGTCGCCGTTCGGAGCCTCGCTGGTAAGGTACGAGGGCCGACTTCCGTGGCGCCGCCCAAGCGGCGGCGCCAACGTCAGGAGCAGTCGGGACCCGTCCCGCGGATCCATGCGGCTTGATGTCGATGCGCCGCATCGTGAAGCTCGTCGGCCAAGGGCACGGATTCATCCGCCTATCCGACCAGCGAGACGTCTACTTTCATCGGAATGAGGTCCGCGAGGGCACGTTCGTTTGACGCACATCCGCGAGTCGAAGCTGTATCACCAGATGTACGCGAACACTGGAATCGCGACGGACAGCGCACGCATGCAGCGATTGGCGCGGTGGGCGCGCTGGATCGGTCGTGCGTGCAGGCGCTTGTTTCTCGGCCGACCGAAGCCCGATCTGGCGGTTCCTGGCGAGCAGTTCGAACCGGCAACCAACCGAGCAGTACTTCAACGAGGGTACGATGGCAACAATGAACGGCACGATCAAACGTCTGACCGATAAGGGATTTGGTTTTATCGCCGCAAGCGATGGCAGCGAATTCTTCTTCCACCACTCAGCGTGCAGTCAAACCAGGTTCGAAGAGCTGCGCGAAGGGCAGCCGGTCACCTTTGAACGCGGCCAAGGTCCCAAAGGTCCTCGTGCCGAGAATGTGCGGGTCGCGGGGTAAGAGATGTGCACCGCAGCAATGTCGAGACGGACGCATGACGTCAGATCGTGGAACGCCGTTTGGCCGTTCGTACTGCTGTGGTCGCGTCGCGGGTGAAGTGGGATCCGATTGTGGACGCCGCCTGCTCGCATCGTGTCAGTAAAGATTCCTGACGAGTAGCCGACGTCGATGTGCATCGCGTTCGTTAAATCGTTTGTCGGATGTGCGCGAGCACTCTTGGGCCAACGCCCCCAAGACCCACGCGGGCCGCGAGCCGTCCGTCGTCGAACTCGCGAACCTTGCCGCCCGCTGCCTGCGCCGCGTCGAGCATCTCGTCCACAGTGCGCTCGCGAATTCCTCTCGGAGGCCCGATCTCAGCGATAGCCGCCGTCGGATTATCCCGGCGAGACAGAATCTACGTGTGGGATCTCGCCGTGGAGTCTCCAGCGATGTGTTACGCCGCCATCTCGAGCTTCCCGGCGTCCAGGGCGAGCGCGAGCACCTGATCGACCGATCCCACCAGGTGGAACCGCATGCGATCGCGCACGTCGGAGGGAACGTCGTCCAGATCGGGTCCATTGCGGTCGGGCAGGATGACTTCCGTCAACCCGGCAGCGTGAGCGGCGAGCACTTTCTGCTTCAGGCCGCCGATTGGCAGCACTCTGCCCTGCAGGGTGACTTCTCCGGTCATGCCAATCGTGCTCTTCACGGGTCGACGGGTCAGCAGCGACGCGATTGCCGTCACCATGGTGATCCCGGCGCTCGGCCCATCCTTCGGGATCGCACCCGCCGGGACGTGGACGTGGACCTCGCGGCCATCGAGCGCTCGTTCGTCGATGCCGAGCTCGGATGCATGACTCTTCACGTAGGTCAGCGCAATCCGCGCCGATTCCTTCATGACGTCCCCGAGCTGCCCCGTCAGGACGAGCCCGCCTTTGCCGGGCATGGACGCGGCTTCCACGAACAGGACGTCGCCGCCGACTCCGGTCACGGCCAGACCTGTCGCCACGCCGGGCACTGCGGTTCGAACGGCCGCCTCGTGAAAGAACTTCGGTCGGCCAAGTGCGTCGACAACGGCGGCGCGATCGATCGTTATCGGCATCGCGTGAGCCGCCGATGCGATGGCGGTTGCAGTCTTTCGAAGCAGTGTCCCGAGCTCGCGTTCCAGCTGCCGGACACCGGCTTCACGCGTGTACTCCGTGACGATGAGGCGCAGTTCGGCGTCGGTGATGGCGACCTCCTCGACACGCAGACCGTTCCGCTCGACTTGACGGGGCCAGAGATGCCCGCGGGCGATCGCCACTTTCTCGTCCGTGGTGTAGCCGTCGAACCGAATCACCTCCATCCGGTCGAAGAGCGCGGCCGGGATGGTATCGGCGACGTTGGCCGTTGCGACGAACAGCACCTGCGACAGGTCCAGCTCGACATCGAGATAGTGATCGCGAAACGCGTGATTCTGCGCCGGGTCGAGCACCTCGAGCAGCGCCGCCGCCGGGTCGCCGCGCCAGTCCGCGCCCACCTTGTCGACCTCGTCCAGCATGATCACGGGATTCATCGTGCCGGCGTCACGGAGCGCCCGGACGAGCCGTCCTGGCAGCGCCCCGATGTAGGTGCGGCGATGGCCGCGGATCTCGGCTTCGTCGCGAATCCCGCCGAGCGACATCCGCACGAACTGCCGCCCGGTGGCTCGCGCGATCGATTCGCCGATCGAAGTCTTACCGGTTCCCGGCGGTCCGATCAGCGTGAGGATGACGCCCGAACGGCGGTTTTCGGCCATGCCGCGCTCCGTACGGAGCTTGCGAACGGCCAGGTACTCGGTGATGCGTCGCTTCACATCGTCGAGGCCTTCGTGGTCGGCATCGAGCACCTCGCGCGCATGCGTCGGGTCGAGCCGCTCTTCCGACCGCTTCGCCCACGGGACCGCCAGGAGCCAATCGAGGTAGGTTCGGATCATCGCCGACTCGGCGTTGGCCTCACCCATTCGTTCGAGACGATCCAGCTCGCGCTCGGCCTGCAGGCGAACGGGCTCGGGCATGCCCGCGCCCGACATCTTCTGGCGGTACTCGTCGACGATCGAGCCGTCGCGTTCGCCCAGCTCCTTGCGGATGGCGTCCATCTGCCGGCGGAGGAAGTACTCGCGCTGCTGCTTCTGTGCGCCGTCTTCGACATCGTCGCGGATGCGCTTGCGGACCTGCAGCTCCGCGAGCCGCTCGCGCTGAAACTGGACCGCCAGCTCGAGCCGCTCGATGACGTCGAACGTCTCGAGGAGCTGGAGCTTCTGGCTGAACGTCAGATCCGGCGAGTAGCCAGCGGTGTCCGCCAATGCGCCTGCGTCGGTGATGGATCGCACGAACGCACGAATCCGTCCGTCGTCGCCGCGCAGCTCGAGGATTTCGTCGACGATCGCGCGATACTCGCGTTCCAGCTCACGCGTCAGACTCACGGCCGGCACCGAATCCGGACGGGCCTCATAGTCGACGCGCAGGATGCCGTCGGGATCGGCCGACGCGCCGCCGAGGGCGGCGCGCTGAAGACCCATGAGCGACACGGCGAGCCCGCGGCCGGAAAGCCGCAGCCGGTCCGAGACCTCGGCCACGACGCCCACGCTGGCGTAGGTGTTCCCACGCCTGGGCACCAGAAGGACGCGATCGTCGTCGCCGACGTCAACCGGCAGCGTCACCGGCATGCCCGGAAATACGACGGTGTCATCGAGAGGAACGATTCTCAGCCTGTTCATAGTTCGACCATGTGAGCATCGGCGTGATTAGGCGCCGACGGTTGCCTGCGCTGACATTCCCCGCACCACGAGATTGGCGATGCCGCCCAGCACGCCGACTGCGACCGCCGAAAGAATCAGCTCCAGCGTCCAGAAGCCGGCGATGCCCAGGACCGCGTCCAACGAGTAGGCGCCGTATCCGGCGAATGCCAGCGCGATCGCATTCGCGCTGAAGAGCAGCGGTACCTCGACTCCATTGCCGGTCCAGAAGAACCCATTCTTCCAGTGGAGACTGCTCGCCGTGATCATCACGGCGAGGATCAACGCAGGACCGATGGGTCCGAGCAGTCCGAGCGCCACGAGCAGTCCGCCCACGGTTTCGCTGAGTCCCGCGGCGATCGCCATCAGGCGCCCCGGGCGGAAGCCGACCGACTCGAGGAACTGGCCGGTTCCCGCAATGCCGTACCCGCCGAACCACCCGAACAGCTTCTGCGCGCCGTGCGCCGAAATCGCGAGGCCGAAGACGAGCCGTGCCACCAGCAAACCTAGGTTCATGTCCGTACTCCTTGGCCCTTACTATACTAAAAGTAGTTTATATATGTCAAGAATGAGATTGCAAAGACATAGCTTAGCGCGCTATCCTTATGACGTAATGAGAGATAAGGGGTCGCATCCACCCCAGCTGTGTGCGCGGTTTCATCGCGCGAGCGAGCTGATAGGCCGCCGATGGACGGGTGCCATCATCTACGTGCTGCTGCGGACCCGGTGTCGGTTTGCGACGCTGCGCCAGGCGATCCCCGACATCACGGACCGCATGTTGAGCGAACGGCTTCAGGAGCTCGAAGAGGAGGGGATCGTGCTGCGGACGGTCATCCCAGACACGCCGGTCCGCGTCGAGTACGCCCTCAGCCCGAAAGGTCGCGCGCTCGCGTCGGCCTTCGAGGCCATCTCGGACTGGGCGGAGCGCTGGATTCCGCTCGATGTTCCGACTGCCAGACCACAGGCCAAGCGGCACAAGTAAGCACAGTCGATCGCCGCGCCGCACGGGCGGCCGCGAAGCTATACGCCGGTTTTCGAGGTCCCTTCGTTGAGCCCCGAGGCGCCGAGCGCGGAACTGCAAGCTGGATCAGAGCAGCGAGCGATCGTTGCCTTGGGTCTGGATCACCTGTGTGATCGGCAGGGCGCCGAGCGCGCCGGTTTCGAGCAAGGCGGCGAGCCGCGGGCTCGGCTCGCCGCGATCCCAGGGCATGTTGCCCGACTCTTCTCAGAACTCGCGTGTCGGCCCGGACATGTCGGTCTTACATGCAGGGGTGCCGCGCCGCGCATGACGCCGACGATCCGATTTGATGCCGCGCTTCCCATCAACCAGCAGCGCGCGGAAATCCTGCGCCTTGGGCTGGGATCCCGTGGCGATTCGTCTGCGGCGAGACCGGGCAAGACCACGCGGATCCGGAAGATCTGAGAAGCCGCCGCTGACCTTTGCGTTTCGCTACTGCTTCTCGAACACCGCGACGTTGTTCACCTTCTGCCCTTGCGCATCGGTGCCCGTCGAAGTCACAGTCCGCGTCTTGCCGTCAGCGGAAACGACGTTGCGCTGCGTCACCGTGACCTTGCCACCTTTCTTGTTCACAACTTCGAGCGTGTTTGCGTCGATGCGCTTCGCCGCAATCGTGTCCGCGTTCGGGTTGTTGCCGGTGACCGGCACATCCTTGCCATCGAGGTCGGACGTCCACGAGTACTGTTGCACCGGACCCGAGGCAGGTTCGTTCTTCACGGAAACCTTGTAACCCTTCCCCGAGGTTTCATACGTCGACGTAACACTTTTGGGTGCCGGACCCGGCGTGTACTTGCTCGCGGCGGCGTTGAGCCGCCAGGAACCCACGAACGGATCTTTCGTCTGCGCGGCGGCCAGCGCGGCCACCGTGAATACGCCGACCGCGAGAACCGCCACGACGCGCGCAAGTTTCGGAATCATCGTCCCTCCTTCCGGCAACGTCTTTTGCCGAACGAATCATTGATCGTTTGCGGCGACGAGCGTGAGATTAATTGCGTGCGGCACCGACTTGGATGAGGGTTGGTCGGCCCCTCAGCCCCTCCCCCTCACGACAGCCTGGTGATCGCCCACGTGTAACTTCGCGGTCCGCCCCGAGAAGTGGTGGATCACGAAGTCGATGATCTTCGGCTGGCGCTTGCCCTACTTCTTCGCGGGAGCGCGGGCGCAATTCGTCGAACCAGTTCGTGAGCGTCGCGAACGTCGTACCGTTTCCGGTGTTCTGGGTGAGCTCCACCAGGAAATGCTGCCCGTCGGGCGCTACGTCCCAAGTGGTGCCCAGAATCATCTTGAAGAGCTCCGTCGGGACGCCCGCCGACATTGCGGGCGCCGTCTGGACCGACGCCGACATCAGGCCAGAGGCGCCTGCGGACGCGGTCCAGTACAGCAGCTCGCGTCCATTGCGGTTCCAACGCGGAGCGTTCGCGGTCTGCGTGGATACCCGTATTTTCGGACCCGGTCCCGGAAACGGCATGAGGTACGGCTCCGAAGCGCCGCTCTCGGTCGACGTGAACGCAACCGATTTGCCATCGGGCGAGATCTGCGCCTGCCGCTCGCCGGCCGTCGACTCGCGCAGCGGTCGCGGCTCGCCGAGAAGCGCGATGATGTCGTACGGGCCGACACGGGTACCCGCCGCGATGGACATGCGAGGCCGCGATTATCCGACGGGGCCCAGGCCACTCCCGGGGCCGCGTCGACCCGCGTGACCTTCCGATTCCGCAAGAGTTCTGTGCCTGGCGTGGCCAGGAAACAGCCATTTCGTTCAAGACGCGATTGCGCTTCGGTCGCTACGATGGGTGGTCGCGCTGGTCGCGCTGGTACGCTGTCCTGTGCGCCTCTTCTGATCTCGTGTGCTGCCTCGTCCGAACTGCTCGTGTACTGTGTCCTTGGAGGAGCTATGGTTCGAAAGATCGCGTACTGGAGTAGCACCGCGCTTGTCGCCGTGATGCTGCTGCTTGCTCTGAGCTACCTCACCGGCAACGAGCAGGTAGTCTCCGGGTTCGCCAAGGAAGGCTATCCGCAGCACCTGCGGATAGTCCTTGGCATCGCCAAGCCGGCCGCCGCCATCGTGCTCCTATTGCCCGGTGTTGCTCTCCTCAAGGAATGGGCATACGCGGGCGTGGCTTTCACTTGGATGATGGCGTTCATCGCAGCCTACTCGGCGGGAGAGGGCGTCCAAGTATGGAGTGTGCCGCTGGCGCTCCTGGCACTCCTGATCGTTTCCTATGTCACCAGGCCGGCAAGTCGCCGCTTGATGCCACTGATCGCGGCAGCCTGACCCACCATCAGCAAACGACGTCAACGCCCGGCCTCGGATGCTGGCCGCCGCTCCGTATTGTCGCGGCTCGACAGACCGGCGACCAGGATTCCGGCTGTCCCCAGGCAGGGGACCAGTAGCGTGAACCAGGAAGGTTCCTTCCGCCGAGCAACGGCATCCGCAACTGAGATCCCGGCGGTGCGCACGCCAGGCACGGGTTTCATGTGTTGCGCGTACCCATTCGCCATTCCGCCCGCAAATCCCAGGACCGCCAGCGGCACGACCGCCATTCGCGACCTGGCGATCTTTCTGCACAGCCAACCTCCGAGGAGTGCACCGACCAGCGCCACGGCGTAGACGTTGTACTTCAACACGGTGTCGAAACGCGCCGGTTCGAACGCCGCGTCAATTCCGAAGACGTACAACGGTGCACTGCTCAGACCGAACGTCACCAGCGCCATGGCGAGCAGCCACGCCCACGCTCGGCCGGGGTGGGTGGAGCGTCGATCAGGCCTGGACGTGTCGCGTCGGCAACGACGAGCAGCAACAGCAGATGCTCAAAACCATGCTGTCGTTTGGCATCACTGAGACCTTGCAAGTCTCCGGTTCGTTTCCCATCACGATGGCAGAGGGCCGTTTGCCGCCCGCGCGGATGATGAGTGCAATGTCGAGTGATCGAGAGTTTGAAGGACTGATGGCGTATCGCTTTCAGCGTCGAGTTGTCGGCATCGGAGGGCGCCAGGAGAGTACCTCTTATGTCGGAGGCACTGCACCGTTCGAGAAACAGCGAAATGGGCTCGCTGTCGGTCCATCCATCGAAGGCGCCGTCTCGAGCGGGTATGCATCGCGCGCGCATTATGTGTGGGTTGGGGGCGCGTGCAGCACTTCATCGAGCGCGAGGGCGATCAATTCGGCGACTCTCGCCTCGTCACCGTTGTTTACGGGTATCGTCCCGCCGCTCTTCGAACCGAAGCAGGGCGACCGGACCTCAGATTCTTCGTGGAAGCCACGGCCGGTTGGAGACGAGTGGCGAATTGTGGTCCGGAGCCTTCGTTGAAACGTCACCTTATTCGACGAGGTGATTCGACGAGGTGAACAGGTACGGCGATCGCATGTCCCGTCGATCTCGACACACTGAAACTTCGAGCGGAAATCAAATCGATTGACTCGCGCGTGACAACCGATCCATCGGGCGAGTTCACTTTCACAGCGGTCCGGGTACGCGGCGCAACGGCTCACCTGCGACGCGGCGGACGTCGAAGCTTCCTCGGACGGTTACCGACTCGGTTCGCGGGCGTTGGAATCGCACGCGATCGCGCCAAAACCGGCTGGCGCCACCGTGGTCGACGGATAGCGGCGCGGGAACGGACTTCTTGTTGGCGGCGCTCCATGTGGGGCCGCAGGGTCGCGCGATCGGTGTGGACATGACCGAATCGATGCGCGATCGTGCGCGACGCGGTGCCGGGGCGCGCGGGTAGGCGCATGTGGAGGCGCGCGACGGCGCTCCGCTGCCTTCGTCGGTTCATCGCGTCGACGTCACGACCGACCGCACTTTCGGGCTCGGCACGCCCATCTGGCGCGCCGTCTCTGCAGGGAACGAACTCGCGGCGGTCTCGTCTACGTCTCCGATGGAAACACTGCTCGCCGACCTCCGTTACGCCCTGCGCACGATGCGCAGGAACCTCGGGTTCACCGCCATTGCGCTGGCCGCGCTCACTCTCGGCATCGGCGCCAACACCGCCATTTTCACGGTCGTGGACGCGGTGCTCCTGCAGCCGCT
The DNA here is from genome assembly GCA_046728115.1 of Acidobacteriota bacterium. Classification (GTDB taxonomy): domain Bacteria; phylum Acidobacteriota; class Vicinamibacteria; order Vicinamibacterales; family CAVVIG01; genus CAVSWN01. Next base: position 8,197 of record JBKPDW010000384.1, on the reverse strand, counting down.
GCCGTACCCGCAGCCCGACCGGCTGATGAAGCTGGGCCGCCGATACCCCAACGGTGTCGGCAATTCGAATTCCATTCCGAAGTACATGACGTGGCGGCAGAACGACGTGTTCGAGGCGATGACGCTGTACGATTTCGGCGCGCTCGCGATGAACGTCGGCTCGGGCAATCCGCCGCAGACGGTCAAGGCCGTTCACGTCTCCGCCGACTACTTCAAGGTCTTCGGCGTCTCGCCGACAGCGGGACGCACCTTCACGGCGGCTGAAGATTTGCCCGGGGGGCCGGCGGTGGCGATGCTCAGCTTCGGCGCGGCGGAGTCTCGCTTCGGCGGCGCTGCGCAAGTGCTGGGACGCCCGATCCTGATGAACGGCGCGTCGTACACGGTCGTCGGCATCGTTCCGCGCGGGTTTGTGGCCAATCCGGACGCCGACGTCTGGATTCCGCTGCAGGCAGACCCGAACAGCACCAATCAAGGCCACTACCTCAACATCGCAGGACGGTTGAAACCGGGCATCACCGCGGCCGCCGCCGAAGCGCGGATGAAGATCATCGGCGAGCAGTTCCGCAAGGCCAACCCGAGATGGATGGACGCGAACGAGAGCGTCGCCGTCGTGCCGATGCGCGAGGCGACAACGGGCGAGGTGAGGACCGCGCTGCTGGTGCTCTTCGGCGCCGTCGCGCTCGTGCTGCTGATTGCGTGCGCGAACGTCGCCAACCTGCTGCTCGCGCGGTCGGCGGGCCGCCAACGCGAGCTGGCCATCCGATCCGCCATGGGCGCCGATCGCACGCGCGTCGTCCGGCAACTGCTGACCGAAAGTGTGCTGCTGGCGGGCTGCGGCGGCCTGTTCGGTCTCGCGCTGGGCGCCTGGGGCGTTCGCGGGCTGCTGCTGCTCGTCCCGGGAAACATTCCCCGCGTCACCGACGAGGCGTCGAACATCATCATCCCGATGCTCGACTGGCGCGTGACGACCTTCACCCTCGGTTTGTCGCTGTTGACTGGCATCCTGTTCGGTCTTTTTCCGGCGCTGCAGACGTCGAAACCAGATCTGGTGGCGACGCTGAAAGAGGGCAGCGGCCGCTCCGGCACCGGCGTGCGTCACAAGCGCATTCGCTCGGTGCTGGTGGTCGCCGAAATGGCGCTGGCGCTCGTGCTGCTGGTCGGCGCGGCGCTACTGATTCGCAGTTTCGTGGGACTGCGCTCGGTCGATCCGGGCCTCGACGCGCACAATGTCTTCACCTTCCAGACCTCGCTGGCTGGCAGCGCGTACTCCACCACCGCGAGCGTGCACAACTTCACGACGCAAGTCGTCCGCCGCGTCGAAGCGCTGCCGGGCGTGGAAGCAGCGGCCTCGACGATCGCCCTGCCGGTCGAAGCCGGCATCGATCTGCCCTTCACGATCGTCGGCAAGCCGCCGTCCAAGGGCGAGTACAACGGCGACGAGCAGTGGCGATCCGTGTCGCCGCACTACTTCCGGGTGTTCAAGATCCCACTGCTCCGCGGGCGCGCGTTCGACGAGTCGGATACCGGCACCTCGGCGCGCACGGTGATGATCAACGACGCGATGGCGAAGAAGTACTGGCCGAACGACGATGCGCTCGGACAGGTCATCCTCATCGGCAAGGGGCTCGGACCGCAATTCGAAGAGCCACCCCGGCAAATCGTCGGCATTGTCGGCAACGTCCGCGAGAACGGGTTGGGAAACGCGGGCGTGGGCGTCATGTACGTTCCGCAGAGCCAGATGAGCGAAGGTCTGACGGCCCTGGCCAACAACGTGATTCCGCTGTCGTGGTGCGTTCGCACGGTGGCCGATCCGTCGGGCCTCCGCGTGGCGATCGAGCGCGAACTGCATAGCGTCGACGGCCTGATGCCGATCTCGCGCGAACGGACCATGGAACAGGTGCTGTCGGGCGCCGTCGCTCGCCAGAATTTCAACATGGTGCTGCTCAGCATCTTTGCCAGCGTCGCGTTGGTGCTGGCGGCGATCGGCATCTACGGATTGATGTCGTACTCGGTCCATCAGCGGACGCAGGAAATCGGCATCCGCATGGCGCTCGGGGCGGATCGCGGCCGGATGCTCAGGGTCGTCCTGCGAGAAGGCATGACGCTCGCGTCCGTGGGCGTCGTGCTTGGCCTCGGACTCGCGTACGGTTTGACGCGTCTGCTCGCAAGCCTGCTGTTCGGCGTAAAGGCGAGCGATCCTCTCGCATTCGCCGCCGTGGCGAGCATTCTGACGATGGTTGCGCTGGTGGCCGCGTACATTCCTGCAAGGCGGGCGACGACAATCGATCCGGCGATCGCGCTTCGCTACGAATAGCTCGAGCAATCCGCTGTACCGTTGATGGGAGAGCTCCCTCACGGACCTCATCACGGAAGCGTTCTTCAAGAGACCGTCCTCAAGGTCGTGGCATATTCATCCGCGCCAACCGGTCTCACTGCCTTCACGCTGATCGTCTGGGGTCTTCGGATTCCCGAGAAGGCTTCGAGGCTCTCCACCGACAGCCTTACAGACGGTGCGTTTCGATGAGCGCGAAAGCGCGGAGGGCCGGCCACGCACGAGATCTGCAGAGCTTTAGTGAGCGCCGCGGCCAGCGGCAACCGGCCAGACCCAGGAGTCTGGATCTGTATTGGGAAGTAACGAAGCTTTGTTCAGCGGCCAGTAGTGCTTGATGAAGATTTGAGCAACGAGCTCGCGCCGGCTGCGAACGCCCGCTTTGTCGAACACGCGCTTCAGGTGGTCCTGGACAGTGTGCGCGGAGATGTGAAGCCTCGTGGAGATTTCCGTCGTCGAGAGGCCGCCTATGACCAGCCGGCAGACCTCGCCTTCGCGCTGTGCCAATCCCAGCATCTGCGACATGATGGGCGCGATCTCGAGATCCTCCAGCCGCTCGATGACGACCGCCGCGCGCTGCTCCGAACCCGCGCGGTGGAGGCGGGAGGAGTGGAGGAGGAGCCAGTCGCCATGTCTCGTGCGAACGCGCACGCGAGGTTGAGGAAGCGACACAGGATCGTCGGCCATCTCGATCGCGCGCAGTCGGGCGACGACGGCAAACAATGCAGCGGGAAGGCCGTCTTTCGCGGGCGAATCGGCTTCGGCCATGTCGGCAAGCCACATCCTGGCCGCGTCATTGATAGCGGCCACTTCCAGCGTGTCGGTGAGCTCCAGTACCCCTGGCCCGGGCGCATCCGCCAGCGGCTTGGACGGCGTCGCGATCAGCAGCGACTTCCGCAGGCCTTCCGCGACATGCGGCCCCAGCCCGGCGAGGAACGCCGCTTCCTCGGGAGTGAAGTCCAGCACCCGATCGCTCGCGATGCATGCAGATGAAGCCCCAGCAGAGATCCGCGGAAAGGAAGACCGCCCGCAGCTCGTCTCCCCATCCGAGCGGATTGAGGATCTCGCGATAGCGACGACTCTTGCTCAGTTGTCCGCCCGTCACGGCAGGAATCGCGCCTCACGTTCACGTCATCCAGATGGCCACCGCTGGGGCGAATTCTTGTACGCCCTTCAGACCGGACAGCCACCGTTCGAAAAAGTCTGGGGCATGCCGCTCCACGATTACCTGGCGGCGCATTCCGACGAGGCCATGTTCTTCAACGAGGCCATGATTGGCTTCCATGGCGCCGAGCCACCGGCCGTGGCGGCGGCGTTCGATTTCTCGACGATTCGGACGCTGGTGGATGTCGGCGGTGGAACCGGCAATCTGTTGGCGGCCATTCTGCGAACGCATCCGCGCTCGAGCGGAATCTTGTACGATCGTCCGCATGTCGCATCGCAGGCGCGCGCGAATCTCACCGCGGCGGGCATCGCGGATCGGTGCAGCGTCATCGAGGGAGACTTCTTCGAGTCGGTGCCAAGCGGCGGGGACGCCTCCCTGCTGTCCCACGTACTCATCGACTGGCACGAAGAGAAGTGTCTCACGATCCTCAGCAACTGCCGGCGTGCGATGGGAGCGCACGGGCGCCTGCTCGTCGTCGAATCGGTGCTGCCGGCAGGAGATATCCCGCACCCAGGCAAAATTCTCGACCTGGTGATGTTGACCGTTTCGGGTGGTGTCGAGCGCTCCGGCGAAGAGTACGCCACGCTCCTCGGGAGAGCCGGATATAGCGTTTCGCGGATTGTGCCGACGACGTCGGCCGTAAGCGTCATCGAAGCGATGCCTTCATGACATCGCAAACGCTCCGGCATCGTCTTCATGCTGTCGGGATCAGACTGTCTCAGCCGATCGCCACGGGATCTTCAGAGGATTAGGGAGAGGACACGAAGGGAGAATGCCAAGAGGTCGTCGGTCTCCGGCAGCCTTTTGTTTTTCTTGGGCCACTCGCAGCATCCCCGCCAGGTTTCTCAGTCGCTCCGTCGAACAGGTCCCAAAGGATGTGTTCGCGACGGTGTTCCCTGGGGCCGCCGAGGTGGCGGAGACGTTCGGCTATTTCCAAGCTCATACCTATTTGGGTTCGGATTGGCACGACCGAATTGCGCTCGCAAATAAAATAGCCGGCCGGCAACCGAGCAAGTTTTCGACATGGGCTCGAGAGAATCTCCCGGTGCCGGTGGGTTAGGGCACGTGCGCGTGTCGAACAATGATAAGCGGCCACCGCCGCCGCCGCCGGTGGTCGTGCTGGACGCGGAGAGAGGCTCAAAGTTTCATGTCGACACCCGTCATCCGAACAGCGATCCTGGCTGATCTTCCACTTCTTACGAACATCTACAACCACTACGTCATGAACACGGCGATCACGTTCGATCTTCGTCCGTTCGCGCCCGAGGAAAGACGTGCATGGTTCGACGAACATGCGCCGAGTGGCAAACACCGCCTGCTCGTGGCCGTGGACAATGGGGGAACATGTCTTGGGTATGCGTCGACGAGTCGATGGCGGCCAAAGGCCGCCTACGAGACGACCGTCGAGGCGAGTGTCTACTGCGACGCGAACGCTGTCGGTCGTGGCTGCGGATCGGCGCTTTACCGTGCCTTGTTCGATTCGATCGCTGACGAGGACTTGCACACGATCGTCGCCGGCGTCAGCCTGCCGAACCCCGCGTCGATCAAGTTGCACGAGCGATTCGGCTTCCGGCCGGTCGGCGTATTTCACGGCGTCGGCAGGAAGTTCGACAAGTACTGGGACGTGGCGTGGTTCGAGCGTCCTTTGAGGCTCGAAGGTCCATCGAGGAATGTGTGAATCGTCAGGCCCCTTTCCGCTCAAGGCTTCTTCGTCAGTGGCTCGAACTCGTAAATACCGCTGTCGGCCATCAACGAGAGAAAGAGATGCCCGTCCTTGAGCAGGAATGATCGGACGTTACTCCACTGCTTCACGATTTGATCGTGCAGCGAACCGGGTGGGCACGTGGCTCGCGTGAGTGCCAATGGACCAAACTGGATCTGGTTCGGGTCGCTCGATTTCCACATCCCACGTCCTCTATTGCAATCGATCCGCGCCACAAGCCGTCCGCCAGCGGCGAACTCAATCGTGTATTTCGCTCCGTCGTCCGGCGTCAGCGTCGTGCCGTCGCCGCCTTGAAACTTGACAAGCTGCCACGACGTTCCGGCCAGCCCTGTCGTCGTCGGCTGGGACTGAACACGAGCCGCGAAGACGGCGACTCGCGTGCCCGTTGCATCGAACAACTGCAGACGATCCGCGACAGCAGCCAGTCGCTTCGCACTTTTCAGCGCATCCCGAAACGTCCGATCGATTTCCCCGATGTTGACGCACGCCATTTGTGTGACTGCGAGTTGGCCGAACGTGATGGCCTCGTCCTTCAATTCGTAGCTGCCCGTGATCTGGTTGCAGCCGTCCGACCCAGACACGCGATTTCCGGGCTGAAAAACAAGATGCGCTTCACGTTTTGCATTTTGCGCGGGCACCGGCTTTCCCGCGAGTTCGATGGCCTTCCAATAGGGGCCGACAAGCGTCGCGCCACCGGCTGCCGGTATCTTCGACTGCGCCGTTGTTGGCGTTCCGATAGCTGACAACAGGGATACGAGCGCGAGGCGCGCAAGAAGCCGTGTCTCACATTTCAATGACATACGGACTTCTCGTCACTGGAGAAGCGATCAGTGTTGCGTCCGTGCAACCGAGGGACCGCCTGGATCGATGATCCTGTTGATCACGACAGTCGATGAAGCTGCCATCATCGTAGCGTCAGATGACGGCCAAATCTTGAACGAACTGGCTGGCCGGCTCAGCCGCTCGCGGGCGGCGTCACGATCGGCTTGTCGATCCTCGCGACCAAGGGCTACACGTCGTTATGGCGGGGTTCCGGCGTCGAGCCAGCGCCGGAAGATCTCTATCCTCTCCTTCGGCCAGGCGCCATCGCAGGGCATCGTCCCGTTCTCCAGCCTCTGCAGGATTTCACGCGCGTGCCGAACGACGTGTTCGTGAGCCCACAGGTCGAACGCGAACATCATCGACTGGCGGTCGACCTGACGAAACAGCGGACGCACGTGCTTCTCGAATGAAACAGTCTCGTCCGGTCCCGGCAACGCGGCCGGCGAATCGGCGGCAGCGTCCGCCGGCTGGAGCGCAGAAACTCGAGAACCTGGCGTGGCATCGCAGACCCACCACCAGTGTGGCACCGGCATGTTCGCGGGCGGTCTTGCCCCAGGCTGAGAGTTCTCGACGGCGAGGCGGGATCCCCATTCGAGGTAGGCGACGAACGCCGCACGAAATTCAGCGTCCTGGGGCAATCGAGCCTCGTCGGCGGACTGGCACATCAAACTAACCCATCGCGCACGCTGCGCTTCGGTGAGCGCTTTGCCCATATGTTGGGAAACCATGCGTGTGTAGCCGCCATATTGCTCGCTGTAGTTCTTGGGGCCGCCGAACACTTCTCCGAGCCAGGCCGCGACTCGCTCCGGATGATCCGGCCGCATGTTCGCGAAGAGCGGCCCGATCAGCGGATCTTCCGGGACGTATTTCGCGTAGAACAGCCGCGTCATGCGCGTCAACGCCGGAAGCCCGCCGGCCCACTCGAACAGTGTGGGCGCGTGGTCCGCGCTGGCGACAGGGTCGTGGAACTGGACGTACCAGTGCATGCCGCTGCAGAACGGCTTGTTCTGCGAGTGGCCGCACCGGCACAGACTGTAGTGCTCAACCGATGCGCCCGTGTTCCTCGGCTCAGGCCGGCCGTCGCTGCCGACAAGCGGAACCCCGCCCGTCACGCGGTACGGACCATCCTTGGAGATCTCAATGGCAGGCGCCCTCGCCGAATCGACCCGCTCACGGGTCTCCCGTTCCCCTATGGAGAGACCAAGCGCGCCCGATGGGCATGCCGCCACGGCGCGCACGATCTCATCCATCCGTGCTCCGCTTGGCGTGATGAACGGCTCCTGCCCGATATGAAACACGCCAGGCGCTCCATCCGTACAGAAGCCCGAATGCGCGCACGTGCCGCGATTGTCCAGAACGGTCAGTTGCTGACCCGCATAGATATCTTGGCGGTCTGGCACGCGCTTCGGGTCCTTGGCGTCGTCGAAAGCGTTCCGCGCGTGCGTACCGTCGCAAAAGGGCTTGGCTGTCGAGCCGCCGCACCGGCAGAGCGCGACTTGCGGGGGGACGGTGAGTCGTTCGCCCAGCCAGTCGGTGATCGTGCCGACATTTCGAACGACCAGCGGTCCCCGCGGCCGCACATGGATACACGCCGGGTCTTCGCGCTGAATGTCTCGTAGCGCTCGAACCCGCGCGGACACGTCCGTCCCGGCCTCCGGCGGAAATGTGCAGGCCAGCACCTGAAGGGCGGCAGACGCTTCGTCGATGGCGCTCGGGCAATCGGCTCCGCCAGCAACGGTCGCCACCGCGCAGGTCAGCTCCCAGAGCCGTTCATCAGCCGACGCGGGCGCCTTGTTCTCGGGCGCCGTGACGTCGTCTGCTTCGCGCGCGCCGAGTTGTTCCAGGGCTTCCGAGAGTGTTCGAACGGCTGAATCCAGGAATCTGACGCGAACGTCCTGCGACGCGCCGAGTGCGCTCGCCAGGCTCTGCGCTTCCACGACCCAGCGCACAATCGAGTTCGGATTTAGTGCAGGTCGCTTGGTCATGCTCGCGCGGCCAGAGTGTTGAAGGGCGCCTGGACGTGCTGCCGGCGCTCGTCGAACGCGATGAGCGGTGTCACATGCGTGTCGGCGACCACCCAGAGTGGCAGGATCCAGACGATCCGGTCAACCTCTTCGGCCGAGGCGCTATCGCTCCATATGACGGCGAACATCGCCAC
>JBKPDW010000383.1:0-31053 GCA_046728115.1 Acidobacteriota bacterium | reverse complement strand
CTCGATCACGTACTGGTATCCGACGTTTCTCGGCACGCGTCACCTGCCGCCGCTCTTCTACATGCTGATGCTGAACTTCGGCAGCGTAACCGGCGCCGTCGCTGCAGGTCGGCTCTCCGAGACCAGCTTAGGTCGGCGCGGCGTCGCAACGCTGATGATGACGATTGGCGTCGCGTCGATTCCACTGTATCTCTACACAACGAACACGGCGCTGATGTGGACAGGCGCGCTCGCGATTGGATTCTTCGGCGGGGGTGCCTGGGGCGTGGTGCCAAGCTATCTGACCGAACGCTTCCCGACGGCCGCGCGAGCCGCCGGCGCGGGGTTCGCGTACCATGCGGGCGCCGCGATCGGATCGTTCACGCCGCAGTGGATCGGACTGCTCCAGGACCGCGGGGTGGCGCTGCCGAATGCGATGGCTCTCTGCATCGGCGCGGCAGGAGTACTCGTCTCCGCGCTCGTGTGGACCGGCCCGGAAACGCGGGGACGTCAATTTCACGCGCAGCACTAGCGAGCGTCCACGACGAACCAGAACGGCTATCGTGGAGAAAACGGAAAGGCCGCATCCCGATTGCGAAGTAGTCGTAATTCACTGGACACATCGCACACCAGTTCGAGATTGGCGGGTGCGCGGTGCTCGCCCGTTCGACAGTTCGTGCGGTTCACGGGTGAGATTCCGCATATCATGTGCGCATGTCTTACCCGGTGACTGTGACGATCGAACCGCTGCTTGCCAATCGCAACCGGCTGACCACTGCCTTCCGGCTGATTCTGGCGATTCCGCACGCGCTGCTCATCGGAGGCATCGGATACAGCTTTGCCTGGGACACCGGTCATCACGGGCTGACGTCGGTTGGCGGCGAAACCGGTGTGCTGGGCACGGTTGCGGGAATACTGGCCGTCATCAGCTGGTTCACGATTCTCTTCGGCGGCACGCACATCACCGGCATCCGTCAGTTCAGCACGTTTTATCTCCGGTGGCGGGTTCGAGGACTCGCATACATGATGCTCCTCGAGGACCAGTACCCGCCGTTCGGGGACGAACCGTATCCGGCTGCCGTGACCGTTCAGGATCCCGTGACACGCGATCGGACGAGCGTGGCGCTGCGTCTCCTGCTGGCGATCCCCCACTTCATCGTGCTGGTCTTCCTGCTGATCGGCTGGTGGATTACCGCCATCATCGCGTGGCTGCTGATTCTCGTCAGCGGAACCTACCCGCAAGGCATGTACGACTTCGGCATCGGCTGCCTCCGCTGGTTGATTCGGCTGGAAGCCTACATGCTGCTACTGGTCGACGAATACCCTCCGTTTTCCTTTTCGTAACCCCACCAGGTGGCAGGATCGCCGACCGTCCTTGTTCGTGGTTCCAAAGGGACAGACTGCTACAGCGAAATCCCAACCGCGAATCCCCAACCGCGCTCTACTTGACCGAAACCCCAGCCCCAATCACGAGCATTGTCGTGCGCGGGCTGTGCGGGTAATCGAGGTACGCCGAGCCGGGATTGATCGCATAGAACCGGACGTCGAAGCTGAACGCGAGGTGCGTTTTCGCAAACCAGCGGGCGCCGCCGCCGTAGTTGACCGTCTTGAGGTGTTCAGAATCAGTCGGAAACGGATCGCGGTCCGCCGGCACCAGCGACCACGTCGATTGCCCGATGCCGCCGCTGATGTAACTCCATCCGTGGCCAGTGCCGAAATTGAAAGATAGCTGCGTCCCGAGCGACCGAAATCGTTCTTCGGCGGCGCGAATCATGGTCGCGCGCGATTCGGGGGGCTCGCTACGCGCACGGCTCGACAGGTATTCGCCCCCGATGCCGAAGGTCACCGCTTTCCAGCGGAACAGGTACACGGAGGCGCCGACCTGGAGGCCGAACCCGTGACCGGGAAGTTCGGTCGCGAGCATGCCACGACTGTCCGCCAGCGTCTGGTCGCTCGGGAATCGCGGGACGCTTCCATGAAGGTCCACGACGTACGGTCCAATCCGAGGGGGCGGCTCCTGCGCGGCGACGGGCACGGCGACGGTGGCGAACAGCAGCAGGCAAGCGAATCGGGTCATCTGGTCGTCTGGTTGTGCGTGCGATCCAGCCATCTCGTTTATATCAGATGGCTACAATGCGCTCATGCATATGCCCGCTTTTCACGACATGTTCTATCTCACGCTGCCCGTTAGCGAGAAAATCGTGCGGCCCATTCTGGTGTACGGTTTCCTCATCGCCGGACTGCGGCTCGCCGGCAAGCGCGAGCTTGCGCAGCTGAACCCGTTCGACCTCGTCGTGCTGCTGACGATCTCGAACACAGTCCAGAACGCGATCATCGGCGAGGACAACAGCGTCACCGGCGGTGTGATCGGCGCCGCCACGCTCCTGCTGGTGAATCATGTGGTCGTGCGCTTCCTGTATTCGCACGAGCGGCTGGATCGACTGGTGGAAGGCGATCCCTGCCCGCTGATCAAGGACGGGAAGGTCCGTGTGGATCGGCTGAAAGAGGAGCTGATCACACTGCCCGAGCTCGAGGCCGCGGCGCACAAGCAGGGATTCGGAAGCCTGGACGAGATAGCTGAGGCGGCCCTCGATCCTGGCGGGAGCATTTCGTTTGTCGCGAAGAAGCCATCGACCGAGACGGTCCGGCACGACGAACTCGTGAAGCGTCTCGATTGGATTGCTGGGAGACTGGAGGCGCTGAAGGCATGAGAAAACAGTGCAGAGTCTTTGCGGTCTTCGTGCTCCTTGCGGCGCTTGCGGTTTTTGCCGCGCTCGACGCGCAATCGCGCCCCCGCGCACGCGACCTGGGAATCGCGCCTGGCGTGCTCGCGCCAGGACCGCTCAACGCGATCACGGATGTCCCCGACGTACGCGTCGGCCACACGACGCTCATCGAAGGCGATCGCGTCCGCACCGGCGTGACCGCCATCGTGCCGCATGGCGGCAATCTGTTTCAGGACAAAGTCGCCGGGGCGGTCTTCGTCGGCAACGCGTTTGGCAAGCTCGCGGGATCCACGCAGGTCGCCGAGCTCGGAACGATCGAAACGCCGATCGTGCTGACGAACACCTTGAGCGTAGGCATCGCGATGGACGCGGTCGTGCGCTACACGCTTGCGCAGCCGGGCAATGAGAACGTGCGATCCGTCAACGCCGTGGTCGGAGAGACCAACGACGGCGGTCTGAACGACATCCGCGGCCTGCACGTCACGCGCGATCATGTGCTCGACGCCATTCGCAACGCCAGGACCGGCGCGGTGACCGAAGGCGCGGTCGGCGCCGGCACGGGAACGATGTGCTACGGCTGGAAAGGCGGGATTGGGACGTCGTCGCGAAAGACGAACAACGGCTACACGGTTGGCGTGCTGGCCCAAACCAATTTCGGAGGCAATCTGACAATCGCAGGCGTTCCTGTATTTCGAACGCTGCAGCCGCCGCGCCGCCAGCAGGCCCTGGCCCGTGCGAGCCCGGCCGACAGCGATCCGGACACGAGCGAGTCTGGGGCGGACGGTTCATGCATGCTCGTCGTCGCCAGCGACGCACCGCTCGACGCACGCGACCTTCGCCGCCTCGCGGCCCGTGCCGTGTTCGGACTTGGACGAACCGGATCGGCGTACAGCAACGGCAGCGGCGATTTCGCGATCGCCTTCTCCACCTCGCCCGAGATGCGGAGCCGTTTCAACGAAACGGCGCCCCGCGCCAGGCAGGTGCTGCCCGTGGACGCCACCTCGCCGCTCTTCGAGGCCGCGCTCGAGGCGGCGGAAGAAGCGGTGTACAACTCGCTCTTTCAGGCGACCAACGTCCGATCCGCAATCGGCAGCGCCGATGCTCTTCCGATCGATCGCGTGCGAGAGCTGTTGCGTAAGTAACAAGTCGGGACGAATGAAACTTCGCTCCTGGCCCGGGGATCGACTGCAAAAGACCGCAAAGGCCGCGAAGAAAATGTATCTCCATCCGATTTCTTTGCGATCTGTGCGTCCTTTGCGCTCATGGACGTGACGGGCTGTCCGTGTCTCGGGCGAGGTGAGTGACCAGATGCGCATCTATCTCGCCTGCACGGTTCGAGGAGATCGCGGTGGCGTGGCCGCGGGCCGCGCGATCTGCGAACGGCTCGAACATCACGGCCACCACGTTTTGACCTCCCACCTGCTCGACGACGATGTCGAGGCGGCGGAAGCGCGGCTGACGCCGGACGCCGTCTTCCGGCGCGACATGGACTGGCTATCTTCGTGTGATGCGCTCGTCGCGGAGGCGTCGGGCTCGAGCTTCGGCGTCGGATTCGAGATCGGGTACGTCCTTGCGCGTGCGGATCACACGCAGCAACAGGTCGTGCTCCTGTACGATCGCGCGCGCGCAGGCGCGATCTCGAGGCTGGCTACAGGCAACTGTCACCCTGCCTGCACGACGTTTGGCTACGGTTCAATCGATGAACTCCTCGTCTTCATCGATCAACGCTTCGCACCGGCATAGCTGCGCGCCATCCTCCGTGCACACGGCGTAAAGCACCTCACTGCCGCCGTACAACGCGACGCCGGCGTGGTCGCCCGCCGCGTTCAATACGTACAGCTTGACGTTGAAATTGGGTCGCCCGCGCGCGTTGAGAAGATCCGGATCCACAGTTCCCGCCTGAATTTCGCGCAGCGCCGCCATGCCGGCGTCCTTCGGCGATTTGCCATCGGCCAGCCATCGCACGATCGAGAAGCACGACAGGTTGTACAGCGTCGATTCACCGCGACCGGTGGAGCCGGCGGCGCCGACGTCCTGACGCACGTACAGTCCCGCGCCAAGGATCGGCGAATCGCCCACACGACCGGGAATCTTCCACGCGAGCCCGCTCGTGGTTGTCACGCCACAGATCTCCCCGCGGTACCCGACCGCATTGCAGGAAATCGTGCCCCACAGGTGATTGGGATCCATGAGGCCCTCCCGAGACAGCTGCAATCCGATGTCGTAGCCGACTCGAGCGCGACGAATCGTGGCTTCACGGCCTGCGCTCAGCCCTGAATCCGCGGCGAGACGCGCGTCGACCCGGGACAACCACTCCCGCCACAACCCTCGCGAATTCGCGGTCGTCAGATCGCTCGGCTCGAAGCCGCACGCGCGAGCGAATGCCAGAGCGCCATCTCCTGCAATGAGATGGTGCGGCGTATCGAGCAGCACGCGACGTGCAACCGCGGCGGCCGGCACGATGCCCTGCAAAGCCGCCACGCCGCCCCCCCGCGACCGCGGGCCGTGCATGCACGACGCATCAAGCTCGACAACGCCGTCGGCGTTTGGCAAACCACCCACACCAACCGTGGTTTCGGTCGGATCGAGTTCGACGATCGTCACGCCCTCGACCACGGCATCCAGCACGTCGGATCCTTCGGCGATCAGGCGAAATGCCCGCTCGACGCAGGTTTCCGTCCCGCCGTTTCTGTACTGATGCCCGTTCGCCGATGCGATCACGATCGGTTTCATCAGGCTCCTCACGGGCAGACTCTACACGCAATCCAGGCGCAAGCATTGACGCGTTCGAGCGCGACGACTACGATCCTGAGGACTTGCCGATCACGGGTCCGGACCGCCGAATCCCACTCACAGCGATTCGCGAGGCAGCCAACGCGGTTTACGCGACAGCCGTGCGCACGCCGCTCGTTCGTGTGGCCGTGGACGGCTTGCCAGCCTTCGCACGTGGCGTCGAACTCTTCCTCAAGCTCGAACTGCTGCAGCCGATCGGATCCTTCAAGATCCGAGGCGCGTACAACGTCATTCGTCAGCTGACGCCCGACACGCTGAAGGACGGCGTCTGGACGGTGAGCGCCGGGAACGCGGCGCAAGGCGTCGCGCTCGCAGCGCGACACGTCGGTGCTCCGTGCTCGGTGATGGTGATGGACACCGCGCCAGACACGAAGATTCGCGCGATCGAACGATTGGGCGCGACAATCGTGCGCGCCACCTACGATGAGTGCTGGCGAACCGTGGAGTCACACCTGTCGAATCGCATGTCGGGCCACTTCGTGCATCCGTTCGACGACGACCAGTTCATTGCCGGCAACGGCACGGCGGGATTGGAGATCCTGGAGGATCTGCCGGACGTCGACGCGATCGTCGCGCCGCTCGGCGGCGGCGGTCTCCTCGGAGGGATCGCGGCCGCTGTGCGCGAACTGAAACCGAACACACGCATTTTTGCAGCCGAACCAGAGACGGCTGCGCCGCTGTCGGCGTCGCTTGTCGCAGGACGTCCTGTGTATTTCGAAAACTGGACAGCCTCCTTCGTGGATGGCGCCGGTGGGAAATCGGTGCTGCCGTCGATGTGGCCGCTGCTTGCTCCTCTCAGCGGATCGATTGTCGTGACGCTCGACGAAGTCGCCCACGCGATGAAATTCACCGCTGAGCGGGCTCGCGTGATCGCCGAAGGCGCCGCCGGATGCGCCATCGCCGCGGCGATCAGCGGCCGCGCCGGCACCGGGAAAATAGTGGCTGTCGCATCCGGCGGCAACATCGATCTCCCCCGATTCGCCGCCGTGGTCGGGGCCTGCAACCAACGATGACTCAATACGGCAATCTCCCCCCTCTCATCCCCGATCGAATCGGCCGTTTGGAAGAACTGGCAATCGACCTGTGGTGGACCTGGCATGCCGAAGCGCGATCGGTCTTCAGGCGGCTCGACTACTCGCTGTGGCGCACGACGGCTCACAACCCCGTCCGCATGCTCTGGTCGCTGCCTCGCGTGCGCCTGGAAGAAGCTGCGAACGATCCTCAATTTCTCGCGCTGTACGACCGCGCCATCGCCGCGCTGGACGATGCGCGAGCCGCGCGGAATACGTGGATGGCGCGCCAGTTTCCTCAGTTTACCGGTCAGTCGATCGCGTACTTCTCGGCGGAGTTTGCGCTCCATCAGTCGCTTCCCATTTATGCGGGCGGTCTCGGTGTACTTGCCGGCGATCACTGCAAAGAGGCCAGCGACCTCGGCGTCCCGCTGATTGGCGTCGGCTTCATGTACCCGCAAGGCTACTTCCATCAGCGCTTGTCGCCGGACGGGTGGCAGGAAGAAAGCTACGAGCGGATCAACTGGGCCGACGCGCCGATCGAGCCGGCGACGACGGCCGAAGGCAAGCCGTGCATCACGGCGGTTCCGCTCGGTGATCGATCGGTGCTGGTCGCGGTCTGGCGGGTCCGCATGGGACGCGTGAAGCTGTATCTGCTCGACACCGATCTCGAGGAAAACGCGCCAGGGGACCGCGAGCTTTCGGCACGGCTTTACGGCGGCGATCGTGAAACGCGCATCCAGCAGGAAATCATCCTCGGCATCGGCGGCGTGCGGGCACTGAAAGCGCTGGGGTCGGACCCGGCGGTCTTCCACCTCAATGAAGGCCACGCCGCATTCGTCGTGCTGCAGCGGATTCGTGAACTGATCGAGCGCGGATCGTCGTTCGAGAGTGCCCTCGAGGAAATCCGACGGACGACGATCTTCACGACGCACACTCCGGTCCCGGCGGGTCACGATGCGTTTCCCTTTCCGCTCGTCGAAAAGCATCTCGCGGGTCTCTGGGGAACGCTCGGTCCCCACCACGAACACTTTCTGGCGCTCGGTCGCTACGACAATGGCGGCGGCGAGCAGTTCAACATGACGGCGCTCGCCATTCGATCGGCGGGGATGACCAACGCCGTCAGCCGGCGGCACGGCGAGGTGACGCGCGAGATGTTCGCGCCAATGTGGCCGGACCTCGCGGCGGACGAGCGTCCGGTCGGATCGGTGACCAACGGCGTGCACGTTCCGACGTGGCTTGCCGCCGATCTCGCCGATCTGTTCTCGAAATACCTGGGCGCCGACTGGCTCGAGCGGCACGACGATCCCGCGGTGTGGGACGCCATCCTCGCGATTCCAGACGCCGAACTGTGGGCGGTTCGTCAGTCGCTGCGGCGCTATCTCTTCACCTTCGTGCGCGAACGCGCGCGCCAGCGCTGGATTGAGGAACACGTCGCGCTTCCCCGCGTCGTGGCGGCGGGAACGCTGCTCGAGCCCGAGGCACTGACGCTCGGCTTCGCGCGACGATTCACCGGCTACAAGCGCCCGGAACTGATCTTTCACGACCCCGAGCGGCTCGCCCGCATCCTGAACGCCGCCAAGCGTCCGGTGCAGGTCGTGTTCGCCGGAAAATCGCATCCAGCCGACGACCCCGGCAAACATCATCTGCAGCGCGTGTACAAACACGCCCTCGAGCCGATTTTCGGAGGCCGCGTGGCGTTCGTGGACGATTACGACATGCACGTCGCGCACTTCCTCGTCCAGGGATGCGACGTCTGGTTGAATACGCCGCGCAAGCCCCTCGAAGCGAGCGGCACGAGCGGAATGAAGGCGGCGCTCAACGGCGTGCCACATCTCAGCATCGCCGACGGCTGGTGGGCCGAGGGTTTCGCCGGAAACAACGGCTGGGTCATCGACGGCGGCCCGACGGTCAACAACGACGAGATCGATGCAGCCGACGCGGACGCGCTGTATCGACTGCTCGAGGAAGAAATCGTGCCCGCTTTTTACGATCGCGGTCCAGACCAGATACCGCACCGGTGGATGGCGATCATCAAGGAAGCCATCCGCACCGTGGCCCCGCGCTTCTCGGCGCGGCGCATGGTCAAGGAATATGTCGAACGCATGTACGCGCCTTCATTGGAGAGGCGGGCAAGCGTCAAGTCTCAGGTCTGAGCAACGTCCACGTCGAAGCGCATCTCCTCGGGCGTGCGTCGAGCGCAGGACGCGCGGGCTCGCGTGCGCGAGGTCGTTCCTTGATGCTAGACTTCACCATATGCCGCGCAAGTCGGTCGTCAAATCGCGGTGTGCGCTCTGCGGCGCCAAGGAGGTGTCCGAGCCGCGTGGCGAGGAGAAGTACTGCCGCGACTGCTGGGACAAGAAGATCGCGGTCGAGGAAATCGTCGCGCGCGAGTTCGCTCTGAAGCGATACATCCGCGCGCACAGCGCCGAGAAATATCTCATCTACCACTCCACGCTCAAACGTCCATGCGGGCAGCTCATCGTCGTGGACGACGGCTACGACCTGTTTCTGACACTCGTCCTGTATCCGAGTTTCGCCTGGGAGGAGCCTGCGTACCATCTGGAAGGGGACCCCGAGGGCCGGCTGTTTTCGGAGATCATGGTGGACGTCGTCGCCGCCGAAGTGATCGAGCCATGGGGCGGCGGCAAGTGGCACATGGAGATTTTCCGAAGCGTCGCGCCGGAGCCCGAAGACTGGAACGGCGAGATGTAGTTATAATTGCTGCACCAGCACCTGTTCAGCTTGTTTTCGGGAGGTTTGTATGATTCGCGCGCGTTCGCTCGTCGCCGCGGCCGTCGTCGCCAGCCTCGCCGGCGCCGTTGTGCTCGCGCAGCAGCCGGCACCGTCCCAGCCCCCGCCGCCGGAGATGAAGTCGGTCCTGGCAGGGAAGAAATTCACGCCGCCTATCAGGGGCGAAGCGACCATCGACATCATCAAGAACCCGACCAAGCGTGAGGGCTCAACGCTCGTCACGAAGATTCAGGTCAAGAACACATCACCAGCACCGATCCCGCGGCTGAAGGTCGCCGAGACATGGTTCGACAAGGACGGCAACATGATCCCGGGCGGCGAATCGGTGGTCAACGGCTTGCTGCAGCCCAACGAGATCAGCACACTCGAGATCCGCACACCGGTCAACCTGAAGATGCTGCAGAGCCAGCTTCAGTTCAGCCACGCGAACGGCACCGTGAAACCGCATGCGGTGAAGTCGTTCGACCCCGCAAAGGAAGCCGCTGCTGCCAAGACGCCTGCGACGAAGACGCCAGCGTCGAAGTCGGCGGCGAAGAAGAAGTAGGGATTGCACCGCAGTTCCGCGCCTACGGAACCTTCTCGAACCTCACCGTCGCTGCCGTGGATTTCGGGATGGCCACCAGATGGTACGGGAACGTGATCACCTGCGCCATAATGGCGTCTGGTGCCGGCTGCGTCTCGCGGTAGCGCACCGTGAGCACGCCGCTCGTTTCGGTCGCGCTCACGATCGTGACACCGAATCCGGCGGTCGGCTGCGGTCCCATAAAGATGCCGACGATCATCTCCTTCGAAAAGTCAATTGCATCGTGAGGCGTGCTCGGCTTGTGCTGCGGCCAGAACATGTCCCATTCCGCGCTGGTGCGGACGATGACCTCGCGGTGTTCGCCGATGGACGATCGCGTCCCCTTGTCGATGGAACGCGGAACGGCGCTCTGCGCGCTCGTCATGCTATCGAGACAGGCGATAATCAGGCACGAAATCACGACGACACGAACATGTAGGTAAAGAGGTGGCATTTACCTGGCTGGCGCCACCTCGATTCGCACTTCGCGCGACGCGCCCGGGCCGAGCCGCGACTTGGCGTCCACTTTCAGCACGTACTTGTCGGGCGGCAGTTCTTTCAGCGGGATCGTGGTCGTGTAGCCGTAGCCGCCCCTCTGGCCGCCGAGGTCGCTCGAATCGCGCGTCTCCTCGTTCTTGAACATCACCTTGCCTTCTTCGGTCGTGATGGTGGCGATGATGTCCACCTTGTGCGGCGTATTGCCGGCGTTGTCGTAGATCTCGGCGAACAGACGGAGTTCGTCGTTGGCCGGGAACGTCCGGATCGCTACCGGCGGCGCCGGCATCACGGCCTTGAGCTGTTCGTCGGGCCGCGCGGTCGGCAGCGCGGCGGCCGAGGCGGAGGTCAACGCAAGACCGCTGATGCTGAACGGCGCTTTCTGGAAGTCGGGTACCTCGAGATCGTAGAGGACCGAGCCGACGTTTCCGCCGGCCGCATCGTGCGCGGCGACCCGCATCTGATAGCGCCCCGGCGCGAGATCGACGCGGTTCAGGACGCGGAGGCCGGACTGCTCGATGCGCGACTTGGTTTCGGGCCGCAGATTCGCCATCGTCAGTGTATCCGTGCTTCCGCCCTTGATTTTTCCGTTCGCGTCGATCACGACGTAGGAGAGCGCGATGCGATCGCTGCTGCCCAACTGCAGATCGCGGCCGTTCATCTCGACGCCGAGCAGCACCGATGCATTCGGCGCGGTGCCTTTGAATGGTGCGGCGAACACGCGCATCGTCAGGCCGCTGACCGGCAGCGGACTGTCGAGGGCTTCGCGCAGCTCCGGCGTGGTCGGCCCCTTGGCGGAGGCTGTCGTGGCCTCGACCTTCTTGGGCGTGACGTATCCCTTGCGCGCTCTCACCGTGAGCCCCGGCCTGTTCACGCGCACCTGGATGCGATGAGTGCGGCCGGGACGCGGATCGGGCGGGTAGTACGCCATCACGTAATATGAGCTGTTGTCGG
Organism: Acidobacteriota bacterium; assembly: GCA_046728115.1. GTDB lineage: Bacteria > Acidobacteriota > Vicinamibacteria > Vicinamibacterales > CAVVIG01 > CAVSWN01. Next base: position 19,780 of record JBKPDW010000383.1, on the reverse strand, counting down.
CGGTGATGCGATCGAAGGCGGTGGAGAAATCGTTGCGGTTGACCACCGCGAACCCGCCGGTCTCATCGGACAGCACACGCAGGCTGTCCTGCGAAAGCCTCAACTCGTTCTGCAGCGAACCCGGCCCCACGCCGACGCTCGTATCGTCGGGATACGATGCGATTTCGATCGACTCGTCGCCCAGGTCGGTCAGACCCCGCGGATCGATGCCGTAGATGGCCACGTTCGAACGGGCCGCCGCCGCGACGGCATCGCGCGTCGCGTCGAGCACCATCGAGGCGCTGGTGTGGTTGGAGCCAGTCGGCGCAATGATCTGATCGATGTCGTAGTCGATGCCTTCGCTGACGAACAGGATCGACTTCCGCCGCCCGCGAACTGACGCGAACCAGTCGGCCACGTTGCGGATCGTGTCGAGCGTCGACCGCGCGTTGAACGCCCGCTCCTGGTCGTCGGGATCGTTCAGCGGATCGCCCGCCGTACGCATGTCGCGCGTCCGGTAGTACTCCGCGGTCTTGTTGGCCGTGGCCGAGTCGAGCTTCCGGCCCATCGTCTTGTCCACGGCTGCCAGCAGCAATCGCTTGTTGCTGGTGAATTCCTGGTTGGCCTCCGATGAGCCGAAGGTGTGCACGATCGCCATCAGGTCGTTGGCACCCAGCCGGCGTTCGATGAATTGTTTGGCTGCCACCTTGACGCGAATCGAGCGGCCGAAGCGCGTATGGAGATCGTCGATGATCATCACGTACACGCGCCCATCGAACGGACGCTCGTTCGTTTTGACGTCCGGCTCGAGGGGCGATGCGGCAAACAACGGCCGATCGAATCGTTCGATGGGAATGTCGACGATCGTAAACGTGTTGATCGTCTGGGCCTTGCCGTCCTCGAGCACCTGAAAGTCTTCCTTCTTCAGATCGCGCACCAGATTCCCCTGGCGGTCCGTCACGACCACGTCAACCTCGACGTAATCGACCTGAAGTTTGAAGGTCGGCTGTTGCGATTGCGGCGCAGGGGGCGGGTTCTGCCCCGCCGTCAGAGCGGCGCCTGAAGCGAGTACCAGCAGAACCGCAAGTCGTGCACGTTGTTTCATAGGGCGATTATACGAGCAGGGATTGGGGATTGGCGATTCGTTACGGATCAGCGCGGCACGACCAAGGGATAAGGCCACGCGCTATACTGATCGGGATGTCCGCCCAGACTGCTGCAGCGCCGGAGACACCGAGTAGGCCGGCGCAGACGCTCGATATTGCTGCAGTCCAGGCCGCCCTTCGGGCCGACGGTGTGGACGGCTGGCTCCTCTACGATTTCCGGGGACTCAATCCGATCGCAGCCGACATCACCGGTGTGCTGCGGCAGGCCGGCCATCTGGCAACGCGGCGCTGGTATTACCTGATTCCCGCCGCCGGCGACCCCCGCGCGCTCGTGCACGCCATCGAACCGAAAGCCCTTGCGCATCTGCCTGGCGCCGCCACTCGCTACGCGGGACGCGAGCAACTCGAAGCCGGACTTCGTCACGTGCTGGCCGGGTTGAAGCGCGTCGCGATGGAGTATTCACCCGGCTGCGCAATTCCGTACGTCGCTCGCGTGGATGCGGGAACCATCGAACTCGTTCGGCAAGCCGGTGCCGACGTGGTCTCATCGGGCGATTTGATCCAGCGCTTTGCGGCGGTGTGGAATGACGAGCAAGTCGCGACACACGAGCGCGCCGCGGAGAAGCTCTATCGCGTAAAGGATCATGCGTTCGACACTATCGCGCGGCGACTGCGGGACGGGGTCCCGACCAACGAATACGACATTCAACAGCTCATGGTCGGTTGGTTTCGCGACGAAGGACTTCTCAGCGATTCGGATCCAGACGTGTCGGCGGCCGCGAACTCGGGGAATCCACACTATCTCCCGACCGCGGCATCGCACCGCGCCATCAACGCCGATGAAATCGTCCTGCTGGACCTCTGGGGCAAGCTCGAGGGAGTCGGCGCGGTATTTGCTGACATCACGTGGGTGGGGTACACCGGTCGTCAGGTGCCAGATCGCTACGCCCGGGCTTTTGCTGCGATCGCTGCAGCTCGGGATCGGGCGATCGCGCTCGTGCGCGACGCCGCACAGACCGAACGCCAGCTACGCGGCTGGGAAGTGGATCGTGCCGCCTCGACCGTGCTGCGGGAGGCGGGGTACGGCGACCAGATCCTGCACAGAACCGGTCACAGCCTTGGCACCTCGGTTCACGGCGACGGCGTCAACATGGACGACTACGAGACTCACGACGATCGGCGATTGTTGCCAGGAACCGGCTTTACGATCGAGCCGGGCGTTTACTTCGAGGACTTCGGCGTCCGCACCGAAATCAATATGATCGTCTCGACACACGATGCCCGGGTCACCGGGCCCGTTCAATCGGAAATCGTCAGGCTTATTTGATCGTGAAATTGCCATTCAGCAGTTTCGCCGGAGGTCGTTGAACGATGTCAACCCGCAAGACCACATTCTTCTATGCACTCCTTATCGCCGTGGCCTCGCTGGCCGTCGGGATGGTTCTCGCGTCCCGCCTCGACCTGACACCGGCTTCGTCGGCGCAGCCGACGATCGCCGTGCCGGCGATGAACAGCGCGCCGATCACAGGCGCAGTCGATGCCCAGACGTTCCGGAACATCGCCAAGGTGGCGAAGCCGATGGTCGTCAACATCCAGACGGAGATGAAGACCAGGGCCCAGGACCTGACCGACTTCTTCGGAGGCGGATCGCCTGACGATCTGTTCCATCGCTTCTTCGGCAATCCGGGCCAGCCGGACGAGCCACCGTCGGGCGGACAGGGCGGCAACGGACGCCGACGTCAGCGCGAACAGACGACGCACGCGGCGGGCACCGGGTTCATCATCAGCAAGGACGGCTTCATCCTCACGAACAATCACGTCGTCGAGGACGCCACGAAGATCGAGATCGGGCTCTACGGCGACGATCCTGATGTGACGTATCAGGCCAAAGTGATCGGCCGGGATCCGTTGACCGACAGCGCCCTGATTCAGATGACCGAGCACCCCAAGGAGCCGCTGCCGGAAGCCAAGTTCGGAGACTCGTCGCAGATGGCCGCCGGCGATTGGGTGATGGCGATCGGCAACCCGTTCAACTACTCGCACACGGTGACGGTGGGCGTCATCAGCGCCGAGAAGCGGGCCTTCCCGGTGACTGACGGACGCACGAACGACATGATGCAGACCGACGCCGCGATCAACCCCGGCAACTCGGGCGGACCGCTCCTCAACATCCGCGGTGAAGTGGTTGGGATGAACACGGCGATCGTGACCAACGCCCGCAGCGAGACCAACATCGGCATCGGTTTCGCCGTGCCGATCAACACCGTCCGGGATCTGCTGCCACAGCTGCGGAACGGCAAGGTGGTGCGGGGGCGCATCGGCGTCACCGTGACGCAGGTGCCACGCGAGGATTACGAAGAGTTCGGCCTGAAGACGCGGTCGGGCGCGATCGTCGCGTCGGTCGCTGCCAACGGCGCGGCGGCGAAGGCGGGCGTGGAGCCCGGCGACGTGATCGTGCAGTACAACGGCCGGCCGGTCGCCAACAGCGACGAGCTCGTGAAGATGGTGGTCGGGACGAAGCCGGGTACCAACGTCCAGGTGAAGGTTCTGCGGAACAAGCAGGAAAAGTCGCTGAACCTGACGGTGGATGAACTCGATCTCGAGGCCGAACAGAACGTCAACCGACGCTCGCCGGGCCAGGGACCGCAGCAGGACGACCAGCAGGGCGCCGGCGGCTTCGGCCTGACGCTGGACAACGTCACGGCCCAGATGGCGCGGCGGCTCGGTCTGCCGTCGGGACAGACCGGTGCTGTGATCACGGACGTCGACCCCGATGGTCCGTCGGCGGGACGCTTGCGGGCGGGTGACGTCATCCTTTCGGTCAACCGTCGCAGCGTGGCGAATGCATCCGAGGCCGCGCGCGCACTGCAGCAGATCCAGTCTGGCCGCATCGCACAGATTCTGGTGTGGCGCGGCGCAGGCGAGGTATTCGTGACGGTCAAGAAGGACTAGCGACCGGGGATTAGGGTTCAGGGATTGGGGATTAGGGATTAACCAGGAAAGGCTGATAGAGACAATCCGTGAGCGCGGCCCGATGACGGTGGCCGCGTTCATGGATCTCGCGCTCTACGATCCCGAGGTCGGCTACTACGCCCGCGCGGCCCAACGGTCTGGCCGCGCGGGCGATTTTTTTACCAGCGTGGACGTCGGATCGCTGTTCGGCGAGCTGCTCGAGGTGCAGCTGGCCGAGATGGCGGAGATTGTCAAAGCAACCGCCGAGCGCGCGGAAGCCGCGGAGCAACATGTTCTCGCTGCTTGTTCTGCGCGCCCTGCGGTTGCTTTCGATTTGGTCGAAGCCGGCGCCGGCAATGGACGGCTGTCCGCGGACATTCTTCGCGCTGCCAAAAGCCGTGATCCCTTGTTCTACGAGACCGTACGCGTGCACCTCGTCGAGGCGAGCGCCGTGGCGCGCGGGGCGCAGGCCGCGACGCTGGCCGATGTCGCGGAGCGCGTGGTGTCTTCATCGCCCACGCTCCCCGAATCGTTCGAAGGGGTATTGGTCGCCAACGAGCTGCTCGACGCCATGCCGGTGCACCAGATCGTCATGCGAGACGAAGGCCTTCGAGAAGTTTACGTTGTCGGTCCCTCGGCTCAATCCTCGCGCAGCGATTCGGACGATTCGGCGACGGAAGGAGCGCGACGCTTCAGTCCAGCGTCGCTCGCACTGGCCGAGGGCGCTCCATCCACGCCTGTCCTTTCGGAATATCTCGAGCGGGCAGGGATCAGGCTGGAAGAGGGTTGGCGCGCCGAAATCAATCTGCGGGCTGTCGAATGGATTCGCAATGCGGCTCGTCGGCTGCATCGCGGCTTCATCGTGCTCATCGACTACGGTCACGAGGCGCAGGACCTGTATTCGCTCGGTCACGCAGCCGGAACGCTGACGACGTTCGCCGCCCACAGGAGCGTCGGTACCGAGTCACCCGGCAGCGCGCCCTCGTGGCTGCAGAATCCCGGCGAACAGGATCTCACGGCGCACGTCGACTTCACGAGCGTCCGCGCCGCCGCCGAAGGGGAAGGGATGACGACGATCGGGTTTCTCGATCAAACCTATTTCCTCCTCGGATTGCTGCCGGGGATGGTGGATCCGCAAGCCACGATTCGCAATCCACAGTGGAGAACGTTGATGATGCCTGGCGGCCTCGGCAGCACGCACAAAGTGCTGATCCTTGGCAAAGGTGTGGGTGCGCCGGCGCTGCGCGGTTGTTCGTTCAGCGTCCGGGCCACGTAGACGCCTCCTCTACCACGGAGGACGCTGCCATGCAGTGCGCAAACGGGAGGACAGGGTCGTTCTCGAGGAATGGCAGTAACCTCGATTCTTGCCCGCGCCCTCCGCGGTAGAACAGTACGGATGATGCTGATCGGTCTCGCGATCATGATCGTATCGGAAGCCGCGACGCTCGCAGGGATCGAGCCGTTCGCGTCGTGGAATACGCCGATCTGCTGGACCGGATTCATTCTGTTCGCAGACAACATCGTTTATCGCGCGCGAGGCGATTCGTGGATCCGATCCGCGCCGCGCGAGTTCGCCGCGCTCGCGTTCGCATCGATCCCGCTCTGGCTCGTGTTCGAAGGATTCAATCTGGTGCTTCGCAACTGGTTCTACACGGGCCTGCCCGAAAACTTCGCGCTCCGGCAGTTCGGCTACGCCTGGTCCTTCGCCACCATCTGGCCCGCCCTCTTCGAGGGAGCTGAACTGGTCGCCCTTCTGAGGGCAGGCAGAGGGGAAAAGCCCGCCCGGCCGGACTCTCCTGCTCCGCGCACCCGTCTTCCAGTCCTCGCGATCATCGTGGGCATCGCGATGCTCGCGTCCCCGTTCCTCGTCTCGGCCACAACCGCACAGTATCTCGCCGCACCGGTGTGGCTTGGTTTCATCCTGCTGCTCGATCCCATCAACCGGTGGCTCGGTGCGCAAACGCTCACACGAGAGCGTGTCATTAACCTGTCGTTGAGCGGCTTTCTGTGCGGCGTGCTGTGGGAATTCTGGAACTACTGGGCCCGGGCGAAGTGGCACTATTCGGTCCCCATCATGGAGAACCTGAGGGTGTTCGAGATGCCACTCCCAGGCTACCTCGGCTTTCCCGCGTTTGCGCTCGAGTGTTTTACGATGTACGTCTTTCTGCGTCGCACGGTGTCCCGCCATGGCCGCAGGATTGCGTTGTAATTCCGCGCCCGCCGGTATTTAAATAGGCGTCCATGCCTGCCACCCTCGAACGCGAGATCAAGCTGCGCTTCGACGATCCCGAGAGCGCCCGCGCGGCCATCCTGCGCGCCGGTGCTACGCCGGTCCGCGGCCGCCGCCTGCAGGAGGACTGCCTCCTCGACACGGTGGGCGACGACCTGCGAAAGCGACGGTGCGTGCTGCGGGTGCGCGTGGAATCCGGCAAGAGCCTTCTCACCTTCAAAGGTCCTGTCCAGCCATCGTTGCTGAAAGTTCGCGACGAGCTGGAGACCGTTGTCGGCGATGGCGCGCTGGTCGTCCACGTTCTCGAGCAGCTCGGGTTCCGTGTGTGGTTTCGCTATCAGAAATACCGCGAGGAATTTGCGCTGGACGACGTTCTCCTGGCGGTGGATGAAACGCCGGTGGGGACGTTCGTGGAAATCGAAGGCGGCGACCGCGGCATCGCGGAAACCGCCGAAGCGCTGGGCCGCGGCCCTGCCGACTACCTTGTCGATTCCTACCGGCGGCTCTACCAGCTGCACTGCGAGGGACGCGGCCTCGCGGTGTCCGACATGCTGTTCGAGGACGAGTAGGCACGTCTCAACTTGACAATCCATTCCGCGTTGATTCTCACGGCGGGGCTCGGCACCCGGCTCCGGCCACTCACCGATGTGCGCGCGAAGCCGGCGATTCCGGTGGCGGGCGAGCCGATCGTCCGTCGTATCATCCTGTGGCTCGCGTCGCACGGCGTGACGGATCTCGTCCTGAACCTCCACCATCGGCCCGACACGATCTGCGCCATCGTTGGAGACGGAACCGACCTCGGCGTCCGCGTGCGCTATTCGTGGGAGCAACCGGTTGTGCTCGGCAGCGGCGGCGGCCCCCGGCAGGCGCTGCCGATCGTGGGCGCGGACCCGTGTGTGATCGTGAACGGCGATACGTTGACGGACGCGGACGTGCAGCGTCTCGCCGACGCGCACGCGGATAGCGGAGCGCTCGTGACGCTTGCGCTGGTTCCAAACAGCGACTTCAATCGATACGGTGGCGTTCTCCTGGACGATTCCGGGGGCGTGACTGGATTCGTGTCTCGTGGACCTGCAGCAGAGGGCTCGTACCACTACATCGGCGTGCAGGTGGCGGCCATCGCCGCGTTCGACACCGTTGCGCAAGGTACCGTCGCCAAATCGATTGGCGGCGTCTACAACCACTTGATCGCGTCGCGGCCGGGGTCGGTGCGAGGCTACGTCTGCCACGCGCAGTTCTGGGACATCGGAACCGTCGCCGATTACTGGAAGACCTCGCTCGCCTTCTCCAGACAACGCGGCAATGGCATGGCGTCCGCCGGTCGTAACGTCCGTGTCGCGCCCTCAGCCCGCGTAACGCAATCGATTCTCTGGGACGATGTGGAGGTGGGCGCCGATGCGGTGGTGGACGAGTGTATCGTCGCCGACGGCGTCACGCTTCCCTCCGGCGCCGTCCTCCGGCGGTCGGTCATCGTACGGAGCGACGAGAGCGACGCGATTGCCGTATCGCCCCTCATCACCTGACACATGGCCGAACAACGCACCGCCGAAGGCCTGCACGTTCGCGATCGCATCGCTCGCTACCTGCAGCTCACCGGGCTCGCGACACGCCGCGCGCGCGTGGTGCCGCTGACCGGCGATGCGTCCGACCGGAAGTACTTCCGCATCAGTCTTCCCGACACCAGCTCGCAGGTGGTCGCCCTCCATGCCGGGCCAATCGTGTTCGCAGCGCTGTCGTTTGCAAACGTGGCGGAACTCCTTCAACAGGTGCCGCTGCCCGTTCCGACGATCTTCGACCACTGCGACGAGCTCGGCATCATCGCGCTGCAGGATCTCGGCGACGTGACGTTGCAGGCTCACCTCGGCGCCGCATCGCCTGGAGAGCATGCCGCCCTCTATCGGCAGGCCGTGGCGCTCATCGAACTCCTGCAGCGGCGAGGGCACGAGCTCACGTCAGACCAGTACATCCCGTACGGCATCGCGTTCGATGTCGAGAAGCTCACGTGGGAGCTGCAGTTCTTCGTGAAGCATTTCATGGAGGGTTACCGCGGCCTCACGATTTCAGAGGCCGATCGGTTCGCGCTGGGCGAAGAATGGGCCGCCATCGTGCAGGAGCTCGCCGCCGAGCCGCGCGTGCTGTGTCATCGCGACTACCACAGTCGCAACCTGATGCTGCACGAGTCCAGCCTGTTCATCATCGACTTCCAGGACGCGCGGATGGGTCCGGACACGTACGATCTGGTGTCGCTGCTCCGCGATTCGTACGTGGACATCGCCGACCGCGATCTCGACGAGCTGATCGCGTACTTTCTCGCGCTCACCGGTCGCGCGCGCGAGGACGAAGAGGAGTTCCGCCGGCGCTTCGATCTGATGGCGCTGCAGCGCAACCTGAAGGCGCTCGGCACCTTCGGCTATCAAACCATCACACGGCGTAATCCCGTCTACATCCAGTACATGCCGCGTACGCTCCGCTACGTGCGTACCAATCTCGAAAAATATCCGCGCTTCGATCGGCTCCGCGAGCTCCTGGCGAAACACATCGAGGAGCTCCGGTAGTTGAGGCGCCGGAGGCTCCGGAGAGAACGGTGTCACACCGAGGCGCGAAGACGCGTCTCCGTTTCTTCGTTGCTCCGTGTGAATCCGTGAACTCGGTCCTCTTCGGTTCCCCTCGAATCAGTGAAGTACAATGTTCAATTCGGCTTGTGCGCAAGCGGCAATTCGGGGTGTCGACACGCGTGTACTCGACCGGATGGCTTGGTCGGGAGAATCTCCTCGAAATTGGAGCGCATCGGTTCGAAACGATCGAGCTGTACGCAGCTCGGACGCATATCGATTTTCACAACCCCGCAGCGGTGGCCGACCTGCAACAGTGGCTGGCCGAGGCGGGACTCGACCTGTTCAGCGTGCAGGTACCGCTCGAAGAAGACGCCGAGCAAGCACTGTTCATCGCGCGTCGCATACCGTTGACGGTACTGGTCCTGCAGGCGAGTACGCCGCGCGAGACGGCCAAGTTGGTGGAGCGGCTCGCGGGCATTGCTGCGCCGCTGAATGTGCAATTGGCCGTCGACTCGACGTCGATGACACCCATCGGATCGCTCGTGCATTTTGTCGAAGCCGGCGTCGATGCGAACGTCGGCATCTGCCTCGACTTCGGCAGCGCACACAAGAACGCCGACCTGATGGAGACGATTGAACAGGTGGCGGAACATCTCGTGGCGGCACGGGTACCGGTGGACAGCACGATCGACTGGGCTGCGGCGATGACGACGACTCAAAAGGTCGGGTACGACGGACCACTGATATTCGACGCCGAGGTGCGAGGCTCGACGAAGGATACGCTGGGGCGCGCCAGGACCTCTCGTGGAAAGATCGAACGATGGCTCACGTCTATATAGAAGACATCGGCCGGCACGAAGGCGAAGAAGTGACGCTCAAGGGGTGGCTGCACAACCGGCGCTCGAGCGGCAAGATTCACTTTCTGATCGTGCGCGACGGCACCGGTTTCATCCAGGCGGTGATGTCCAAGGCCGCGGTCGGCGACGAGATGTTCAAGGCGGCCGATCACCTCTCGCAGGAAACCTCAATCGTGGTGACCGGCACGGCTCGGGCCGATAAGCGGGCGCCGAGCGGCTACGAGATCGACGTCAAGCAGCTCGACGTTGTCGGCAGCTCGCACGAGTACCCGATCACGCCCAAGGAACACGGCGTCGACTACCTCCTCGACCGGCGTCACCTCTGGATTCGCACCGAACGGCAGCAGGCGATCCTCCGCATCCGTCACGAAATCATCAACGCCGTCCGCGACTTCTTCAACTCGCGAGGATTCATCCTGGCGGACACGCCTATCTTCACGCCGGCGGCGTGCGAGGGCACGACGACCCTCTTTCCGGCACAATACTTCGAGGAGCAGACGGCGTATTTGACGCAGAGCGGGCAGCTGTACAACGAAGCCAACGCAATGGCGCTCGGCAGGGTGTACTGCTTTGGCCCCACGTTCCGCGCCGAAAAATCCAAGACGCGCCGTCACCTCACCGAGTTCTGGATGGTCGAGCCCGAAATGGCGTACTCCGACCTGAACGACGTAATGGATTTGGCCGAAGACCTCGTTGTGTCGGTCGTCGGCCGCGTCCTCGACAAGCGACGGCGCGAGCTGACCGTCGTCGAGCGCGACGCCAGCCAGCTGGAAGCGGTGCAGAAGCCGTTTCCACGGATTTCGTACGATGAGGCGATCAGAACGCTGCAATCGAAAGGTCTGCCGATCGAGTGGGGCGGCGACTTCGGCGGACCAGACGAGACGACGCTGTCGGAACAGTACGACCGGCCGGTCATGGTGCACCGCTACCCGGCCGCGGTGAAGGCGTTCTACATGAAGCCGGATCCCGATCGCCCGGAACTGGCGCTCGGCGTCGACGTGCTCGCGCCCGAAGGCTACGGCGAGATCATCGGCGGCGGCGAACGGCTCGCCGATCTCGATCTCCTGCTGCAGCGCATCAAGGAACACAATCTGCCGCAGGATGCCTTCGAGTGGTACCTCGACTTGCGCCGGTACGGCACCGTTCCGCACGGCGGCTTCGGCATGGGTATCGAGCGCGTCGTCTCCTGGATCTGCAAGCTCGACCACGTGCGCGAAACGATTCCGTATCCACGCATGCTCTATCGCTTGTATCCGTAATCTGCAGTCGAAATCTGAATCAATCTGAACTCTGAAATCTGAACTCTGAAATGAAAATTGGTCTTGTCAGTCTGGGATGTCCGAAAAACCTTGTCGATTCAGAGGTGATGCTGGGGCTTGCTCAGCAGGCCGGCCACGATCTGACGCAGAACGCCGCTGATGCTGACGTGCTGGTCGTCAATACATGCGCGTTCATCGATTCGGCCAAGCAGGAATCGATCGACACGATTCTGGAAATGGCACAGCACAAGAGAGACGGCGCATGCCGAAAGCTCGTCGTGACCGGCTGCCTGGCTGAACGGTATCGCGAGGAACTGAAAACCGAGATTCCGGAAATAGATGCCGTGTTGGGCACCGGCGAAGTGCCCGACATCGTCCGCGCAATCGAAGGCCTCGCGAGGCCGCTGGCTTTCTATCGCACCAGTCACCCAGCACCCGGCACCTTGCCAACGTACTTGTACGACGCCAACACACCGCGCATGCTCGCAACGCCGAAGCACTACGCTTACGTAAAAATCGCGGAGGGCTGTGACTACAAGTGCGCGTTCTGCATCATCCCGACGTTGCGCGGGCACTATCGGAGCCGTCCGGCGGAGTCGATCGTCCGCGAAGCGCACGCGCTGGCGGCCCGCGGTGTCAGGGAATTGCTGCTGGTCTCGCAGGACACGACGTTCTACGGGGTCGATCGGCGCGAACGCGGCGCGCTGGCGCGACTGCTGCGCGAGTTGAACACCGTCGATGGGCTGGAATGGATCCGCCTCCTCTACCTCTACCCGACGACCATCGCCGACGACACGTTGGCGGCGATGGCGGACTGCTCGAAGGTCTGCAATTACGTCGACCTGCCGCTGCAGCATGCCTCGAACCGCGTGCTGGCGCGGATGAAGCGACCGGGCACGCGCCAAGACTACGAGAAGCTCCTCTCGCGGATCCGCAGCCGCATGCCCGGCGTTGCCCTGCGAACGACGTTCATCGTCGGGTTTCCTGGCGAGACTGAGGCTGACGTCGAGGAGTTATCCGAGTTCGTCACCGAACAGCAGTTCGAGCACGTTGGAATCTTTACGTATTCCCACGAGGAAGGCACCGCGGCATATCGGCTCCCCGACGATGTTCCTGCCGCGGCCAAGAACGCGCGGCGGAGTCGGTTGATGGCGCGGCAGAAGCGCCTCGTGCAGGCACGTCTGCGAGCGCGGGTCGGTCAGCGGGCCCGCCTCCTCGTCGACGGACCGTCGGCCGATCACGAACTCGTCCTCCGGGGACGGCTCGCCACTCAGGCGCCGGACATCGACGCCGGCGTGTTTCTCACCGAATGCGACCCTTCGCGGTACCGGACCGGCGATTTTGTCGAGGTGGAGGTCGTTGGTGCCCGAGAGTACGATCTGATTGCGCGGCCGATGGGACCTGCCGCAGCCCTGCACGTGATATGATGGTGTGTTCGAACACTAGGTGAAGAACCGAGTGGGCATGTGCCCACTTTTTTAGTTTATAGGCACCTAGCAGCGCGAATTGGCGGGGTTGGCGACTTGGTGAGCCGGCAAACCACCAAGCCACCAATTCACCAAGTCGCCAATTGCGTATGGATGTCGTCGAACGGGTGCGCGAGGCGGCGGCTCGCGTGGCGGGCGGCTACGGGCTGGAGATTTTCGATGTCCAGCTGCGGCGCGAGGCTAGCGGGATGGTGTTGCGCGTTCGCATCGATCGGCCGGGGCCAGCGGCGACGGCGGACGAAAGCGTGAGCGTTGACGATTGCGCCAACGTCAGCCGCGATCTGAGCGCGATCCTCGACGTCGAGGATCTCGTCCCAACCGCATATACGCTCGAGGTTTCCTCGCCCGGACTCGATCGGCCGCTGCGGGGAGCCGAGGACTATCGGCGGTTTGCAGGCCGGCGCGCGAAACTCGTGATGCGCGCACCGATCGACGGGCAAGGATTTTTTCGCGGCCGGCTTGCCGGCGTCGACCGCGACGATGTGATCCTCGAAGCCGAGGACGGACGGACGCGCCGCGTGCCGATCGGGGCGATCACGCGAGCGAACTTGGAAGTGGAGTTTTGAAGACTGTTATGAGCAATCCCCTGCAGCAGACGATCGAGGCGCTCGCAAAAGAAAAGGGCATCGAGCCCGACGTCGTCATCAGTGCAATCGAGGAGGCCGTCGCCACGGCCTCGCGGAAGTACTACAAGACGGGCGAGAACCTGAAGACGCGTTTCAACACCGAAACCGGACAGGTCGATCTGTTCGCGCTCAAGACCGTGGTCGAGACAGTGACGAATCCGGCAACGGAGATTTCCATCACGGAAGCGCGGGACATGTACCGACCGTTGTACGGCAACGACGTGGCCGACAGCATCGAACTGGGCGACGAGATGGAGTTCCCGAAACCCACGGAGGTGCTCGGGCGCATCGCGGCCCAGACGGCCAAGCAGGTGATCTTCCAGAAGGTCCGCGAGGCCGAGCGCGAGAACATCTTCGCCGAGTACAACCAGCGTGTTGGCGAAGTGGTCAACGGTACGGTCAAGCGGTTCGAAAACGGCGACATCATCCTCGAGGTGGGCCGCATCGAGGCGGTGCTGCCGCGCAAGGAACAATCGCGCGCCGAAAGCTACACGCCGGGCGATCGCGTGCGGAGCGTCATCAAGGGCGTCAACCGCAGCGCCAAGGGACCCCAAATCGTCCTGTCGCGTACCGATCCGGCGCTGCTCATCAAGCTGTTCGAGCAGGAGGTGCCGGAGATCTACGACAACACCGTGATGATTCGCGGCGCCGTGCGCGAAGCCGGCGATCGTGCCAAGGTCGCGGTCTTCTCCCGCGAGCGCGACGTCGATCCGGTGGGTGCCTGCGTCGGAATGAAGGGCACGCGCGTACAGTCGATCATCCGCGAGCTGCGCGGTGAAAAGATCGACATCGTCGAGTGGTCCGACGATCCAATTGCGTTTGTGACGAATGCGCTCAGCCCCGCCAAAGTGCAGCGCGTGTCGATCGTGGACGATCGCGAGCGCGTCATGGAAGTCATCGTCGAGGACAAGCAACTCTCGCTCGCCATCGGCAAGAAGGGCCAGAACGTCCGGCTGGCGGCCAAGCTCACGGGATGGCGCATCGACATCAAGAGCGAGGAAGAGAAGCGGCGCGAAGTCGAAGCGCAGTTCGAAGGGCTGGAGCTGGGCTCGACCGAGGCGGAATCGGCCGAGACGGCCGAGCCGACCGACGAATCTGCCGCCGCGGAAGCAGGTGGGGAGGAGACGCCGACGTACTCGCTCACGGGCGTAGGTGAGAAAACCGTTCGCAAGCTGATCGATGCGGGCCTCACGAACCAAGAAGCCGTGGCTGGCGCGACCGTCGACCAGTTGTCAGCGATTCCCGGTATCGGACCCAAGACGGCGGAAAAAATTCTCGCAGCGGCGCGTGGCGAAACGCCGGCGTCGGACGAAGCTCAGGAGTAGACGTTTGGCAACTGTCCGGATTTACAAAGTCGCGGAATTGCTCGGCACGACGAGCCAGGAGGTGACCGCGCTGCTGAAGCGCGATCACGGCATCGAGGTGAAGAGCGCGTCGAGCACCATCGAGGAGGTCGTCGCGCGCCAGTTCGTCGAACGGCTCGCGCGTCAGCGCAACATCGCGCTGCCGAGCGGCGACATCTTCGCCGAGACGCCGGTGGTCAAGGGAAAGAAGCCGACGGCTTCCAAGAAAGCGCCCGAGCCGGTGAAACCCACGGCGCCCGTGCTGCCGCCGCCGCGACTCGTCAAAACAGTCAAACCAGCGCCCGCGGCTGCGCCTGTGCCCGAGCAAGCCGAGCCACCGGCTGCACAGGTCGCCGTAGCGCCGGAGCCGGTCGTCGCTGCGCCACCGGAAATCGAAGTGGCTCCCGTCATCGAGCCACCGCCGGTGGTCCCAAAGCCTGCACGGCCAGTGGCGACCGCACCCGAGCCGGCGATCGAGCCGCCTGCAACGCCTGTTGGGGCCCCGCCTGTGGAGCCAGCGCCCAAACCACCCACGACGGGCCGGGTTGTACCGCCGACCTTGCGTCTGAGGATCGAGGAACAGCGTCCGACAACGCCGACACCGCCGCTGCCGACGACACCGGCTCCGCGCGTTGTGCCGCGCCCGGCAGCCAAAGTCGACCGTCCTGCGGCGCGTCCCGCGGCGACGGTCTCGGGCGCACAAGCACCGGCAGCCACACCCACTCGTCCCGCTGCACCTGCGGCGCCGCCGCGGCCAGCCACACCGCTACGACCCGCGTATCCGTCGTCTCGGCCGCAACCGCCCGTCGTCGGTGGACCGCGACCGTTGCCGTCGCAGCCTGTGCGCACGCAGCAGCCGGGCACGTCGCCCCGACCTGGCCAGTACCAACCGCCACGGCCGGGCATGCCGACGCGTCCGCCGTTTCGTCCTGGCGGCCAGGGGCGACCCGCAGCGACAGCGCGCCGGGACCATGCGCGGCCCGCGCCGCCGCCGCTGCCGACCGCGCCGCCCCCGGTCACGCGCATCATCACCCTTGCCGAGGGCATGACGGTCAAGGATCTGGCCGACAAGCTCGACATCCGTCCGAAGGAAGTTCTCGCAAAGCTGCTGATGAAGCGTCTGATGATGACGATCAATCAGACCCTCGACACCCAAACCGCCACGATGATCGCGCGCGAATTCGGCGCCGAAGTGCAGCTGCGCAGCTTCGAAGAGGAGCTGCTGCAGGTGGGCGCCGGTGAGACAAAGGCCGAAGACGTGGTAACCCGCGCGCCCGTCGTCACCGTGATGGGACACGTCGACCACGGCAAGACGAGCCTGCTCGATGCGATTCGCGAAACGCGCGTCGCCGAACGCGAGGCTGGCGGGATCACGCAGCACATCGGCGCCTATCACGTCACGATCAACAACCGCGACATCGTGTTCCTCGACACGCCGGGCCACGAGGCGTTCACCCTCATGCGAGCCCGTGGCGCCAAAGTCACAGATATCGTCATCCTCGTGGTCGCGGCCGACGATGGGGTGATGCCGCAGACGCGTGAAGCGATCGACCACGCGAAGGCGGCGAACGTCCCAATCGTCGTGGCGATCAACAAGATCGACAAGCCAAACGCGAACCCCGAGCGCGTGAAGCGCGAGCTGACCGAACTGAACCTGATGCCCGAGGAATGGGGCGGCCAGACGGTGACGGTCGAGGTGTCCGCGAAGAAGAAGCAGAACATCGACCTGCTGCTCGAGATGGTGCTGTTGGTGAGCGACATCGGGGAGCTGAAAGCCAACCCGAAACGCAACGCCACCGGCACCGTGCTGGAATCGAAACTGGACAAGGGTCGCGGTCCGGTTGCAACCGTACTCGTCCAGGATGGGACCCTGCATGTCGGCGACACGTTCATTGCCGGTCCAATCGTCGGCCGCGTGCGTGCGTTGATCGACGATCGCGGTCGGCCCACGAAAGCTGCCGGGCCGTCCACGCCGGTCGAGGTGCTCGGCCTCGCGGGACTCCCGCAGCCGGGTGACGTATTCCAGGTGGCAGACGCCGCCAAGGCGCGGCAGATCGCAGCGTTCCGCGAGGAACAGGCCAAGATCCGGGCGCTCGTCGCGAAAGGCGGCCGCCTGACGCTCGAATCGCTGCAGGCGCAAATCGCCGAAGGCGGCATGAAGGAACTTCCGATCATCATCAAGGCCGACGTTCAGGGATCGGCCGAAGTGCTGGCCGACACCCTGACGAAGCTGTCGGACGACAAGGTGAAGATCCGGATCATCCACGCCGGCGTCGGCGCAGTGAACGAGTCGGACGTGCTCCTTGCGTCCGCATCGAACGCCGTGGTCATCGCGTTCAGCGTGCGGCCAGACAGGAATGCGGAGGAGATCGCCGCCCGCGAGCACGTCGACATCCGCTCGCACTCGGTCATCTACAACGTGACCGACGAGATGAAGAAGGCGATGGCTGGACTTCTCGAGCCGACGTTCAAAGAAGTACGCATCGGCGTCGCGCAGGTCCGCGAGACCTTCAA
Organism: Acidobacteriota bacterium; assembly: GCA_046728115.1. GTDB lineage: Bacteria > Acidobacteriota > Vicinamibacteria > Vicinamibacterales > CAVVIG01 > CAVSWN01. Next base: position 2,872 of record JBKPDW010000383.1, on the reverse strand, counting down.
GGTTCCGAAGTTCGGGACGATCGCGGGCTGCATCGTCACCGAAGGGCGCATTACGCGCGCGGGCGATACGCAAGCGCGGCTGCTGCGCGACAACGTGGTCGTCTACGAAGGCAAGATCGGCTCACTCCGGCGGTTCAAGGATGATGTCAGCGAGGTGAAGAGCGGATTCGAGTGCGGCATCGGCTTCGAGAAGTTCAACGACATCAAAATTGGCGATATCATCGAAGTGTTCGCGATGGAGAGGGTGGCCGTAACCGCCTGACCATCTGACCAAAACCGCTCGACCACGGAGCGCGCGAACACGAAACGAGGAACACGGATGATCATAAGAGGGTGTCAGTGACCTCCGTTTCATGCCGTGACCTCAGTGGTCGAGCTTTTCGCATAGCGTTCTCCCGTTCGAAATGGTCGTCGGACTGTTGACCGTCGAACTTCACGTGCCCGGCTCCCAGTCGCTGAAGGAAAAGCGAATGGTGCTCCGGCGGATCAAGGATCGACTCAAGAAGTTCAACGTTGCCGTCGCCGAAGTGGATCATCACGACCTGTGGCAGCGAGCCGGGCTGGCGATGGTTACCGTCAGCACGGATGAACAACACGCCGACCGCGAGCTGGCCGCTGTCGCCGCTGAAATCGAGCGGATCGAGCCAGGGCTGATTACGCGCACCGAAGTGGAGTTTCTAACGTAACTTGTGATGTCTCAAGGTTCCCGCCCCGAGCGCGTGGCCGATCAGATACGCAGCGAGCTGGCGTCGCTGCTCGCGCGCGAGGTGCACGATCCGGGGATCGGGTTCGTCACGCTCACCCGCGTGCACGTCAGCCCAGACCTGCAGCAGGCGCGCATCTATTACACGGCGCTCGGCGACGAGAAGAGCCGGCGGAACAGCGAGCGCGCGCTGGCACGGGCGGCGTCGTTTCTGCGCCGCCACATCAGCTCTCGCCTCAGGCTGAAGCGAGCGCCCGAGCTGATGTTCCACTACGACGACTCGATCGCCGGCCAGGACCGCATCGAACAACTCCTCAACGAGCTCAAGACCGCTCCGACTCCTCCACACGATGACGAGTAACCCAGAGATTCAGCAGATCGTCGACGCGATTCGTGCGCACCGCCGCTTCGTTCTGTCCTCGCATGCGCGACCCGACGGCGACTCCATCGGATCCCAGCTGGCGATGGCCTACGCGCTCAAGGCCCTCGACAAAGAAGTGACGATCGTCAACGCCGACCCAGCGCCAGGCCCGTTGATGCAGTTTCCCGGCGTGCCGGACATCCGGATCGCGGCGAACGTGGACGGCAACTTCGACGTCGCCATCATCATGGAGTGCAGCGATCTGACGCGCACCGGGGTCACCGGGCTGGATCGATTCCTCGTCATCAACATCGATCATCATCCCGGCAACACCGCCTACGGGAACATCACGTGGTTCGATTCGAGCGCGGCGGCCTGCGGAGAGATGGTGTTCGATCTGGTGAGGGCGCTGGATGTTCCATTGACGGCCGACATTGCGACCCACGTCTATCTGGCAATCCTCACCGATACGGGCTCGTTTCACTATTCCAATATCTCGCCACGCACCTTCGACATCTGCCGGGAGTCGCTCGAAGCCGGCGTCGATCCCGTGCTGGTTGCGAGGAACGTGTACGACAGCAACAACATGGGACGGCTGAAGCTTTTCGGCTCGGTACTGAGCGCCATGCAAATCGACACCTTCGGCCGCATCGCCATCGTCTACCTCGATCACGAAATGGCGCGCGAGGCTGGCGGCACGTACGAAGACACCGAAGGGCTCATCAACCTTCCACTGACCGTGAAGGAGATCCAGGCCGTCGTCTTCTTCAAACAAACCGAAGGCGACGAGTACCGCGTCAGCATGCGATCGAAGGGAAATATTGACATCGGCGCCGTCGCGAAGGGTTTCGGCGGCGGCGGACACAGGAACGCGGCAGGGTGCACCGTGAACGGCCCGATCGACACGCTGCAAAAACTGTTCGTGACGAAATTGGAAGAGGCGATCGCGCTGACGGACGGCGAAACGGCCTGAATCCTGGCATGCGTCTGCGTTCTTATGGACGGCCTTCTCGTGATCGACAAGCCTGCCGGGCTTACCTCGCACGACATCGTCGTGTGGGGTCGGCGGATCCTGCACGAATCTCGCGTCGGGCACACCGGGACGCTCGATCCCGCGGCGACGGGTGTTTTGCCGCTCGTCGTAGGGCGTGCGACGCGGCTCGCGCGGTTTCTGAGCGCCGCGAGCAAATCGTACGAGGCTGTAATCCGGCTCGGTGTCGCGACCGACACCGCGGATGCAGGAGGGAAACCGATCGGCGAGGCGCATGAGGGCCCTCTGCCTTCACGCGATGCGATCGATCGTGCACTCTCCGAATTCCGCGGAACTTTTCTTCAGCAGCCGCCGGCGTACTCGGCAAAAAAAATCGGCGGCACGCGCAGCTACGTACTGGCGCGCGCGTCCAGGTCGCACGAGCCTGTCGTTCCGTCCATGGATCTTCACCTGCAACCCGTGGCGGTCACGGCCTACAAGCTCGAGATCGTCGACGTCCTGATCGACCGTGTGACGCTCCTGGTCGAGTGTTCGAGCGGTTTCTACGTCCGTGCGCTGGCCCACGACCTCGGCGAACGGCTCGGCGTTGGCGCGCACCTCGCGAATCTCCGGCGAACACGGACGGGCGACTACGCCATCGCGGATGCGGTTTCGCTCGAGGCACTGGAACGGGACGCTGCCGAAGTGGCTCGACGGCTGGTTCCACTCGCCAGCATGTTGCCGGGTGTGCCGGCGCTGGTCCTCACTGCGGACGGCGTACGACGCGCGTGCCATGGGCAGGACGTGGGCGCGGTTCATGCGATTCGGGGTTTGGGGA
>JBKPDW010000382.1:0-9702 GCA_046728115.1 Acidobacteriota bacterium | reverse complement strand
GGTCGGCCGGTTCCGCCGCACAGTGCTGCTGGATATCGATCCCGGTCTCTGTCAGGTATGGATCAGTCGCGGCCAGATTGCGCTGCCGGACCACGACGTGTACTTCACGATCGGCGAGACGGTCGGCCGACCCGATTCCCGTGTTCCCGACTGCGGCGTTCCGTGGCAGCACACAGTCCCTTGCGTTGCGCTCGACTATTGGCCGATCTGCAAAGCGCCCGACGACGCGCCGTTTACCACAGTTTCGAACTGGATCATGCTCGACTACTGGGTCGACGACGATCAAGGCGGTTACGCGAACGACAAGCGCACCGGTTTCCAGCCATTTCTGGACCTTCCACGCTGCACGAACGTGCCGCTCGAACTGGCACTGTCCCTGGGAGGCGCCGAGGAGGAGCGCCGGGACCTCGAACGCCGCGGTTGGAGCGTGCGCGAGGCCCACGAGATCGTGGCGAGCCCACCCGACTACAGACAGTACATTCAGCGCTCTCGAGGCGAATTCAGCTGCGCCAAGCCGTCGTGCGTTCTGCTGCAAAACGCCTGGGTGAGCGATCGAACGTTGTGTTATCTGGCCAGTGGAAAGCCGGCTGTCGTCCAGCACACCGGCGCAAGCCGGTTGCTGCCAGATGCGGAAGGCCTCTTCCGGTTCCAGACTGCGGCGGAGGCGGCACGGCATCTGGAGACCGTCGCAGCCGACTACGAGCATCAATGTCGTCTTGCGCGAGCGCTGGTCGAGGAGCATTTCGACGCGCCCAGAGTCGCGTCGCGACTGCTGGAACACGCACTGGACTGACCGATGCCTGAGCAGACTGTCGCAATTCTGGGCTTCCACAAGATCGGTCAGCCGCCTTCGGAGGGCTGGCGATCGTGGTTCTACATATCCGAGCAGGCGTTCACCGGATTCCTGACAGATCTCGTTGACGGTGGTTGGGAAGTTATCGACCTGCAACGGTTTCTCGACGGGTTGGACAAGAACGAGACGCTGCCGCCGCGTTCGGCGCTTCTGACCTTCGACGATGGTTACAGCTCGATGCGGTATGTGACGCTGCCGTTACTCCAGCGCTTCGACATGCCTGCCGTGCTGTTCGTTCCGACCGACTTTGTTGGTGCACGGAACACGTTCGACGCGGGCGTCGAGCCGGACGAGCCAATCTGCGATTGGGACGACCTGCGCGTGCTGGCGCGCGGTCGTGTGTCGATTCAATCTCACGCGGCCTCCCATCGTCGTTTTTCCGATCTCTCCGCGCAGGAGCGGGTGCGCGAACTGACCCGCTCGAAGACCACACTCGAGCACAACCTGGACACGCCTATCGATACCGTTGCTTTTCCGTACGGCGATCCCGGCCCGCCCGATGACTCCGGCGTCCTCGCGGCGTCAGGGTACCGGGCGGCGTTCTTGTACGGGGGCGGTCCGATTCGTCTCCCCGTTCACGATCCATACCGCGTGCAGCGGCTGGCGATGGGACCGGACACCGACTTGCGCACCGAGTTGGGGAAATTCAGTTGAGCGAGCGGCTGAACATCATCGTCGCCGGGTTGATCGGACAGTATCCGATTGGCGGAGTGACCTGGGATTACGTTCAATACGTCCTCGGGCTGCGCGAGCTCGGGCACAACGTCACGTACCTCGAAGACTCGGAGCAATGGCCGTACAACCCGAGTGAAGGAGGATGCGGGCGCGAAGCGGTCTCCAACGCCGAGTATCTCGGGCGTGTGATGGAGCGCTTCGACCTCGCTGACCGCTGGGCGTACCGATTCCCCGGTGGTTCGCTTCCAACCGGCGAGACGTTCCAGGAACGGTGGTTCGGCCTCTCGGAGGCGCGCCGGCGCGCGGTCATCGAGGAAGCCGACCTGATGATCAATGTGTCGAGCGGCATTGGCGACCCGACGCGCTATCGGCGCATCCCTCGGCTCGTCTACGTCGACACCGATCCGGTCTTTACGCAAATCAGGGCAGTTCAGGACGATCGATTTCGCGCCCACCTCGACGCGCACGATCTGCACTTCACATATGGCGAGTGTGCGTCGGCGGCAGTCCCGACGACGGGGCACGCCTGGCGGCCGATGCGCAAGCCGATTGCGATCGGTCAGTGGCACCCGTTGGCTGGCCACCGCGAGGCGTTCACGACCGTTATGAACTGGACGAGCTACGGCGACGTCACGTGGAACGGCCAATCGTACGGACAGAAGGATCAGGAGTTTCTCCGCTTCATCGATCTGCCCGCTGCCGTGGCGCCGACCGTGCTGGAGCTGGCGATTGGTTGCGGAATCACTCGCCGTGCGCCGCAGGTGGAACTGATCCGGAGGGGCTGGCGATTGGTGGATCCGATGCAGTGCTGCGCTGACGTCGACGACTATCGCCACTACATCGAATCGTCGAAGGGCGAGTGGACGGTCGCGAAGAACGCGTATGTCGTGGGCCAGTCGGGCTGGTTCAGCGGCCGCACCGCCTGCTATCTCGCGGCGGGCAGGCCGGTCGTTGTCCAGGACACTGGCTTCGCGCCCGTGTTGCCGGTCGGCGAGGGCATCGTCGTGTTTCAGAGCTTCGACGATGCGATCGACGGCCTGCGTGAAATAGAAGGCGATTGGAAGCGCCACGCTCGGGCGGCGCGCGCGATTGCCGGAGAGTATTTCGACGCGCGAAAGGTCGTGGGCCGTCTCCTCGAGCGAGCCGCAATCTCTATTGATCCCGCGACCGATGCCCGCGCGGCAGGCGGAGGCTCGTGGTGACGGCCCAACGGTTGCGGATCATCGTGCTCGGGTTTGTCGTGCGCCAACCGCTTGGCGGAATGGCATCCTGCAACCTGCAGTACATTGTCGGTTTACGGCAGCTCGGGCATGATGTGTATTTCGTCGAGGACAGCGACGACTATCCTGAATGCTACGACCCGCGTACGACTGACACGACAACGGATCCGACGTACGGCCTCGAGTTTGCTGCCCGCACCTTCGAACGTGCTGATCTGAGCGATCGCTGGGCGTATCACGATGCGCATACCGGTCGCTGGTTCGGACCGTGCGCCGATCGCATCGTCGATGTCTGCCGAAGTACGGATCTCCTTCTGAACGTGGGCGGCGCGAATCCTATTCGACCGTGGCTGACAGACATTCCCGCGCGCGCGTTCATCGATCTGGATCCGGTGTTTACCCAGGTCCGACATCTGACGGATCCCGCCGCTCGAAGCCGCGCTCTTCAGCACACGGCGTTTTTTTCGATTGGCGAAAACGTCGGCCTTGCCGAATCGTCCATACCCGATGACGGGTTGCCGTGGCAGCCCACGCGACAGCCGGTCGTCCTCGATCTGTGGCCAGTCACGCGTGGATCCGCGGAAGCAAGTTTCACAACCATCATGCTCTGGGACAGCTATCCGTCAGTCGAGCACGCCGGGATCCGTTACGGCATGAAATCAGCCTCCTTTGCGCCGTACATCGATCTTCCCCGGAGGGTTGGATCTGTTTTCGATTTGGCGGTCGGAAGTGCGTCGGTCCCCCGAGCACTGCTGACGGACAAGGGTTGGCGACTGCGTGATTCAAGCATCGAAACGCGCGATCTAGTGGCGTACCGACGTTTCATTCAAGACTCGAAAGCGGAATTCAGCGTGGCAAAAGAAGGATACGTGGCGACCAGAAGCGGCTGGTTCAGCGATCGGAGCGTTGCGTATCTGGCAAGCGGGCGCCCGGTGCTTCTTCAGGAGACTGGTTTCTCAGATTGGCTGGAGACTGGTACGGGCGTCGTACCGTTCGTCACACCAGACGAGGCTCTTGCCGGGATTGAGGATATCAACCGGCGTTACTCGGTTCACTGCCGAACAGCAAGAGCGATCGCCGACGAATACTTCGATGGAGCCAAGGTCTTGGCGCGCCTCGTCGACGGCGCGTTCACCCCACAGTCATCTGAAAGGACGTACGTGGACCATCCTTCGGCGGTGCATCGATGAAGCCTCCACTGCTGCGTCTCTTGCAATGCCCCTTCTGTGGCGGAAGTCTGAGCGTGCGTCTCTCTGAGAGCAACACGCCGGACTCTGAATACGGCGTGTTGTCGTGCCTCTGCAGTCGCTATCCGATCGTGGCTGGGATCCCAGTCATCAAGAAAGGTGTCGTGGGCAACAATGGGCAAGATGCCAATCAGGTAATCGACATGATCGAGGCGGGTCGTCATCGCGATGCATTTCTCGCGATGGTGCTGCCGCCCCCGCCATTGAGCGTTATGAGGGCGCCTGCGTCCGTGGACGCGTTACGCGCGTGGCGGGATCATGCCGAAGCGCTCTTCAGCATCCCGCACGACCAGATCACCGTGTGCGACCTGGTCGATTTCTTCTACAGCCACATTGCGCTCTCGGACGCATATACACGCCAGCGTGATCAGCCCGACATTCGAAACTACTTTCTATACCGTTTCAGCCAGCCTCGTTACGCCATCGCGCTGTCTCTCTGCAGCGTGATTTCCCATCCTGCCCGGCCAGTGCTGGATCTTGGCTGCGGGGTCGGCCATATCACCGCCAAGTTGTTCGAGCGCGCAGCGGGCCAGCCCGTCGTAGGGCTCGATCGTGATTTCTTTGCGCTCTACCTCGCCAAAAACTGGCTCGTACCAGGGGGCACTTACATCTACGCTGACGCCGATCGTGTGCTTCCGTTCGTGGATGGTGCCTTGTCAGCCATCTTGTGTTCGGACGCCTTTCAGGTATTCGAGAACCGCGTCAATTGTGTGCGGGAAATGGCACGCGTGACCCGGCCGGACGGGGTCATGATCTTTTCTTCGCTACCGGCAACCCCCGAACGGCACAGGGGGTCCTTGGGCGTGAAAGGGTTCGAGGCGTTGCTGGGTGATATGCCGCATCGTCTCATCGCGGGGATTGACGTTCTCTCACGCTATCTTCAAAAGAGGGGCCCTTCGCTGACAGATCAAACCGCTCACGACCGTCTCGCCGCCGATCCATGGCTTTCAATCATCGTGTCACACGACCAATCGGCGTTCACGGACGGCACCGAGTTCGATGATTGGCCTCATGCGGGCGGGACTCTTCAGCTGGATCCTCTTTACCGGGAAGAGCGGCGTGATGAGTTCGGAAATGTGCAGCTGCGGCGAGTGTTCCCATCTCGCTGGTTCGAGTACGAGAACACAGAGCGTCGGCTGAAGAACTATCTCCCGGAAACGATCTGTGTAAGCACCAAAACCCTCGACGACTTATCGAGAGGCAATCGGACCCAAGAGGTAGAGAACTTGATCGGGCAGTGTGTCGTGATGGGTTTTCCGGATCGCTATCTCCCGTCTGACTATCGCGCAACGAAGGAGCCACTCCGGCCGCTCGAGGCGACTGTCTTCGGATCGTTTTACATCGAACAAGCCAAGGTGTCGGATCTCATCATGGCCGTTGTCCCAACAGGGAACACGTACATCATGGTCGATGAAAACGAGTGGGACGTCGGCCACGTCGGCGGTGACCGGAAAGTGATCAAGTTCTTCGAACGCGACGGCCAATACTGGGGACCGCCTTCAACCTCTGAAGAGGCGATTCACGAGCTCGACCGACTCCGGGCGGCAGGAGCGACTTTCTTGGTGTTTGGCTGGCCGGCGATCTGGTGGATCGAGCATTACCTCGAGTTTGGTCGGCACCTGTACGGGCGGTACCGCTGCGTGTTGCAAAACGATCGCCTCATGATTTTCGATCTGCAATCGACACTGGTCATGTAAAGGCAGCGGGGGGCAACATGAATTCTTCGAAAATAGTTTGCGTGTTGGGGGCGCCACGAAGCGGGACTTCTTTGACGACGATGGTCTTGAACTCTCTCGGTGTCTTTTTTGGCGACAGCGAGCAGCTGAACAAGCCATACGAGGGAAACGAAAAGGGCTCGTGGGAGCACGTCGGAATCGAACGGATCAACAAAGAACTTCTCACCAGACTTGGTGGCAGCTGGCATGACGTGCCTCAATTGCCACAGGGCTGGGAAGAGGATTCGGTGTTCGACGATTTGAAAGCGGATGCCAGAGCCCTGATTGGGCACGACTTTAATGACGCCTCGGTCTGGGGATGGAAGGATCCGCCGACGTGTTTCACCATGCCCTTCTGGCGACTGCTGTTACCGCCAATGCATTACGTCGTGTGCTTCCGAAATCCTCTCGATGTGGCGCGTTCGCTGGAGCGGCGCGATGGGTTCTGCCTGGAAAAGGGGTTCCATCTTTGGCTTCTTCACACGAAGTTCGCCTTGAGCAACACGGCTGGTGAACGGCGCGTCCTCGTTTTCTCGGAGCAATGGATCGAACGCTGGGAAGAACAACTGCAGCTCTTGTGTCGTTTCCTGAGTGGAAATGGACAGATGTCGCTGCCAGACGCCAGGAGATCGGTTGAGGCAGTCATCGACGAAAGTCTTTGGCATTATCAGAGTGCCACCACGTCGATTTCGAAAAGCCTCCAGATCTACGAGCGCCTGCTGCAGCACCAAGCCTCCAACCAGAACGGCCTGGATCAGATGCTCCAGGAGGTCATCGATCTCATCAGGCCGGAGGCTCAACGAAATGAGGCGACGAGGAAGACGCTCGAGTTGGGCAAGTGGACGCACCAGTTGCGGAAGACAACAGACGAGCTCGACAGACTGATCGCGCCTCACGAGAGCTTGATACTTGTGGATCAAGCGGAACTCGGCTACACGAGTCGGCGGACACTCCCGTTCCTCGAGACAAATGGTCAATATGGAGGACCGCCAGCCGATGATATCGCGGCTATCCGGGAGTTCGAGCGTTTGAGGAGTACCGGCGCCAGCTTCATCGTCTTTGCCTGGCCTGCCTTCTGGTGGCTGGGCCACTATCCAGGGTTGACCCATCACCTCCGTTCGAACTTTCGCTGCATCGTTCAGAACGATCGCGTGGCGGTGTTCGACCTCCGATGATGTGATTCGTCAAAGGATTTGAATCCATGGACCCCAAAGTCACCGTTGCGATGCCGACATACAACCGTTCCGGCCTGTTGAGTGCGGCCCTGGCGAGCGCTCTGGCGCAGGACTACGACGATTTCGGCGTCATGGTGCTCGACAATGCCTCCACCGACGACACGGAAGCCGTCGTGCAGTCTTTCGACGACCCTCGAGTCACGTACGTGCGGAACGACACGAACATGGGCTGCACTGGTAACCTCAATCGTGCTATCGAGCTCAACACGAGCCCTTACTTGAACATCCTGATGGATGACGATCTCTTGCTGCCTGGATTCCTGTCCGAGTCCGTCAAGATGTTGGACGAGCATCAAGAGGCGTCCTTTTCGTTCACGGCAGCCAAGTATGTCAACGTTGATCGCGTCCCTTTGGCCGGCCGGCACAGTCGAGACGTGCCAGCGGGCGTGATTGACGGGCTCGATTACCTCGAACTCCATTTGAACGTCCGTGAATGCTGGATCGAGCCGTCGACTGTCATGATGCGGAGCGCCGCCGTGACGACAGGTGCATTCGACAGCCCTCACAGCAGACATTCCGACGATCTCAACTTGTGGCTGCGGCTCGCTGCGCGCTCGCCGATCGTCCATAATCCGAACGAACTCGTGGAGGTCCGGGTGCACGATGGTCAGCTGTCGGAGGCCGCGTTCCGCTCGGAAGGGTACGGCCATTACGGAACGATCGCGGAACGAATCGACGCACTCGCGTATCTATTACAGTCGGCTCGCGCCGACAATCCGTCCTACCGTCGCTGGTTGGCGGACCGGCTGAGGAGCTTGCACCGGAGTCAGAGCACTCAGTTGTATCGTCTGATTCCCGATTTGTACTATCCCCAGGCCGAACGGTTGCGCATGGCGGAAGTGGACATCATGCGTCTGGTGCCGCCGGGCCAGCCTTTCATCCTCGTCGATCAATCCGAGGTGGGATCAGATCTCAAGACAGACCGCCCGACCGTCCCTTTTCTCGAACACCAAGGACAGTACTACGGGCTGCCGCCAAATGACGAGACAGCGATTCGCGAGTTGGAACGTCTGCGCCACGGCGGATGCGGCTTCATCGTTTTCGCGTGGCCAGCCTTCTGGTGGCTCGACTATTACAGCTCGTTTCGTGACTATTTGAACGAGCATTTTGTGTGCCGGTTGGCGAACAGCAGGTTGATTGCCTTCGATTTGGAAAAGTAAATTGGCGGCGCCTGTATCCGTCCTCACGGCCGCCGATCTGCGTGACCGCCCATGATTATTGCCGCCGGTGCAGATGACCGATTCGCAATGCCGATGGCGGTTACGTTGTACTCAGCGCTGACGAACCTGAAACCCGGCACCGACGTGTCTCTGCTGATTCTCGACGGTGGCATTACTTCCGAAAATCGTCTGCGGCTGACCGACGTATTGAACGTCGACCACGTACGGACACATGTCGGATGGGCGACGCCGGACCTGGCGTCTCTGGCCGGGATGAAGACGACCGATGTTTTCAGTCATGCTGCGTATTTGAGACTGCTCATTCCCCAATTGCTCCCTGCCGTGGATCGTGTGATCTATCTCGACAGTGATCTCATCGTCGAAAGAGACTTGAGTGAGCTATGGGAGGCGGGCTTCGACGATCATGCGGCGCTGGCCGTCCCCGACTATCTGTACCCATGTGTTTCGAGCGTCGATTGGGCGGGGGATACATATACAGCATGCGGCGTGGCACCTGGCGCCCCCTACTGCAATACGGGCGTGCTCGTGATGAACCTCGAACGATGGCGTCAGAATGACTTCGGCGAGCGCGCGCTCGAATACATACGGCGATTCCCTCAGTTCATTCGATGGGCCGAGCAGGATGGAATCAATGCCGTGCTGGGAGGCGAATGGGGGCTGCTCGATGACAGATGGAACGTCATGACATCTGGAGTCAATTGTTACGGGCGGCTGTCAACGTTATCCACGCTGGAAAGGCGAACTGCCCAGGAGCAACTCCTACGCGACCCGTTCATCCTGCACTTCAGCGGCCCCATCAAGCCGTGGCGATTTGCGCAGCGCGGGCGGTGCTATTCCCGCTTCTTCGATTACCTTCTCAGAAGCAGATGGTTCCCCCGGATCACGGACGCCAACGCTCTCATGGAGCATACCTGGAGCGTTGAGAAAGACAGCGATGACTGGACACAAAGGCTATCAACGTCCGTGCAGGAGCTTACGCGGGTGATCCCTGAAGGGGCGAGCCTGATTCTCGTCGACGAGGCACATTGGCCCGAGGGACTGCTGGAAAGTCGGTTCACCATTCCGTTTCTCGAGAAAGACGGCCGTTACTCGGGGATTCCTCCGGACGATGTGACAGCGATTTCCGAATTTGAACGGCTGAGAGAAAGTGGTGCGACGTTCATCGTCTTCGCGGAGTCAGGGCTGTGGTGGCTCAGCTACTTTCACCAATTCAGCCGTCATCTGCGCAGCTCTTTTCGGTGCGTAACGGATAACGATCGTTTGGTCGCCTTTGACCTGGAGTGCCGCGTGGAATGACCGGACTCGGTGGGAATCTCGTCCGCAAGGGCGTTGGTACGGTGCCAGTCGCAGAATCTGCGGTATTCGCAATCCTGGGAGATTTGTGAACAAGATAGCTTTCATACACATCGTCCGCACTGGTGGGACGTTCTTCAATGCCTACTTTCACGGCCAATTGGGAAACAGGTTCAAGGTGCATGACTCGTGGCGTGATGGACTTCGACGGGATTGGTCTGAGCAGGAGCTATTGTCATTTGTGGACATGGACAGCGTCTACGTCCACAACCACGTCATCAAT
>JBKPDW010000381.1:0-5410 GCA_046728115.1 Acidobacteriota bacterium | reverse complement strand
CTCTACGTCTACACCATGGGCCGCGAGAACTTCCTCCTCCAGCACGTCGTCGACGCCCATATCGCTCAGAGCGCACCAGCCATGAACCCGCCGCCGCTTCAACGGGTGATGGGGCGCTGCTTCTGATGGTATACGCGCCCTATCAAGAGATCGTCCGGATGGCGCTGGTAATAGATCCGGAACGGCGGCACGCCCCAACTCCGCACTACAACACCCGAGCGAAGTCGCGAGACTGGGCCTTCGAACTCCCGATCGGCCAAACGTTCGACGCATCGTGCGACGTCCGCGTCGAGTTTTGCTGCGGCGGTTGGATTGCGTTCGTTTAGATAGGAGATCGCCTGGACGATGTCGGCGACCGCCTCTTCGGTGTAGGTGACCTTCAACGCCCGAGGGCTGCGTCGATGATCTCGCGAGCGCGCTTTGAATCAACGACGCGCCCTTGGCGGTACGATTCGAGCGCGGCTTCGATGCCTGCTTCTTCTTCGGGCGTCAGCGCCGGCGCTTCATCTTCGACCGCCTCGACGACGTACCTGCCCGCAGGGAGTTCGCGGAGCTCCGGTGGAACGTCCTTGCCGTTCCAGGTCACGACTCGGGGGCGACGTGGCATGAGCTAATTTTACCAGCGACTTGATACCGCCGGTTGCCGTTTCCATGCGAACGCCTCACAGGCGTCGGAACGAGGACCAGGCCGGTTCAGTCGGTATAGTACGCAATCGTGCGCCGCTCGATGTTCGAGGGCCGCTCGCCTGCGTTCGGCTCCAGTCGCTGCGAGACAAACCGCTCGTCCAGTTGCCGTGCGCGTCGTACTGATACTCGAACTTGGCGTGCTGAACGTGAGATGGCCTTTCCTCCGTCTTCACCATTCCGTCGTCGATCCGCATCTCGCGGTTCCGGAGGCCTTTCGACGACAGGGACGAACGCGACCTCGTACAACACAGTGTCAGTCTCGCTCTCGGCATCCCCGGTCTTTGGCAATCAGGTCGTCGATTTTGAAGGGTTTGGGGCCATCCAAACCGCGCTGTCGGGAATCGCGGGAACAAACAACCCGCACCGGCCAGACTGAGTTCATGAATATCGTGACAGCCTGCGTCCGTAACGGCAATCCCGAGACCATGCGCAACGTCGCGATGGAAGTGTTCAAGGTCTGGCCCACCTTCCGAGACCGCCGCAACTTCACACTCGCTCTCGATGCCGTCGATGTCGACGATCTGCGGATACGGTTTCCTGCGCACTTCACACAGGCAGGGGAGCTGAGAAAGATCGGGGCCGACCATATTGGGTGTGCCTCGCCAGAATGACGTCCACGCAAAATCATTGACGGCGGCGCGGGAGCTGGCCATTCTACGCCGGATGCGTCATCTCGTTCGGACGGTCACTGCAGTCCGATTTGCCCTCGCGGCGCGTCGCGACCTGCTGCTCGAGAGCCTGGCCCTGCGCCATCAACTGGGCGTACTCGCCCGTTCGAATCGCCGGTTTCGCGCACCTGACCGTCTGCTGTGGTTGATCTTGCGACGAGTGTGGCCTCGGTGGAGAGACACGCTCATGCTGCTTCAGCCGGCCACGGTCGACCGTTGGCATCGCGATGGGTTCCTTCGCTGGTTGCGTCGTCGCTCAAGACCTTCCGGAAGACCCCGTATCGATTCAGAACATCGAGGCCTGATTCGGCGCCTGGCTGCCGAGAACTGCCTTTGGGGCGCTCCGCGGATCCACGGCGAGCTCTTGAAATTGGGCGTTGATGTCTCGGAGCGCACCGTATCGCGCTATCTGCGAAACCGACCAAAGGTGCCGTCGCAGACGTGGCCGACATTCCTGGCGAATCACATCGGTCAGTTCACGTCCATCTCATCGCTGACATCAGCGGACGCGCTCGACGGCGCTGACGTTCAAATGCCCGGCGCGAGGTTCCACCAGACCCCGCGGGCAGGTGACTGGCTGTCCTATCACTCCGCAGTCGAGCCGCGTGCTCCGCTTCAATGGCCCGCGCTTGGCGAGCATCTCGTTGAGGATTACCTTTGCGACCGAATTGACACCCGAAACGGGAGCCGGGGCCCGCCGACGCATGAACGGCTGCGGCTGACCCACCGCGTTTACTCGAGAATCGACTGGCCTTCAGCGTTGGTCGACGCCGACAGACGACGCTGTCACACGTAGCGTGCCGAGACCTGCTAACGTCGTTTTCCTCTTCGGAGCGCAAGGTCTTCGCTTCCGGCGGGTGTGCAGGTCTGCGCGTTGACCGCAGGCGCTCGGATACTGGCGAACCCCGCACCGACTCCTCTCGACCTGGACACGAGCGGTTCGAGATCTAGTTTTGGCGAAGGACAGGTAACACTTCACGGCACGTCCTGACACGATCGGCCGTACGCAGAAAAGGCCCTGTTTTCAGGGCCTTCTGCAGGTTGTTCTCTGGAATTTGATTGGTCGGGGCGAGAGGATTTGAACCTCCGACCCCTCGGTCCCGAACCGAGTGCTCTACCAGGCTGAGCCACGCCCCGACCGAGGCGAGGCCTTTATCTTACTCGATCTTCGATGGGTGGCGAGCCCGTGACGACACGCAACGGGGCCGGCCTTCACGGCGACAGCTCGTCGATCCGAATGACGCGCGCATGAGGACCGCGCTGCATCACGAGACGGCGGTGCCCTTCGGGCCACACTTTCATCCGGTTCGAGATCGAGATGTCACTCACGGCCTGCGAGTCGCCGGATCGCAGGCCGGGAAACAGCCGATGAAGTTTCGCGAGGTCGATGGGAAACGAGCCGATTCTCTCGAGTTTCATCCGGCGGAAATGCGTAGGCGAGAGCGTACCGGAAAGCTCCAGATGCCACTCGCCCCGCCGCAGGATTTCCAGGTCTGGCTTCGCGCTCACGCCCGTGCCAATGACAACTGGTCGGTACCAGGCAAAAAAGTCGAACGCGCGACCTCGCTCGACAATCACCATCGCACCCCAGCCGTCCTGCCGCCACGGCTCCCCGCCACGCGGTCCGTAGATCCGCAGCTGGTCGGGTCGCGTCGTGTAGGGATTCCAGCAGTCCCCGCCGCAGGTCGGGTAGATCAGCGCATCACCGAGGTCCACCAGGAACGGCTGCGGTTTTTTGATCGTCGGGCGGCTCTTGACTGGCGACGCAACTGCAAGGCGGTCGCGCAGGTCGGCCAGCATCCGGCGACGCTTCTGGAGACCGGCCGCGCTCTGACCGAGTTTCCGTTGCATCTCCAGGTCCTGGCCGGAGTCGATGATGCGAAGGGCCGTTTCGCGGGCGCGTACGGACTCGATGCCTCGGCGGGCAAACTGATCGGCCACGACGAGCCAGAACGTCGCGTGGTCCTCGTCCTCTGGATTCACAGCCGCCGCCGACTCCGTCTGGCAGACGACTTCCGTCAATCGCTCGGGATCGAATGGCAAGCGTGACACCGCCCGGATGGTGCTGCGCAGGTCCATCGCGAAATCGCCCGAGTACAGCCCGATCCCCCAGGATCCCACGCCTTACTCTAACGAAAAAGCTTTGAAACCCGCGCTCGCAGCAGGAAGCCGCATCACAGGATTGCAGCAGCGTGCAATTCGGCCATCCAGTAAGGCAATCTCTCTTTGACTGCGAGTTCCAGCGAGTGAGGCGACAGGCCGTCGTCGAACGTTTCAACGATTTCGTACACGAATGCCTGTTCTCCGTGTGCGTTCCATGCAGCCTGCATCTTGCGATTGCGAGACGCGCCATGACGCAGCTGAAACCACACGCTGTTCTGATTGACACTGGGCTGCGTCGTTGCGGCCACCCAGGTTTCGCCGGTAGCGGTGCAACGAACAACGCAGATTCCGTGACGGATCGGGCGAGACTTGAACTGGGCGATCGCCGCTTTTCTGTCCGATTTCTTCATTTCAACTCGGTGATGATGGCGCGCGCCTTCGCCGTCGTCAGCACCTCGGTGTGTACGCGGTCCCGCGCGTTGAAGCGCACGGTGCCGAACGAAAACTCGTTCGCGCTGCTCTGCCCGTCTGGCGTGGTCGATTTCAGCGCGCCCTTCTCGACGTAGGTGACGACGACGTCCTTGTCATGGAAGTGCATCGGCGTGGGCACGTTGGGCGTCCAGGTGTAATCCCAGACGATGACGCGATCGGTTTCGAGCAGCTTTTTGACGCCCGGCCGCGGAAACGCGTTCGGGTATCCCGAGCGGTTCGCGAGCGGCGGCACCTGCTTGTCCTTGAGGTCGATGACGATCGCTCGTCCACCAAGCGACACCACGGCGCTGCCGGCGCCTTTCGGCTTGACCACCGCCTCTCCGGGCCGCGCCAGCGAGATCCAGACCGACTCGCCGTCAGGACGCGGTGCGTTCGGATCGACGGCGGTCACCTCCCAGACGGTGACACGGTCGTTGTCGATGAGCGGTTCGGTGCTGAGCGCCGGCCGCTCGCCTGCCGCCTTCGCGCCGGAGGCGCTGCGGCCTGCCTCGCCGGAGCTCGCGTCGAGACCCTGCGAATCGAGGCGGAACAGGCTTGCGCTACAAACGAAAGCCAATGCGGCGACGCGGATGGTTCGAAATCTCATCCTCCTGTCCTCTGTGTTCACCGTGGTGCCGGGATGGTCGGCGTAGTTTTGCTGGGCTCACCGCGGCCCTACTGTGATCGTGACGTCTGTCCTCGTCGCCAGCGCTCCGTCGCTTGCAGTCGCCCGAAGGACATAGGTTCCGGCTTCCGCAAAACGCGCCGTGGCTGTCGCCTGCCCGGCCGACACGAGAATCGATCCCCTCGGTTCGAACGTGACTTTCGCCGGACCACGGATCTGCATCCACGTCACGTTCAGCCCGCGCGGCCGCGCGCCGCCTGACGAGTTGGCCTGCGCCTGAATCGTTCCGTCACTTGCCGTTGTCTTTGGTCGCGCCACCGAAGCTCTCGGCTTCGGCAAGCCGTCGTCCATCACCGATGCAGTCAGCGATACAGGGGCGGCTACAGTCGCGCCCTCGACCGGCGCGATTGTCACGACCGGCGGCTTGTTCGGGTCGTCCTCGCCGCGATTGAGATTGCCGCGCGCCATGATGATCCGCTCGGTGATCTCTTCCACCGGCATCAGCTCGCCGTACGCCTTCTCGACCTTGCCGTTCGCCTTGATCGTCCAGGTGACCACCTGATTGCCGAAATTGGCCGGCACCCGCACGCGATAAACCCAGCCCTGACGGCGCGGCAGGAAGTACGTCGGCTGGCCTCTGTCCGGGCCACCGGGTTCGACCAAGTTGTCGGGACCGGGTGGAATCGCGATCTCTTCTTCCCAATTGCGGTTGAAGTATCCGAAGACCATGTCGAAGCTGCCGTCAGGGTTATGGATCCATCCTTCGAAATACGGAACGATGTCCTGGCCGCTGGCGAACTTGGTTTGCGGGATGGCGGTCGGAAGTTGTTGGCCGCCCGCATCACCGGCACAGGCC
>JBKPDW010000380.1:0-10900 GCA_046728115.1 Acidobacteriota bacterium | reverse complement strand
GCCTCGAATTGGGCATCTCGGCCCACCCCTGGAGAATCACAGGACGCGGCCCGCGAAAGTGCGCTGTAAAAGTGATACTCCGCGAGTTCGAAGAACGATGAGCAGCTCCGAGGGCCGCGACCGTGCGAATCCCAAACGCCTTCAGCTTTTCGACCTGTGGGTCTCGAAATCGTTGTCAGGCAGCGGCCGGGAGTTGGACGAGATCCCTGCAATGCGAGACCCAACGCACATCGTTCAGATCGGCGGGTGCCATCGCGTGCCCGTCGGCGAACGTCAGTGGCGTGCGGCCGTCCAACGATGCGTGAGAACGTGCCGCGTTGTAGTACGCCTGGAACTCGCTAAGCTTCCGTTCCAGGTCGCGGGCATTCCAGAACAGTACCTGGTCAAGAAATTCGTGCCGCATTGTCCCGATCAGGCGCTCGACGAACGGGTGTGACAGCGGCACATACGGCACGGTCTTGATCTCGTCGATCTCGAGAATCCGAAGGTTCGCCTTCCAACGGTGCGCCTCGAAGAGCCGGTCATGATCGGTGCTGAGATGCCGCGGTGTGCCCTGACCATGGATGGCGGCGTTGAACATGCAACAGACATCGATGCCGGTGACGGCTCCGCGGTGCACGCCGACGCCAACGAGGCGACGCGTGTGTTGGTCCATGACGACGAGTACCCAATAGGTCCGCAGCACGATGGACTCGCAGCGAAACAGGTCGACGCTCCACAGGCTGTCGGTGGTGTGTCCGATGAACGACAACCACGAGGGCCCAGTTCCACTCGGGGCAGGGCGATAGTGTTTCGCCAGCACGCGGTACACGACGTTCTTGTCGATGTCGATCCCGAACGTCTGGCAGATGATGCGGGCAATCCGTGGACAGCCGAAGCGAGGATTGCGCGACTTGAGTTCGACGATGGCCTGGATAAGTGCCTCGTCCGGCCCTGTCGGTCCGGGCTTCTTGGGGCACGGCCTCGATGAGAACAGACGACGGTACTTGCGACGCACCAACGCCTGATGAAACGCCAGGAGCGTCGAGGGACGGATGGCGATGGCGACCTTTCGGATGCGTTCTGGACTGAGGAACAGCGACCAGAATCCGCACAGCAGCCGGTCGCCGCCCGTCAGGTTCGGCGCGCGCTGGCGAGCACGGCGCAGGACGATCAGTTGCTGCTTGAGCAGGAGATTCTCCACGATGACCGCTCGCACGCCTCCGGGGCCACATAGCTTCGCGACCACGACCGCCAGGTGCAGCAGGGTGAGCAGGAGGTTCCTCATGCGCGAGTCAGCGTAGGTCAGACATGTTGCGCGGCGCAACGTTGCCGAATCTGCGATTCAGCGCGAGAATTGGCAATTCGAGACCCACAAGTTCCGAAATAGTCGACTCCGAAATCAACGACTAGTTTCGCCGAGTTGGGTGCTTGCGGACCGGTCTTCGCCCGCGTCGGCACGCCGTAGACCATTGCTACGGCGACCAGGAGGACAACTCTGAATCGGAATTTCATTGGTGCTCCCAAAAACCAAGACGCCGAGCGGCCGATCGCATCTCGGACATTCTACGGACCGGTGTAGCGCAAGATGAGCGCTGTCAGATCGTCGCTCTGCTCGTCGCTTCCGATGAATTCACGAACCGACGCAAGCACTGTCTGTAACAGGATCGTTGGCGGGGATTCTCGATGGGCACGCACACACTCCAGCAACCGTTCTTCTCCGAACTCGCTGCCAGTCGGATCGAGCGCCTCGGTGATCCCATCGCTGAACAGGACGAGGACATCACCGGGAGCGAGCGGCACGGTCTCCTCGTCGAAGGACGCGTTCGGAAAGGCACCGAGAATGAGTCCGCCTCGATCGAGCCGACGGACATCGTGATGTCCTACCGGTAACGGCGGATTGTGTCCAGCGCTGGCGTACGTCACTCGGCCTTCACAAAGCACCCCGTACAGCAATGTGGCGAACCGCGACTCAATCGTCCGGCGCGCAAGTTCTTCGTTGATATGCGTGAGCATCTCCGACGGTCTGCTCGCCGATCTCGAGTACGAGCCCAGAATGCCCTGAAGCTTGGCTGCTAGCAACGCCGCTGGAGATCCCTTGCCCGAAACATCGCCGAGGGCGAAACCAAACGCCCCGGATGGCAGATCGAAGTAATCAAGAAAATCGCCGCCTATCGCCCGGCAGGGAAACGAGGCGGCCGCGACCTCGAATCCAGCGCCGTTGTGCTGCGCTGGAGGCATCAGCGCTTGTTGGATCACCGCCGCGATCGTTAATTCATGTTCCAAGCGTGCCGTTACCAGCGCGGCGCGGTACAGTTGCGCACCTTCCTCCGGAATACCGCGTCCAGTTGCGAGCTGCCGCAGAACCCCGTTCACGTCGTACACCCGCTGTTCATGGATGATCAGGCCGTCCTCCAACTCGATGATATTCACGGCAAAGAACTGAAACCGATTCCCGCTGGGTGCCTGTCCGAAAAGCCCGCCGGTATCTGTCCCGCTATAAGTTGCGGCGCGTCGTCGGCGACGCACCGGACAGCACGCTGCCGGAATTGTGTTGGGAATACAACCGGCGCGTCGCGCGTGCGCAGCGGAGCACGCCGACGAGCATCGGCCGCGCTGCGCCGCGATGGGTTCGTGTCGAAAAAAAACGCCCGCGGCCGAGCGAATGCGACCGACCGGACGTGGCAGCGAAGCGGGCCGCGTTCTTGAGATGGATGCGCCGCGTCGATCCGCGCCGGCTGATTTTTCTCGATGAATCGGGCGCACACCTCGCCATGGGCCGCTCGCACGTCTGGATCCGGCGAAGAGTATGTGGAGCCGCGGCCGATGAACTGGGGCGACAACCTGACGCTGATCGGCGCGATTCGGCAAGACGGCTTGCTGACGCTGTGCACGCATCGGAGGCACGGGCTGGATGTTCGCGAAGGGCGCCCAGCCGGAAGACGTTGGCAAGGAGCCCGAAAGTCCGGACAAGCCGTTCGAAATTTCCGGGCGAAGTTCTTCCTTGGGATCGGCTACAACTTCAAATCATGAGCCGCACGACAGCCGGCTCGCGGTACGCTGGTCACGTGCTCGCTGCCGCACTCGTCGGATCGCTGCTGCTCTCCACCACCGGAGCTGGCGCCCGCAACAATGGACGGCGCAGTGCCCCGGGCCGACACGGCACGGCCAGGTGGAAGACATCGACGAGGGTGAGGTCGTCGGCGCGATCCGGGTGATCGCCGCTCATCCCACGAATCCGGACGTCGTCTACATCGGCGCGGTGAATGGAGGCATTTGGAGGACGGAACACGCGCGCGATCCGCATCCGGGTTGGTCAGCCGAAACCGACGACCAGCCGTCGCTGTCGATTGGGGCGCTCGAATTCGATCCAACCGACGCGACGGGGCGCACGCTCGTTGCCGGGCTCGGCCCGTAGTGTTCCATTTCTCGGCCGACGCCTTTCAGGCCTCGCATGATATAAGCTCCGACTCGTGATTAACCTCGTGGCGCTGCAGATGGTGCTCGGTGTGCTGACCGGCTG
Organism: Acidobacteriota bacterium; assembly: GCA_046728115.1. Lineage (GTDB taxonomy): Bacteria > Acidobacteriota > Vicinamibacteria > Vicinamibacterales > CAVVIG01 > CAVSWN01. The sequence goes on along the minus strand of JBKPDW010000380.1, from coordinate 7,398 downwards.
GCTGGACCGCCAGGAGCGGGAGGCAGTCGCATACTTGATCGAAGAGAACCGACTCCTGCGCCGTCATCTCGGTGGACGTCGGCTGCGTCTCACGGACGATGATCGCCGTCGGTTGGCCGCCCGAGCGTACCGAGTCGGCCGTGCGGCCCTGCGGCAGATCGACGCCGGATACGTTGCTGCGTTGGCATCGCCAGTTGATCGCCCGAAAGTGGACGTACGCCAGGAGATCTGGACCGCGCGGTGTCCTGGTCGAGATCCGTCAGCTCGTCGTGCGGATGGCGACGGAGAATCCGACGTGGGGCTACACGCGGATCCAGGGCGCGCTCACGAACGTCGGCCATCGCGTGGGCCGCTCGACCATTCGACGGATCCTGAAGGCGGCGGGCCTGCCGCCGGTCCCGCTGCGCCCGACCTCGTGGCAGACGTTTCTCCGTGCGCACTGGGGCGCTATTGGCGGCGCCGATTTCTTCACGACAGAAGTGTGCACGTGGCGAGGCTTGGTCACGTACTACACCGTGTTCGTCATCGATTTGGCCTCCCGCCGCGTGCAGATCCTTGGCTCCACGCGGCATCCCGAGGCGCTGTTCATGCAGCAGATCGTGCGGACGCTGACGGTGGCCGAGGACGGTGCGACGCGCGCGCCGCATGTCTTGATCTGCGATCGAGATCGGAAGTGGAGCGGTGACGTGCGGCGTCAACTCCAGGAAGCGGGGACTCGCGTGGTCCTCATCCCCCAGCGTGCGCCCAATGCGAACGCCTACGCCGAACGTTTCGTCCGGTCAATCAAAGAAGAATGCCTTGACCGGCTGATTCCGATCGGGGAGCGGCATTTCCGGCGGGCGGTAACGGAGTCCGTCGCGCACTACCACGCCGAACGGAATCACCAGGGACTCGACAATCGCCTCATCTCGGGCCCTCCGGTGATCCAGATGACGAGTCGAGTGCGACGCCGTCCGCGACTCGGTGGCTTGCTCAACTTTTATGAGCGGGCGGCGTGATCGTCACGTCGGCCGAGAATGGAACATTACGAGACCGCCAACGTCTTGACAATGCCTCCGCAGCGTCTCCACGTTGACACATTTACGTATTTGTGTCAATGTGCAATGGAGGAAGCACCGATGGCAACCACGCAACTGCGGCGTGCACGGCTGAGCATTGACGTTCCACGCGAAGCGCGGCGGCGCATTCATATCGCGGCGGCGAAACGAGATCAATCCATACGGGACTACGTGTGGGAAGCCGTCGAAGCGCGTCTAAACCGAGACTTAGCCGACGAGGTCTCGGCTGCCGATATGGTCGCGCTCACCGAGCGCGCTGATCCGGTCCTGGCGGACCTTTGGAACAACCCAAAGGACGCAGCGTATGACAAGCTTTAGTCGGGGCGACATTGTCCTCGTGAAGTTTGTTTTTGCAGACGAGAAAGGCGCCAAGCAACGCCCCGGCCTCATCATGAGCACCGAGCGATATCACCAGAGTCGGCGAGAAACAGTCCTCGCCGCCATCACTAGCAACATCGGTCGGCTGTTGGTTGGCGATTACAGAATCAAGGCGTGGCGAGAGTCCGGCCTTTTGTCGCCGTCCGTCGTCACGGGAATTCTAAGGACGATCAAACAAGAAATGATCGCCGGCAAAGTGGGTGAACTGTCGGCGTCAGAGCTTCACGCGGTGGAGGACAAGCTTCGGGAGATTCTGGCTCTGTGAACGGTGGCCTCTGGACAATCTCTGCACAATTCTTGCCGAACACGAGCCACCAACAGGTTCTCACCCGAGCCACCGGCACGAAGAACCCGCAAGCCAAACACCTGCATTACGCTGTTAACCGGAGGGTTGCTGGTTCGAGTCCAGCCTAAGGGCAGGCGATCGTCGCCTCGGGCATCAGGTTGATTGCGCGAGACGCGCGGTGGCCACCGTGCGAGTTCATCGCTGAGATGCCGCCGTCCCGCAGGGTCAGCGCGTAGTCTCGCGCGCCGAGGTTGTCGTCGGTGATCCTCCACTTGGATCGAGTCAGGCACTGCCGCTCGAATCGGTACAGCGCTGGACAGACCATTACTCGAGTTCCTCCGTGCAGGCAGGTCGTATCATCAGTGCCACGTCCCGGAATACATTGCCGGTCGATGCCGATCGCCTTGATCTCGCGCGCGATTGTCACCGGTACACGTCCTTGCGGTCGCCAACTTTCACGATCGTGACGATCAGCTCCGTATCCAAGATTTGGTAGATCACGCGGTATTGCCTGACACGGATGCGCCAGAGGTCGTCGCTCCCCGTAAGTTTGATGCATCCGGCAGGGCGAGGATTCGTGCCGAGGGTGACGAGCACCGCTGCGACCATCTCTCGTGCCGGGCGGGGCAGCTTCGCGAGTTGGCTGCGGATTCCGGCCTATCGTGAACGCCGATTCCGGTCGAACGTGAACATGGATTCCGACCGATGCTGAACACCGATTCCGGCATCATGAACGCCGATTCCGGTCATGATGAACACGGATTCCGGTGATCGTGAACACGGATTCCGGTCAAGCTGAACGCTCATCGGTAGCTGAACGATCCTTGGGACTTTCCCTCTCGACGGAAAGGACTCCCAAGGATGGCAGCCTCGAGGCTACTGATGAGAAAACTTCGCGACGTTCTCCGCCTGAAGTACGAGACCCAGCTCCCGCTGCGAGCGATTGCGCTGGCGTGCGGGCTCGGGCTGGGCACCGTCAGCACCTATCTGCAGCGGGCCACCGCCGCCGGTCTAACGTGGCCGCTCTCTGACGATCTGGACGATGGGGCGCTCGAAGCGCGGCTCTTTACGCGGCCGATGGTTCCCGCGACGCGCGACCGCGCCCTGCCCGATTGGGCCACCCTGCACCAGGAGCTGAAGAAGCCGGGCGTCACCCTGACGCTGCTCTGGCAGGAATATCGCGCGCAGCATCCGCACGGCTACGCCTACAGCCAGTTTTGCGAGCGCTATCGGCAGTGGGCTCGCCGCCTCAAGCCGTCGATGCGTCAGGTGCATCGCGCCGGCGAGAAGCTGTTTGTCGATTTCTCGGGCAAGCGGCCGCACCTGATCGACCCCACCACCGGGGCAGAGGTCGCCGTCGAGCTGTTTGTCGGCGTGTTGGGCGCGAGCGGTTTGATCTACGCCGAAGCGACGCGCACGCAAGATCTCCCCTCGTGGGTCGCCGCCCACATCCGGATGCTCGAGTATTTTCACGGCAGTCCGGCCGTCTGGGTGCCCGATCAGCTCAAAAGCGGCGTGACGACCGCGAGTCGGTACGAACCCGAGATCAACCGCACCTATGCCGACCTTGCGCGCCACTACCGCGCGGTGGTCATTCCCGCCCGTCCGGCCAACCGACAAACCGCTCGTCGAAGTGAGCGTCCAGATCGCCCAACGCTGGGTGCTAGCGGTCTTACGCCACCAGACCTTCTTCACGCTGGCGGAACTCAATGCCGCCATTCGCGCCCGGATCGACGCGATCAACGACCGCCCGATGAAAGGCGTCGGCATCAGTCGGCGAACCTTGTTCGAGCAGATCGACCGGCCGGCGCTCACGCCGCTACCCGCGACCCGCTACGAGCTCGCGGAGTGGAAGGGCTGCCGCGTCAACATCGATTACCACATCGAGATCGCGCACAACTTCTACAGCGTGCCGTATCAATTGGTCCACGCGCGCGTCGAGGCCCGCTTCACAGCTTCGACCGTCGAAGTCTTCTTCAACAATCGCCCCGTCGCCACGCACGCCCGACTGACCGGCCGCGGCCGGTATGCCACGCACGTCGCCCACATGCCCCGCGCGCATCGGGCCCACGCGGAGTGGACGCCCTCGCGGCTGATCGCCTGGGCTGAACAGACCGGGCCCGCCACCGGCCGGTTCGTCACCGGGCTACTTGAACGGCGGCCGCATCCCGAGCAGGGGTACCGCGCCTGTCTCGGCCTCATGCGCCTCGGGCGCGCGCATGGCGCCGACCGGTTGGAGGCCGCGTGCCAGCGCGCCGAGCGTCTGCGCTCCTATCGCTTCCGCACGGTCGAGCACATTCTCAACCACCAGCAGGATCGGCTCCCGCTCGACCAGCCGCCTGCGCGTCCGGCGTTGACGCACGAGAATCTGCGCGGCGCCAGCTACTACGAGGAGGTTTATGCTGACCCAGCCCACGATTGAGAAACTGCACGCGTTGCATCTCTCCGCGATGGCGCAGGCGTTTGAGCAGCAACGCGGATCGGCCCCGCACGCCGAGCTGCATTTCGAGGATCGCTTCGGCTTGCTCGTCGACGCCGAATGGACCGCCCGCGAGCAACGGCGTCTCACGCAACGCTTGCGGAATGCGTGCCTGCGGTATCCCGCGTCCCTCGAGGACGTCGATTTCACGACGCCGCGCGGCCTCGTCCGCGACGTCGTCCTGAGTCTCGGCACCGGCGCGTGGATTCGCGATCACCACAATCTCTTGATCACCGGCCCCACCGGGATCGGCAAAAGCTGGTTAGCGTCCGCGTTTGTCGAGAGCGCGTGCCGGCACGGCTTCACGGCGACCTACGTGCGGGCGCCGCGCTTGCTTCATGAGCTCGCCGTGAGTCGCGGCGATGGGTCGTACGCGCGGCTCCTCGCGAAACTCGCCAAGCTTGATCTCCTGGCGATCGACGATTGGCTCTTGGCCTCGCTCACCGATGCCGAACGGCGCGATCTCTTGGAGGTGATCGAAGATCGCAGTGAACGCCGGTCCACGCTCGTGGCCAGTCAACTGCCGCCCACGGCGTGGCATGCGGCGATTGGCGAGCCGAGCGTCGCCGATGCCATCTGCGACCGGCTGATTCATCGTGCGCACAAGCTGACGCTGAAAGGGCCGACGATGCGCGACCCGGAGACGCGGCGCCCAGGCAAAGGGAAATCATGATGGGCGGTGATCGTCGAGGGGTGCTGCAGGTCGACGCGGCGTGCGATCGTCGTTCCTCCGGCATCCTGAACCGTCGAGCTCAGGACGCCAGCGCCTTGCTCACGCGCGGCAGCCTGTGGATCGTGCCCGACCTGTGGAAAACGCCCAGAACGCGTTTCCCACAAGGTCGTTGGACGCATAGAACGCGTCCACACGCCCCACAGGCGTACTCATTTACTGTGACGAACAGAACAAAGGCCGTAAGATGACCCGGCCCACTTTCTGAGGAGGATTCCGAGACCCACTGCCGTCGTCGCTCCGCTCCGACGAGTGTACGGCTTGCCCGGAATCGGCGTTCACAATGGCCGGAACGGGCGTTCATCATGGCCGGAATGCGCAGTTGGCGGTCCGCCGCGGGCGTGACGACGACATGGTACCCGGCCACAAGCCGTTACCGTCGCCGCTGGTTTCGCGATGCCTTACGGGTACGCTTCACCCGCGGACGGCTCTTCCGAGCACGAGGTCGCCGCACCACCGCCGGTTCTTGCTGGACGAGGAGATGAGCTAAGCCGTGTGTCCGAAGAACAGTGTCGAGAGGAATCGTCCCCTGTTCCTTCGCCTCGGCAAGGGCAGCTCGCGCATCGCGCAGATCCAGGACATTCTCTGCGGCTTCCAATTGGCGGAGATCGTCGGTGGAGACAATTGCAGCAACGGGCTTCCCGTGACGTTCGACCACCACCCGCTCGCCGCCGTACTCGGCACGGCGAAGGACATCCGAAAAGTGGTTCTTGGCCTGGGCGACAGTCATCGTTGCCATGTAGCCATTATGGCCTATTTGGCCCATTAGGGCAAAGCGTGTCGCGCGGCATCGTCTTCCGCATCATTGCCGATATCGGTTGACGCGACGTGACACCGAGGCTTCGACCATCCGATCAGCATGCCGGCTGAACGCCGCTTCACGAACATCGTTGGCGATGGCTCGGCAAGCCACTTGCGAAACCTGGACTGGCACTTGCCACTTGTGGATCGGCTGCTCGCGATGACGCACGGTCGAGGCGCGATCCGCTCGAATCCGGAGTCAGGCGATCGGAAAGTGGCGTGAGCCTGATTGCGCACGCCGAACGCGTCGCACGTTCACGAGTGGAAGACGCGAAAGGGAAGACTGGAAGGGGATCGGCCTGAAAAGTGGTCATTCTGGTTGCCGCCACAGTTACCAAGACGGAGCGGGATTGCGTGAATTCCTCGGCAACGTTCACCACAGCACTCGGTTCGGGACCGAGGGGTCGGAGGTTCAAATCCTCTCGCCCCGACCAATTCAAGATTGAAGAGAGGCCAGATTTACTAGGAAATCTGGCCTCTTTGCTTTTTCGACCGACGTTTTCTCATTAAGTTGGTGGGTCACTCGGTTTTTGACCGAGTGACCGGTCCTTCAAATCCGGTCCTACCGCACCATCGAGAACGTTCCAGCGCTCTCTCGCCCCTCGACGGTCGGGTCGAACAGGCCGGCAGCAACTACCCTGACGCTACCCGCCGTCTGAGGATCACATCGGCATCGACAAGTCGGCCGGCCTTCACGTCTTCTTCGGAATCGCTCAAGGCCTTGCGCAACGCCGCACAATCTTCCTCGTTCGAATCTCCCGGCTTGAGCATCGGCGCGTATACCGCCATCGGGTAAACTCGACGCCGCATGCCGCCGGCGGCGTACTACTTAGGTCCTATCGATCGATTCCGCGCGACGAGTCCGACGGCCATCCTCGGCCACATTCAGCAGCACACCGAATTCGACACGGAACTGGCGCAGCGCGACGCCTGGCTCGTTCAAATCGCCACCCTTCAGCAGTCGTTGGATGGGCTCAGCGGGTTCGTTTTGATGGAGTTCATCGTCCCGCGAATCGGAAGTCGGATCGATGCCGTCGTGATCGTGGGACCAATCGTTTTCGTTCTCGAGTTCAAAGTCGGCGCAACCGATTACACCCGCGATCATCGAAATCAGGTTTGGGACTATGCCCTCGACTTGAAATACTTCCATCGCGCCAGCCATGACGCGTCGATTGTCCCAATCCTCATCGCGACACAGGCCGCCCATTCGGAGGCAGGTCTCGGAGAGCCCTTTATCGACAACGTATTCCCGCCGGCGCTGTCGAACGCCGCGGGCCTGCGGCAGCTGCTCGATGATGGCATCAGGCGGGTTACAGGTGTGTCGATCGATCCGATCGCATGGGCGCAAGCGCCTTACAAGCCAACGCCGACGATCATCGAAGCCGCACGAGCGTTGTACGCCCAACATTCGGTCGACGAGATCTCCCGCAGTGATGCGGGCGCGCGGAATCTGGCGTTGACCTCGCGTCGAATCGAGGCATTAATCGACGAAGCGCGAGCCGTCAAGGTCAAGATCATTGCGTTCGTAACGGGCGTTCCTGGCGCGGGAAAGACGTTGGTCGGGTTGAACATCGCGACCAAGAAGTACGACAAGGCGCTCGATACTCACGCAGTGTTCTTGTCGGGAAACGATCCATTGGTGATGGTCTTACGCGAGGCGCTTATT
>JBKPDW010000379.1:0-17327 GCA_046728115.1 Acidobacteriota bacterium | reverse complement strand
ACCTGCAGGTTGGTCAGCGGCGGTGGTTGCTGCTGTCCCGCCGCCGGGGCGCCCTGCGCCCGCGCCAGCGACACGGCGACCACGATAAGGCCGAAGGCAATGAAACCGCTGTGCGCACGCTTCATGAACGCTCCTCTCGTTGTCGACGTCAACTACTTCCCGCTCATGATGCGAGCAAGCAGCGGGATGTCCTTGGCATCCGGTGATACGGGCAGGCTCTTGATGTACGTCCACACGTCCGCGAGCTGCTCGTCAGCAAGCAGCTTGGTGGTATAGGGCGGCATCTGAGGTCCGCGGGGATTGCGTACGTAGGCCGTGAAGCGATCGGCCGTCATGCGCATTGGGACGAGCCGCGCGCCGGCGCCGCCGTGGCCGTCGTAGCCGTGGCAGGCATAACAGCTGTAGCGCACGTACAGATCTTTGCCGACCTGCGCGTTCCCCGCGGGTGCGGCCGGCTGGGCCTGCGGGGGCGCCTGCGCGGTTTGCGCGGACAGGCAGATGCCGAACGAAGCCACACCGAGCCACGTTAAGGCCCACACACGAAATCGCATACTCCTAATCCCTATCCCTCAACCCTAATCCCTGACTCGCTGCCCTGTCCTACCGTGGCTGGGTGATCACATCGAGCAGCGCCGGCTCGCCCTTCTTGACGCGTTCGACCGCGCGCTTGAGCGCCGGCGCAAGATCCTTCGGGTTCGAGATCGGCCCTTCGCCGTACATGCCGTAGGCCTGCGCCATTTTTGCGTAGTCGATGTTGGGATCCTTGATCGTCGTCCCGATGTGTGCGCGATCGCCGCCACGGTTGCGGCGGCTCGACATCTGCTGGATGAACATCACTTCCTGGTGATACGCGCGATTGTTGTGCATCACGGTCAGCAACGGGATCTGATGGTGACACGCGGTCCAGAGCACGCCCGGCGCGTAGTTGAGATCGCCATCGGTCTGAATGTTGATCGACAGCCGCCCGTGCTTGCGGTTCGCGAGCGCGGCGCCGACGGCCGCGGGCGCGCCGTACCCCATCGCGCCTGCACCCTGGCCGCCGATGTAGTGGTAATGCTTGTCGATGTTCCACAGCCGCCCGGGCCAGCCGCTGATGAACCCTTGCCACGACACGAGCGACCAGTCGTCGTGCTCGATCTGAGCCCAGATCTCTCCGCATAGCCGCGCAAGGCTGATCGGCGACGAGTCCCATCCGTACGCCGCGGTCTCCATCGCCGCGCTCCGTGCCTGCTGGTGGATCTCCGCGAGCTTTGCGCCGCGGGCTTCGAGCGCACGTTTGCGATCCTGCGTCAGCTGTCGCTTCACCTCGTCGATGAGCAACGGCAGCGTCGCCTCGGCGTCGGCTGCCATCGCGATGTCGACCTCCGCCAGATGCTGGAAGTCCTGCAGGTTGCTCTTGATGAACAGATCGAGCGACGAGATGCTGATCGTCTTCGCGTTCGGCGCGCGTTGCGTCGCGACGAATCCGGGGCCGCCTCCACCCTGGACCTCGAGGTTCAGGATGACGTCCGCCGCCGCGGATCCGCCAGTGCCGGCAAGCGGATGCCGCGATGGGAAGTTCACGCGGTCGCCGCCGCCGTTGACCGGCGCCTGCAGGAGCTCGGCGAGCTCGACGAGCCGCGTGATCCCTTCAGGCGTCCGCGCCAGGCGACCGGCATTGATGCGCGGATTCTCGGCCGCGAGGAGGAGTTTGGCCGCCTCGCGCACGGCGCCTGGATCGCCGACTGGAAACGCGGGCATCGTGAGCCGTGGAATGCGCACGGGCGCCGCCGCCAGCGCCCGCTCCTGCATGTCGTGATCGAGCACGAGGAGGACGGGCTCCATCGGCGGCGTCATCGCGATCTTGTACGCGCGTACGGCCGATTCGGCGAACGCGGCGAGCGACCCTGGCTCGTCGTCCCACTTCACGTAGTCGCGAACGATGAGCGCCATGTCCTGGGCGCTGTGATACGAGTTGACGCCGTTGGCGCGCGCCCCCGCGTCGCGCCAGTTGCCGGCGATGATGAAGACGGGCACGCGATCGGCGTAGGCGTTGTAGATCGCCATCGACGCGTGTTGCAGACCGATGTTGCCATGCAGAATCGCAAGCATCGGCCGCCCCTCGATCTTGGCGTAGCCGTGCGCCATCGCGACGGCCGACTCCTCGTGGCAGCACGTCAGCAGCTCCGGCAGCTTGTTCTCTCCGTAGTTGATGATCGATTCGTGCAGCCCCTCGAAGCTCGATCCAGGATTGGCCCCGACGTACTCGAAGCCGAGGCTCTTGATCACGTCGACCATGAAGTCGGAGGCGGGATGCTCGATGATGCGCGGATTTTCGCGCGGCGTGGGCGGCGCCGTGTCGGCCAGCAGTTGAGCGTCGGCTGGCGATGGAGGAACTGAGCGGTTCTGCGGCGCCCCGCCTTGAGCTTGAACTACCGCGACCGGCGCCGTCTTCGCCGCCAGCGCAGCGGCGGCGCCAACAGCGGCGCCTTGCAGGAATCGACGGCGACCGACAGGCCGGATGCTCTTCGCCATGCGCACCCTCCCGATTAGAGGATCTGCGTCCAGCTTGTCTCGCCGGACCATTGTCCGCCCGAAGTCTACTCCTGTCGGGTCAGGAGGCCAACGGCGCCATGTCATGTATGAGGTTACAATTCGCGACGCTTTGGAGATTGGTTCCTCGGCTATCATGGACCGGATCGCGATCGACCACGGACGACCCAGCCCGACGGGAGCGTCGACTGATGACGAAGACATTGCTAGCTCTCGGGTGCGCCGTTACCGTGCCCCTTTTATCTGTCGCACTGGGACAAGCCAGTGCCTCGAGCTCTCAGCCGCCACCCCCAGCCGCATCGTCGACGGTTCCTCAGCCATCGCCCACGCAATCTGCCAGCTCGCCGCAGCGCGCCTTGTTGGACCGGTACTGCGTGGGCTGCCACGGTCAACGCGCCAAGGCCGCCGGACAGGAGTCCGCCCGCAAGCTGACGCTCGATGATCTGGACCCGGCGCGGGTCAGCGAGCATCCCGACAAGTGGGAATCGGTCGTGCGGAAGCTTCGGGCGGGCATGATGCCGCCGGCGAACTCGCGGCGCCCCGATAAAGCCACCTACGACGGCTTCGTCACGTGGCTGGAAAACGAACTGGATCGCACGGCCGTCACCTACGCGCCGCCGCCTGGCCTCCATCGGCTCAATCGAACCGAGTACGCCAACGCAATCCGCGACATCCTCGATCTCGACGTCGATCCGAGCGCCTATCTGCCGTCTGACGACTCGACACACGGCTTCGACAACATCGCGGGCGCGCTCGGCATCTCGTCGACGCTGGTCGAAGCGTACGTGATCGCGGCAGGTAAGATCAGCCGCCTCGCCATGGGCGAGCCGACCACACCCGGCCTCGTCGTGTACCGAACCCCGGAAGACACGTCGCAGGACTACCACATCGAAGGGCTGCCGTTCGGCACGCGCGGCGGCATCCTCGTAAAGCACGTGTTCCCCTCCGATGGCGAGTACACGGCGACCGTGACGCCGATCTTCGGCGACAACATGTCGCCGGCCGGATTCGGATCGGTGCCGTGCGAGAAGCTCGAACTGCTGCTCGACGGCGAGCGCCTGCAGTTGATCGATTGGCAGGGCAGTCGCCGGCTCGGCGCGCCGCAGGCCAATTGCGGAGGCGAGGGCGCTCCTGCGCCGCAGCCAGGCCGCGGAGCGGCGGGCGGCGGCCGCGGTCTGCCGCCAGGCGGCGGGCAGCAGGGGCCTGAAGCATTTTTTGGCGGCCGCGGCGGCACACCGATGCGTGTCCGCTTCAAGACCACGGCCGGTGCGCACTGGGTGGGGGCGACGTTCCCGGCGACGAACTTCGCGCCGGTGCTGGATCTCGATCAGCATTTCATGCGCGATACGGTGCAGACCGGGCCGACGCCGGGATTCACCTTCTTCCCGCACGTCGGCACGCTCCGCATCGAAGGCCCGTTCAATGCCGCGCCCGCGAAGGAGTCGCCCTCGCGCGCGCGGATTTTCGTGTGCCGGCCCCCCGCCGCAACCGATGATGCGGCGTGCGCCAGGAAGATCACGACGAGCCTGGCGACGCGGGCGTTCAGACGACCGGCGTCGGCCGCCGACGTCCAGGCGTTTATGGAGTTCTACCAGTCGGGCCGGAAGGAAGGCGACTTCGAGCACGGCGTCGAGATGGTGCTGGCGCGGATCCTCGCCGATCCGCGGTTCATCTATCGCATCGAGAACGAGCCCGTCAACGTCAAGGCGAATCAGCCCTATCGCATCAGCGATCTCGATCTCGCGTCGCGGCTGTCGTTCTTCCTGTGGAGCAGCATCCCGGACGACGAGCTGATCACCGTCGCCAGTCAGGGCAAACTCAGGGAACCCGCAATGCTCGAGCGGCAGGTGCGCCGCATGCTGAAGGACTCGCGCGCCCAGTCGCTCACCGCGAACTTTGCCGGTCAGTGGCTGAACCTGCGCGGCATGCAGAGCGCGGGTCCCCTCCCGCTCGTCTATCCGGACTTCGACGATCCGCTGCGACTCGCCATGCGTCGCGAAGTCGAACTCCTTTTCGACAGCATCGTTCGCGAAGATCGCAACGTTCTGGACCTGCTGACGGCCGACTACACGTTCGTCAACGAACGCCTGGCCAAGCACTACGACATACCGAACGTCTACGGCAGCCAGTTCCGCCGGGTGACGCTCGGTCCCGGCATGGAGGCGCGCCGCGGTCTGCTCGGCAAGGGTGCGTTCCTGGTGACGACCTCGAAGCCCGAACGCACGTCGCCGGTGACGCGCGGCAAGTGGATCATGACCAACATCCTCGGCGTGAGCCCGCCGGATCCGCCGCCTGACGTGCCGCCGCTCAAACCACGCGTGGCGGACGCCGCCGGCAACGCGGCCGAGCCGACGATGCGTCAGAAGATGCTGGAGCATCGTGTGCGACCCGATTGCGTTCAGTGTCACAGCCTCATGGATCCGATCGGATTCTCGCTCGAGAACTTCGATGGAATTGGCTTGTGGCGCAGCATCGATGGCGACAAACCGGTCGACGCGACGGGGCAGCTGTACGACGGGACGAAGATCGATGGAGCTGTTGCGCTGCGCCAGTGGCTGGAAACCTATTCCACACAGTTCATCGAGGTGGTGACTGAAAAGTTGCTGGTGTACGCGCTCGGGCGGGGTGTCGAGTACCAGGACATGCCACTCGTCCGCTCGATCACCCGCGACGTCATGCGCAATCAGAATCGCTTCTCCGCGCTCGTCACGGGCGTCGTGAACAGCAAGGCTTTTCAGATGAACATGAAGATAGCCGACCCTGTTCCGAGCCACACCGTCGACAGCGTGAGTCGAGACCGGGGCAAGGGAGCCAAGTAGTTTATGTTCATTACGAAGCGACACGTTCCGCGGCGGACATTCCTGAAGAGCGCTGGCTGCACGTTGGCGCTGCCGCTCGTCGACGCGATGCTGCCCGCCTCCACCGCGCTCGCGGCTACCGAGGCGGCGACGCCCAAGCCGCGTTTCGTCGGCATGTTCTTTCCCCACGGGATGGCGCCGGGATACTGGGAGCCGGCCGCCGAGGGTCCGTTGCCCGCGAAGCTCCCCTACATCATGGAGTCGCTCGAGAAGGTGAAAGACCAGACCGTCATCATGACGGGACTCTGGTCGAAATCGGCCGAGCCTCCAGAAGGGACGACAGGATCGGATCACTGGGTTGCGGCCGCGTACTTGACGGGGATCAAGCCCCGCAAGACCGCGGGGTCCGATGCGACGGTCGGTAGTCCGACGATCGATCAGATCATTGCGCAGCAGATTGGCCAGGAGACGCTGCTCCCGTCGCTGCAGCTGGCCTGCGAAGATCCGAACTCGAGCTCGAGCAACTGCGGCGAGGGCTACAGCTGCTCGTACACGAACTCGATCTCGTGGATCGAGCTGCCGACGCCGCCGAACGAGCCGTACGTGCACACGAGCCCGCTGCCGATGGAGCTCAACCCGCAGGCGGTGTTCGAACGCTTGTTCGGAAGCGGCGCGACGCCCGAGATGCGCGCGGCGCGCATGCGTCAGAACCGCAGCATCCTGGATTCGATCCTCGGGCAGCTCGCGAGCCTGAACAAAGAGCTCGGTGCGGCCGATCGCCGCACCATCACCCAGTACACCGACGAGATTCGCGAAATTGAGCGCCGGATTCAAATCGCCGCGAAGGCGACCGCTGACGTGCCGGAGATGCCGTTGCCGACCGGGATCCCCGAATCATTCGACGACCACATCAAGCTGCATCTCGATCTGACCGCGCTCGCCTTCCGCGCCGACATCACGCGCGTGGCGACGCTGCTCGGCGCACGCGATCTCACCGCGCGCAGCTACGTGTATCCCAGGAGCGAGCTCTTCCCGAACGGCGGCGTCAGCTCCAGCTTCCACGGCGGCTCGCACCATCAGGAAGACCCGGTCCAGATTCGCAAGTACGCGGACATCAACCGCTACCACGTCTCGACGCTGGCGTATTTCGCCGAGAAGCTCAAGGCGACGCGGGATGGCGACGGCACCCTGCTGGATCACTCACTCATCATGTACGGCACGAACATGGGCAATTCGAATCAGCACCAGCACTACGACGTGCCGCACGTGCTCGTCGGCGGGGCGAACGGGAAGCTCGAGGGCAATCGGCACCTTGCGTACGAGCGCAAGACGGTGACGACCGGCAACCTGCTCCTGAGCGTGCTGGACATGTTCGCGGTTCACAAGGACAGCCAGGGTGACAGCACGGACCGGCTGGCCAAGCTTTAGGGTTAGGGAATAGATGAAACGACGCGGAATCTTCGTCTCGGCGGTCATCGTGCTCTCGGCCGCGACGCTTGGCGGCGCAGCGGGCAAAAGCGATGTCGCCGACGCGGTCATGAAAGGCGACACCGCCACCCTCCGCACGCTCCTCCAGCAGAAGGCCGATGTCAACGCTCCACAAATCGACGGCGCGACCGCGCTGCACTGGGCGGTTTACCGCGGCGATCTCGACAGTGCGGACCAACTCATCGCGGCCGGCGCGAAGGTCGACGCGGCCAACCGTGAAGGCTTCACGCCGCTCGCCATGGCATCGCTGTACGGCAACGCGCCGATGATTGAACGGCTTCTGAAGGCCGGCGCCGATGCGAAGCAGCACCTGGCCAACGGCGAGACGATGGTGATGTTAGCGGCGCGGAACGGCAATCCGCCGGCGATCAAGATGCTCGTGGCAGCCGGCGCCGATGTCAACGCGAAGGAGAAGCTGCGCGGAACGACTGCATTGATGTGGGCCGCCGAACAGGGCCACCCGGCGGCGGTGAAGATGCTGCTCGAGATTGGCGCCGACCACAGCGCCAGATCGGGACCGGCGGGTCTGCCGCGCAACTACATGGCGCCGCGGGTCAACACTGCCGCCGTGAAGGACGCGCAGCGGCGCTACGCCGAGGCGATCGCCGCCGGACGGACCTACGAACAGCAGCTCGAGTACGAAGTCGCGCACGGCATGAAGATCAATATCGGATTCCGTTTGCTGAACACTCGGCGAGCGGACCTTGCAGGCCCGCCGGAAGCGACCGCCGCACAGCCGGCCGCCGGCGCTGCGGCAGCCGCTGGAACCCCCACGCCGGCATCGACGGCGCCGCCGCAATCCCCGGCCCCGGCGACCACCGACGCCGCGGCGCCAGTCGAGGCCGACGATACCGACGTGATCATTGCCGGACTCGTTGGCACCGGCGGCGGCGGCCTGACGGCGCTCGTGTTCGCGGCGCGAGAAGGCGATCTCGAATCTGCCAGAAATCTCCTCGATGCTGGCGCGGACGTCAATCAAACCACGGAGTACGGCTGGACGCCGCTGCTCACCGCGACCAATAACCGCCACTACAAGCTGGCGCAGTTTCTGATCGAGCGTGGCGCGAATCCGAACATCGCCAACAAGGGCGGATGGACGCCACTCTACCTGGCAACGGACAACCGCAACATCGAAGGCGGCGACTATCCTGTGCCGAAGCCGGATCTGGATCACCTCCAGTTCATCAGGTTCCTGCTCGACCACGACGCCGATCCCAACCCGCGCGCGAAGGACAACACGCTCACGCGGACCATCTTCACCATGCAGTGGTTCTATGAAGCCGGCGCGACGCCGTTCGTCCGCGCCGCGCAATCGAGCGACACGGCGCTGATGCAGCTGCTGCTCGACTACGGCGCTGATCCATTCCTGGTGAGCGACAACGGTGACAGCGCGCTCACCGCGTGCGGCGGCATCGGCTGGGTGGAAGGCGTCACCTACGAGCGGTCGGCGAAGGAGAACTTCGAGGCGATGCGGATGCTGCTCGACCTCGGCCTCGATCCCAACTGGGCCAATCGGGAAGGGCGTACCGCGCTCATGGGCGCGGCGCTGAAGGGTCGCAACGATGTCGTCTCGATGCTCGTAGCGCGCGGCGCCAAGCTCGACACGCGCGACGGCGGCAGCCGCGACACCGACACCAACGTCTCGGCCATCTCCGGTCACACGTGGCAGGCGCTCGACTACGCTGATGGCCTCGTCCGCGTGGGCGTACAGTCGGCGGTGCAGCGCCCTGAAACGGCCGCCCTGCTGCGAAAGATGATGACCGAGCGCGGTCTGCCGGTGCCGCCCCCCAATCGCGTGATCGAATCGATTTGCGTCGTCGAGGTGTGTCAGGAACGAACGGGGAGGAAGGAGAGATAGAAGTCAGAAGTCAGAAGTCAGAAGTCAGAAGTCAGAAGTTTGAAGGCTCACGGCGCAGGCGTCTCGCTTCGCAAGACTTGAGACTTGAGACGTGACACTTCGTTTCACTGTCTGAAATTTCTGGCCAGATACCGCAAAACGATCGGAAGGTCCTTCTCCGATAGAGGCGCTCCCTCGTTCAGCATCGTCTCGAGGATCTCGAACCATCCTTCGGGACTCAATTGCGTCCGCCGCACACGCTGCAGGTCGTGGCACTGCGTGCAGATGTTCAGCACGAGCTCCTTGCCGGGTCCGTCGGGCAGCGGTCCGTGATACTTGACGAGATAGTCGATCAAGGGCGGCATGTCCTCGGACTTCACCTCGGCGCCGTTCTCGATCATCGTCTTGACTTCTTTGGTCCACCCAGCCTCGTCGAGCGCCTGTGTGTCGATGGGTCTCGTGTCGTGACACGTCGTGCAGGACGCATTCAGGATTTGCTCACCCCGCTCCGGTTGCGCCGCCTCTTGTCCGGCGGCACCGTACAGCTGCGCCGTCAGGATCGCGGCGACTGCACAAATAGGCACCTTACGCATCATCTCCTCGAATCGGCGGTGAAGATCTTCCCAGCTTCGATCCCCGGCAGTATCGTAGCCGATTGGTGACGTGGCTTGTCCACGCTCGCAGATGTTCAACCGGAGCTGTCGCGAGCAGCTCGACAAGGTGGATTGTGAGCGGCACTGCGACACCGGCTTCCCGAGGGCATCACGCCTCCGCAAGTACGAGCCGCGCTCACCATGATGATCCGTCGAACGATGGATGCGCGGGACACCTTCGACTCGAACGGCTGGCTGCGCATCGGCTTCTGCGGTCATCAGCCGAACATCGGTGAGCCGTATATCTCAGCGGGAAGCCTTTACCTGTGCGCCGTCGGCCTGCTGCCGCTCGGCCTGCCGGCGTCCGACCCGTTCTGGTCGGCCGCCACCGAGCCCTGACCGTCGGCGAAAACGTGGTCGGGACGACCGTTTCCGATCGACCACGCGCTGTCGTAACCAGTGCAGAAACTCCTATTCCGTATTTCAGTTCCGTGTAGCGTCAGCTTTTGGGCCTTGCGCGCGCCTTGGGGCCGTGTCTGCCCCCGGCCCAATGCGGTCAACACAAGCGATCGCCGCCTCGCACTCGCGGACCTTCTGCCGCCCGCGGGGAACGAGCGTGGTAAAACGCGCCCTCGGGCGCGTCTGTCGATGGGCGCGTCGATGTGATGCGACCGGCATGCCGCACGAACAGGTCTGAATTCGGTAATTCGCCGGATCGCGTGACCCTCCTCGATCGACGCGGCTGAGCAGCCCTCGGCTCGCGTTTTATCGTCTTCCGCCGATCACGCTCGTTCAAACGCGGTCCGCAGAAGGCCCCCGAATGCGAGGCCGTCGGCAGCGTTCGCTTCACCCGGTTCCGCGTCCTGGCGGCGCATCACGCCGCCAAGGGGGACCAGCACTATTGGACCCTGGACTCGTGGACGGACCAGGCACGAAGCACGAGGTACCTAAGGACGGACAGCCATCACCGCGTGCTACACGGATCCGAAAAAACGCTCTAACCCGGAGCGGCGCCCTGCGTGTTGACGTATACCGCGTACAGCGACTGGCTCGCGGCCATGAAGAGGCGATTGCGCTTGGGTCCGCCGAAACAGAGATTCGCGCATACCTCGGGCAGGCGGATGCGGCCAATCAGCTTGCCTTGCGGCGTCCAGACGGTAACGCCGTTGTAGCCGACCGTGCGGCCGGCGTTGCTCGAGCACCACACGTTGCCGGCCACATCGCAGCGCACGCCATCGGGCGAGCATTTCACGCCGTCGATCATGAAGTCCGCGAATCGCTTCGGATTGGACGTCGTCCCGTCCGGGTTTACGTCGAGCGCAAACATGTCGCCGTTGCCGCCCGGCCCGGTATCGCCCGGTCCCTTGCCAGTGCTGACGACATACAGCCTCTTGTAGTCGGGAGAGAAGGCGATTCCATTCGGATCGGGAACCTGCTGTTCGGTTACGACCTGCGTTATCTTGCCGCTCTTGTCCACGCGATAGACCCCGGTCGGCAGCTCGCGAGGTTCGGGCTGTCCTTCGTACAGGCTGCGCCCGTACGGCGGATCGGTAAACCAGTAGCTGCCGTCGCGGTGCGCGGCTACATCGTTCGGTGAGTTGAGCTTCTTGCCGTCGTAGGCATCCGCGATAACGGTGACGCTGCCGTCGTGCTCGTAACGAACGACGCGCCGCGTGAGGTGCTCGCACGAAAGCTGGCGCCCTTCGAAGTCGAACGTGTTGCCGTTCGAGTTGTTGGACGGGTGCCGGAACACAGTTACGCGATTGTCGTCGTCGAGCCAGCGAAGCTGGCGATCGTTGGGGATGTCGCTCCAGACCAGATACCGTCCTTGCCCGCACCACGCGGGCCCTTCGCACCACAGGCCGCCGGTCCAGAGGCGCGTGATTGCCGAATTTCGCTGAACGTAGGCGCCGAAGAGCGGATCCACTACGACGATGTCGGGATCGGTGAAGTAGGTGGTCGGCGGCGCGTTCGGACCGAAGTCGCGCGGCGGGATCGTTACCGTGCTCGGCGGTCCAGGTGGCTGCGGTGTCTGCGCGGCGGCGAACCGCCCGGTCAGCAGCACACCTCCGACCGAGCCGATCGCTTTAACGACCTGACGGCGCGACAGCATAAATGGCATCCTCGATGTCAGCCACGGCCCGTCCGGTGGCTCCGGTGACGGCCGGCTCGCGGCCCGTACGCACCGCGTCGATGAAATCCTCGATGAGCGGAATATGAACATTTGCGGCTGGCGGATGCTCTTCGACGCACTCGGCGCCGGCGCGCACCCGCACGGTGCCGGCGTTCAAGTCGTCGATATGGATCGCCCCGCGCGTGCCGAACACCCGCAGGGTGTCTTGACGCTCGTACGAGGCATGCGTCACCACAACGGCCGCGCACGGACCCGACTCGAAGCGCAGGAGGACGGCAGCAGTATCCTCCACCTGCCGATCGAAGACGACGTTGGCGGTCACACTGGCAGTCTGGCGGACCGCGCACCCAAATAGGTTGAGCAGCACTTCGATCCGATGACAGCCGAAGTCCATCATCGGTCCGCCGCCCGACATGGAAGGCTGCAGCAGCCACGCCCGCGGATCATCGCGTGGGGGATCGAAGGACTCGAAGGCGTTCAACTGGGCGAACACCGGTTCACCGATGTCGCCCGATGCGATGATCTGTTTTACTCGTGTCACCACCGGATAGAAATGGCGGTAGTAGGCGATTCCGAGGGTGACGTCGTGCGCGCGGCAGGCCGCGATCATGCGGTCGCACTCGGCCGCGGTCATCGCCATCGGCTTTTCACACAGAATGTGCTTCCCGGCGGCGGCGGCCGCAATCGTCTGCTCCGCGTGGAGATGGACCGGGGTTGCAATGTAAACGGCATCCAGCTCCTCGTCGGCGACGAGCGCACGCCAGTCACGGTACCACCGCGGGGCACCGACCTCGTTCGCGAACGATTCGGCCAGCTCCGCACGCGCGCGGCTGACGGCAACCAGCTTGCTCAGCGCAGCATGCCGCAACGCTCCGGCAACGCGTTTCCGGACGATATCGCCAGCGCCGATTAATCCCCAAGCGACGGTAGCCGCTCCAGTGCCAGTCATCGTGCCATCGCGCCATCGCGCCATCGCGCTATGCGCGGTGCCGAGTGCTTCGGTGCCAAGGTGCTATGGTGCTTGGTGCCACGGTGCCATCGTGCCATGGTGCTCGGTGCCATCGCGCGATGCGCGGTGCCGCGTGCTTTGGTGCCACAGTGCCATGGTGCTCGGTGCCACGGTGCTCGCCACGGTGCTCGGTGCCACGGTGCATCGTGCAATGGCGCCAGCTGCCATTGTGCTCAGTGCCACCGTGCTACAGATGGTGAGGGGTGACATGGTGCTCATCTGTAAAGCGCCACGTGCGATTCTCGTCGCACGCGGCACCTTGGCAAGAGGCACCTGGCATCCAGCACTTTGGCACCTGGCATCCAGCACTTGGCACCCAGCACCCAGCACCCAGCACTTGGCACTCAGCACATCGGCACCCCGCACCCAGCACCTCGGAACCGTAGCACCTAGCACCGTAGTACCCCGGCATCTGAAGGCCTTAAAACCGCAACTTCACCGCCATCTGGATCTGCCGCTCTGTCGTGCCGCACGTCGCGCACGAGGGACTCGCAACCAGCGCCGAGATGGTACCGAACGCCGAGTTGCCGAAGACGCTGTTCGGATTCGCAAACTGGTTGTGGTTGAACAGGTTGAAGATCTCGAGCCGGAGCTCCGACATCACGTGCCCGAACTTGGTGTTCTTGATGACCGAAGCGTCGACGTTCCACTGACCCGGCCCGCGCACCGAGTTGCGTCCGGTATTTCCAAACGTCCCGGTCGTGTCGGCTACCTGCTGGAAGCATGCGGTGTTGAACCATCGGTCGATCGTCGCGTCGGACAACTTCGGGTCGCAAATCGTGTTTGGACGGTTGTTGGTGATGCCGGTCGACAGCATGCTTTGCGACTGAGTAATTGTGATCGGGAGTCCCGACCGGATGAAGAGTATGCCGCTGACCTGCCAGCCGCCATACGCGCGCTGCGCCGCCCACGGCAGCTCGTAAATCCAGTTCGAGCTGAACGTATGACGCACGTCGTAGTCCGCCGGTCCGCGGTTGTACTCGGGATGGAAGATGTCGGTGAGCGTTACCGTCCCATCGTTGTCCGAGTTCAGATCGATCGCGCGGCCAAGCGTGTACGAGTTCAGGAACGAGAAGTTGTTGGCCGACCGGCGCTGGAACTTGATCAGTAGGCCGTTGTACTCGATATATCCCGTGCTGGACAACGCGCCCACGGTGCGAAGCGCCGGCGAGACCGCGGCAAAGGGCCGGTTGACATTCGGATCGGTTACGCCCACGGTGGGCGTCGCCTGGTTGAGATCGACCTTCAGGGCCGCATCCCTGGTGCGCGAACCCGAATAGGCCGCCTCCACCATGTAGTTGCTGCCGAATTGCCGCTGCACGTTCACGTTGAAGTTGTGCGCATGCGCGTCGCGGAAGTCGGTCAGGAACGCCGACCGCGTGTTCCCTGTGGGCGGAAGCTCAGGATGCACGCCGGGCGGCGGAGGGAGACCATTCGACAGGATGATGTTCGTCCCCAGGCTCGTCGTCTGGGCCTGCGCCTGGAGAAACGGCTGGTTCTGCGCCTTCGACGAGGATGTGCCGCCGGGCGTGAAGTTCCAAAACAATCCGTAGCCGCCGCGGATGATCGTGCGGCCGTCGCCGTTCAGGTCGTACGCGGCGCCAAGGCGCGGGCCGAAGTCGGTCTTGGAATACGTCTGCAGGTACCGTCCGACTTCGACGCCGTTGATCGTCGCGTCGTCCGAGGCGACGACGAACCGCCCGGTCGAGACGTCGAAGTTCGACTGCTTGTCGTTTTCTTCGACCCACGGCACGTACATGTCCCAACGGAGTCCGGCGTTGACCGTCAACCGGGCCGTCACCCGGATGTCGTCCTGGAAATAGGCGGCGAATTCGGGCCGCAGCTCCGTATACGTGCCCGGATCGAAGAGCGTCCGGCTCGCATTGCTGGCGTAGCCGAGCAGGAAGCTGGCGACGTCGAATCCGCTGTTGGCCAGCAAGGTGCAGCCACTCGTGATGCCCGCGCAATTGGACGTCTGGTTCTGGGTGAAGTCGAACCGGCCGACGATGGTGTCGGCGTTCAGGATTTCGCGCGAGCGGTGCGTGAAACTGCCGCCGACTTTCATCGTGTGCTTGCCCATCACCTTCGTGACGTTGTCGAAGATCTGGAAGTCGTTCTGGTTGGTGATGAGCGGCTGGTTGCCGTTCGACCCGAGGTTTCTCGAACCGTTGCCGCCGCCCGTTGTGGTCGTGAAGATGATCTGGCTCATCGCCGACGTGGTGTCGCCGAGGTTCACGCCGGGAATGCCAACCTTCTGCGCCACGTTCTGCCCGTAGTCGACAGGCGTCATGAAGAATTTGATCGAGCTCCACCCGAAGCGGAATTCGTTCAGCAGGTTCGAGCCGAAGGTGTGTGTGTCGTTGAACGCCAGCCCCTGCGCCTTGATGTTGCCGTCGCCGGCGCCGAAGGTGAAGCCGGCGTCGCCGTGCGGCAGCGTCGCCGGCAGCACGCGATGCGTTTTCTGATAGCTGTAGCGCGTGAAGAACCGGTTGTTCGCCAGCAGCTGGTGATCGACCTTGACGTCAATCTGATTGTCCTGTCGTTCGATCGTCGGGTTGATCAGATAGTTCTGGATCGTCTGCCCCGTGGAGCTCACGGTGCCGGCCGTATTCGCTTCGGGGATCAGCTGGTTGAGGATGTTCTGCGCGGCCGGATCCCAGCGCGCCTGCGGGATGACGTTGCCGGGGAAGGGCAGGTGCGTAATCGGGTCGTAGATGACGCGATTGAGCTCCGAGAAGTCGCCCGCACGCATCTTCGCCGACGGCACGGTCGACAGATACGTTGCACCCTGGCTGACGCGATACCCCTGGTAGTCGAAGAACACGAAGCTCTTGTCCTTGGCGATCGGGCCGCCGTAGGTCCCGCCGAACTGATGCTGGCTGAAGTCGGGCTTCTCGCGCCCGGCGCGGATGTTGAAGAAGTTGTTCGCATCGAAGGCGTCGTTGCGCAGGAACTCGAAGCCGCTGCCGTGCGTCACGTTGGTGCCCGACTTGATCTGCAGGTTCACGACGCCGCCCAGCGAGCGGCCGAACTCGGCGGAATACGTGCTGGTCTGCAGCTTGAACTCGTCGAGCGCGTCGACGCTCGGGAACAGCACGACCGTCTGCAGCCACGTTTCGTTGTTGTCCACGCCATCGAGCATGTAGTTGTTGTCGCGCGGCCGCTGGCCGTTCGCCGAGAAGGATGCCGATGCGCGCCAGGCCAGGCTCCCTGCCCCGTCTATGTTGGCCCCCGGAATACCGCGCACGACGCCGGGAACGGTACGGGTGAGGTTGACGAAGTTGCGGCCGTTGAGGGGCAGCGTCTTGATCTGTTCCTCTCCAACCGTCGTTCCCAGCTCGGACGTGGAGGTCTGCACGATGGGGGACGTGCCGGTCACTGTCACCGACTCCTCGACGGCGCCCACCTCGAGTTTGACGTTGATGCGTATTTTCTGATCGACGCCGAGGTCGGCGTCGGGCACGGTCACGGTCTTGAAGCCCGGCAGCTCCGCTTTGACGACGTACCGGCCGGTCGGGAGCGACGGCGCCGTGTACTCGCCGTTCGAATCCGTCACGACCACGCGCACCAGACCGGTGCCGGCATTCGTCAGCGTCACCGTGACGCCGGGCATGACCGCGCCGGTCGTATCGGTGACGGCGCCGAGAATGGTGCCGGTCACGGCTTGCGCCACGAGCGACACGGGAACGAGACACGCCGCTGCCAAGAAACCCACAGCCGCTCTTTTCACCTTCGTCCTCCATGTGCCGGCGAACCGGCGCGGATTAGATCGTCTGATTGCACTTCTTCGACAGCTCCCAGATCAACGGAAATCGCGCGCGCCGCCGCGACGACCGCCGCGGCGATCGCACTGCCGACGAGCGCGCGTGGCATGCGGTGCGTCGGCCCCGCCACGCTGATGGCGGCAACGACGTCCCCGGTGTGATTGCGAACCGGGGCTGCCACGCAGCAGACACCCTTTTCGCGCTCCTCTTCGTCGAGCCCGTACCCGCGCTCGCGAGTCAGGCGCAGTTCCTTCAGCAGCCGCGTCCCCGACGTAATCGTGCGCGGCGTCAGCGCCGTGAACTTCTGCGTCGCCACCCACGCGCGCACTTCGGCCTCGGGCCGGAAGGCCAGCAGCGTCTTGCCGAGCCCGGTGCAGTACGCCGGGAGAATCGCCCCCGCACGCGATCGCATGAATCCTACCGGCAGCGGCGACAGCATGCGCTCCAGATACACCACCTGCCAGTGATCGAGGATCGCAATCTGCGTTGTCTCGTGGGTCGCATCGCGCAGCGCCGACAGATGCGGATGCGCCGTCTCGCGCAGGTCGAGCCCACCGGCGACGATGTTGCCGAGCACGAAGCACTTGATTCCGAGCTGGTAGGCACCGTGCACCTTCGCGAGAAACCCGGCCTGCTCGAGCGTCGAAAGCAGGCGGAAGGCCGTGGCACGGGGAATGCCAGTGCGGCTCCCGAGATCGGCGAGGGACAACCGCGGCTCGCGAAACGAAAACACGCTCAGGAGTTCCAGAGCCTTCGCCGCCGCGTCGACCGTGTAGCGTGTGGCAGCGGCACGTTTCCGCGGCCGTTTCATTAGGTGAGACGATATATCGTACCGTGAACTACGCTGTCAATGTGTGCGTCACCGCGAAAGTCATAAAAAACGACGCACAACCGGTCCGTTTCAATTCGATGGATCGGAGCTCGGGTATCATCCAACATCATGCATTGGCGGAGTGTCAGCGCCGTAGTGCTCCTGACTACCTGCGCCGCCGTCGCGGCGTCGACAGGGGGCACCCTCGAAGTCGTGGATTATGCCGCCCTGCCGATCACCGGTCTCCTCGAAGGCAAGGGCCAGACCGACGGACTGCTCGCGCGCGTGAATTCCCTTCGCGAGGAGCCGGGTGGTGCCTCGAGGCTGTTCCTCAATGATCTGAATGGCCCCTTGTACATCG
>JBKPDW010000378.1:0-15701 GCA_046728115.1 Acidobacteriota bacterium | reverse complement strand
CCTTGTTGCCCGCAGCGTAGATGATGCTCGCGTTGTGCGGAGACATGATGAGCGGCGTGTCCCAGTTCCACCGGATCGGCGCTTCTCCCGGGCCGGCCATCGGACGCATCGTGACGGTCTCGCCGGTGATGCGATCGATGCGAACCATGTTGCCGTCCTGCGATTCGCTGTACGCAATCCGGAAGTCCGACGGATCCTGCAGCGCGACGAAGCCGTCGCCGCCCTGCACCGTCATCCAGTGGAAGCCGGCGATGCCGGCGGCGCCGCGCACCGCGCTCGGGCCGCACCAGCTGTAGTTGTCCTGCATGCCGCCGCAGATGTTGTACGGCGTCGCGTTGTCGACGCTGACGTGATAGAAGAGCCCGACGGGCAGGTTCGGCAGGAAGTTCCAGGTTTTCGCTTGATCCCAGCTCACCGCGAGGCCGCCGTCGTTGCCGATGATGACGTGGTTGGAGTTCGAGGGATCGATCCAGATGGCGTGCACATCGTCGTGCGTGGACGCCGCGATGTCGGTGTGCACGGTCTTGCCGCCGTCGCTGGAAAAATGCAGACCGACGCCACCGTACACAACCACGTCGGAGTCGTTAGGATCGATGCGCACCTGGCTGAAATACATCGGCCGCGGATTCTCGTCGTTGACCTTGCGCCAGGTCGCGCCTGAATCGTCGGACCGGTACAGACCGGTCGCGCTGGTCGGCGTCACGGTTGTCGCAAGATTCGTGCGCCCTCCGCCCGGTTGCGGCGGCGGTTGTGTTTCCTCGCTCGCCGGTCCCGCCGCGCCTCGACCGCCTCGACCAGCGGGAGCCGGTCCCTCGATGAGCGCATACAGAATGTTGGGCCGGCGCCGATACACATCGAGCGCGATCCGTCCCAGCGGACCGTCGGGTAAACCACTGCCCTTCAACCGCGTCCACGTTTCACCGCCGTCGATGGATTTCCAGATGCCGCTGCCGGGTCCGCCGCCGTTCATGCAGCATGCCGTGCGTCGGCGCTGATACGTCGACGCGTACAGGATCTGGTTGTTCTGGGCATCCATCACCAGATCGTTCGCGCCCGTGTCATCGTCGACTTTCAGCACCTGCTTCC
Organism: Acidobacteriota bacterium; assembly: GCA_046728115.1. Taxonomy (GTDB): domain Bacteria; phylum Acidobacteriota; class Vicinamibacteria; order Vicinamibacterales; family CAVVIG01; genus CAVSWN01. The sequence goes on along the minus strand of JBKPDW010000378.1, from coordinate 14,615 downwards.
ACGTCTTGCCGGCATCCATCGTCTTGAAGACCCCGCGCTCACCGCCGGGACCGAACAGATTGCCCGTGGCGGCAACGAACACGACATCGTTGTTGCGTGGGTCGATCACGATGCGATTGATGGCGCGGGATGTGAGCAGTCCCATGTTCGTGTAGGTCTTGCCGCCGTCCGTCGATTTGTAGACGCCGTCGCCCCACGACGTGCTCTGCCGGTTGTTCGATTCGCCCTTACCGACCCACACGAGATCCGGATTGCTCTGTGAAACGGTCACGTCTCCGATCGAGAGCAGTCCCTGGTCCTGCAGCTGAGGCTCGAAGGTGGTGCCGTTGTTCTTCGTTTTCCACACGCCGCCGTGTGCGGTACCCACGTAATAGATCGCAGGATTGGGTTCATACACCGCGAGGTCCGAGATGCGCCCCGACATCGACGCCGGCCCGATCGATCGAAAGTGGAGCGCGTCGAACGGACCACCGCCCGGGATGGCCGGCACCGGCGCCTGTTCGGTGCGGACGAGCGACGATGCTCCAAATGCAGCCAGCAGCGCAGCGATCAGCGAAAGCGAGCGATAGTGCCTCATCGTATGGCTCCAGAAAAGGGGGCGGTACCTTTTCGCCCGATACGTCCGGAAAAAGGAGTACGGCCCCTTTTCAGCGGATTGCAACAAAAAATTATACGTACACTGGTCAGCGTGAGCACAACCCGACTCGAAGCATTCAGCGACGGCGTCATCGCCATTCTGATCACGATCATGGTTCTGGAGCTGAAGGTGCCGCACGGCACCGATTGGGAGGCGCTGCGGCCGATCCTGCCGGTCTTCCTGACCTACGTGCTGAGCTTTGTCTTCCTCGGCATTTACTGGAACAACCACCATCACATGCTCCACCTGACGGACCGCGTGACGGGCGGCATCCTCTGGGCGAACCTGCATCTGCTGTTCTGGCTGTCGCTCACGCCGTTCGCCACGGGCTGGATGGGCGAGAACCATAACGCTCCGCTGCCGACGGCGACCTATGGTGTCGTGCTGCTCATGTCGGCGATCGCGTTCACGATCCTGGAGAACCTGATCAAGGCCCATCAGGGGCCGGGGTCAAAGCTTGCGGCTGCGGTGGGCGATGACACGAAAGGAAGGGTTTCGATGACGCTCTACATGGTCGCGATCCCGATGGCGTTCGTGCACCAGTTGATTTCCGATGCCATTTACGTCACGGTCGCGCTGATGTGGCTCGTCCCCGATCCGAGGATTGAGAGCGCGACGAAGTCAGAAGTGTAAAGTCAGAAGTCAGAAGCCAAGAGCGATTTGAACTTCTGACTTCTGACTCCTGACTTATACCGTCTCGATCAGAACACGTACCTGGCGCCGAAGTACGCCTGCCGTGGGAAGCCGCCGCCTCCGTACAGGTTCGTCAGCACCAGGAAATTCGTCGACAGAAAGCGCAAGTCTCGATTCGCCAGCACGGGAATCTCGAAGTTCGCCCGGTTGGTGATGTTGAAGATATCCAGGAAGAGCTCGAGCGCCTGCCGGTTGTGGACTGGAACGCGCCAGCCGGCCCGGACATCAGCCTGAAAGTAATCAGGTCCCCGCGCGCCGTTGCGGTTGCCGTCGAACGCGACATTCTCCATGTGGTTCAACGCCACGCCGCTATAGGTCCCGGCCGGCACCGGATCGTCGAGCGATCCGTTGCGGTTGACGTCCACGCCGCTGTTGTAGATCGTGAACGGCGGGCCGCTCATGTAGCGGATCGTGGTCGAGACGTTCGCCCCGTGGGTCTTCGGAATGTCGGCCCTCGCGCCAATCGAGAACACGTGCGTGCGATCCACGCTGCTCGGTCCACGATAGAGATCGAGGTTGAGATCGGTCAGCGTCTGGAACGTATCGCGATCCGCCTGGTTCTCACCCGTACCCCGGGACTTCGAGAGCGAGTAGGAGACCCGGCCGGACCAGCTGTGCGAATAGCGCTTCTCGAGCGACAGGTTGAGCCCGTCGTACTCCGAGTCGCCGTGGTTTTCCAGCACCCATACGTCCTGCTTGTACGGCTCGCCCAGTACGCCGAACGCATCGATCCGCGTCAGCGCGCCAGTGCGGCTGGTGTCCACGCGCAGCGCCGGGTTGAGGTTGCGGGACAGGAACATGTCCTTGTTCTTCATGTGGATGTAGTCGACATGGAGGGCGAGTTGCGCCGCGAGCTCCCGAACGTAACCCACGGTGAGCTGGTGCGCATACGGCTGCTTCCGGTTCGGCGAGTCGAAAATGACCGTGCCGTCGTTCTTGACGGGCGCTCCCGGCGGGTAGAGCTGATCGAGCAGCGTCCTATTGACGATGGGACCGTTGACGAGGAACGGACTGGTGGGCATCTGCCCGCGGCCCGGTCCGGGATCGACGGAGTCGGTCGGGAACATGACCACCACCGAGTTCGTGTACTTGCCGAACTCCAGCGCGTCGTCGACGGCACCGAGGATCGAGCGGTTATAGAAGATCCCGTATCCGCCCCGGATCAGGTTCTTGGCGTTGTCGTCGAGCGCGTGCGTGAAGCCGAGGCGCGGACTGATGTTGTTCTTGTCAACGGGGTAGTCGTTGGGATTCGAAAACAGCGGGTTGCCGGTCTCGTCTATCGGGATCAGCTCGAGATCGTAGCGGACGCCGAGGCTCAGCGTGGTGTTCGGCCTGACGTGCCATTTGTCCTGCGCGAACAGCTCGTAGGTGTGATCCTTGATGAACTCCTTGAACTGCCCCGTCCGGATGGAGAACCGCTCCGGGTACGTGCTCGGAACGGCGGCGTTGAACTCCGCATCGTTGTTGAACGTGAACGTGCCGTTCATGTTGATCTGCGATGCGCGCCGGAGCTCGGTGTAGTTGTACCGGAACCCGAACTTCATGTCGTGGTCGCCCTTCTTGCCGGGCAGGAACCACGAGTAGTCGTCCTCGATCTGGTAGTTGGAATCCCACGGGCCCTGCGCCTCGGTGCTGGCCTGCGCGAGAAAGCTGGGGTAGTTCAGCTGCGGCGGGCAGAGCGCCTGGTTGCCGGTCGTTTCTTCGCCAAAAGGAAATCCTTCCTTACCACCGTTGGGCCCCTGCGCGCGGAAACACTCGTTGCCGTGCCACCAGTGCTCCCACGTTCTCGCGCCCCGCACCGTGTTAACGCGCGTGTTGCTGAGCACGGTGGTAAAGGTGCCGACGGCCGTCTGATCGAGATCCGTTTCGTCCTGGTACGACTCCTTCGTCACACGGTTGCCGATCGTGTACCACTGCGGTGCCCACTCGCGCAGCCACCGGACCGCCCAGGAATTGTTCGCGTTGATCTGATGGTCGAAGCGGATCAACGTGTTCCAGTCGGTGCGATCCTCGGCGATCGAAAAATCGAGCGAGTGCCGGGTGGGGAACACGCGCGTCCGGTTCGGGTCGTCGACCTGCCGCTCGAGGCTGAAGAAGAAGTGCGCTTTGTTCTTGACGATCGGGCCGCCGATGACGCCGCCCCACTCGCGTTTCGTCGTCGTCGGTTTGGCAAGAGGATTTGCCGTACCCTGGGATTGCTTGACGAAGAAATCCATCGAGGTGAGAGCGTTGTTGGCCGAGTACCCGAACAGCACTCCTTTGAACTGGTTCGTACCCACCTTGGTGACCGCGTTGACGACGGCGCCGCTCGCGCGGCCGAACTCGGCGTCGTACATGCTGGTGATCACCTGGAATTCCTGGATCGATTCGAGCGGCACACGCACCTGCGCGCCCGAGCTCGTGCCGAGCGCGTCGTCGCTGTTGTAACCTCCGTCGACTGCGACGTTGTTGTTCTGCGTGGTCTGGCCCGACGCCACGATCGTATCGTTGCCCATCTGATTCGACGGGGCGAACTGGATTCCAGGCAGCAACGCCACCGTCGAGAAGTAGTTGCGGTTCATCGCGGGCAGCTCGCCGAGCTCGTCGGTCCCGATGTTGCCGCCGACCTTGGCGCTCGTCGTGTCGACGAGCGGCGATTCAGCAGTGACGCGCACCGTCTCTTCGAGCCGGCCGACCGCCATCGTGACGTTGATCGTCAGCGTCTTGCCGACCTGCACGACCAGCCCCCCGCGCTCGAAGCTCTGGAATCCGGCCAGCTTCGCGGTGATTCGATAGCGCCCGGGCACCATCTGCGACGCGAAGTAGCTGCCGTCTGCGCCGGTCGTCACTTCGCGGAATAGGCCGCTCTCCTCGTTGGTGATGACGACTGCGACACCAGGCAGGATGCCGCCTTGTTCGTCTGTGACGCGACCGCCGATTTCGGCAGTGCCTTGCTGCGCCAGCACCGGTGAAACTGTTGTGAGTAGCAACGCCGCGAGTGTCCAAACCAGGTGAGAACGTCGCATCTGCCGCCTCCTCTTGGTAACCGAAAGGGCGAGTGATATGCGCGACGCCGGACAGACGAGTGCGGCGATTAAACATCCGCCTCTACGCGGAATCAATCGTTTTTTTGATGGATTGCGGACGGTTCTCTGATTGGTTTCTGAGGGACAGCTCGACCGCTCTACATCCTTACATCCTCCATCCTTACATCCTCACATCCTCACATCCTCACATCCTCACATCCTCACATCCTCACATCCTTACATCCCACCCTTACACTTATTGTTTCTTTACTCCTCTTCTCGGTGTCAACCGTGGGGGCGGCTTCGCAGCCAGTTCCTCAACACCGTTTTATTCACTTGCCCGGATGATAATCGCGCTCCGTGTGGCCGTTGAGCTGCTCCTTGTAGAAATACACGTCGCGCAAATCTCCAGCCGCGTACCGCTGAGCCTGATCGTTGAAATGCGGCGATTTCACGTCGCTGCTCTCGCCGCCTGCGGACACTGCTCGCGCGCGCACGCGATCGCCGAATTCGACGACGGCCACGAAACTGTTGCCGCTGCTGCCGTACATTTTCTTCGTCCCCGGGTACGTGCGGGCTCCAAATGACGCCAGCGATCCCCACCGCGACGAGGTAAAGCCGACGGGAATGCTCGGACCCGCGTCGTTGAACGGCTGCACGAGGTCGCCGGTGAGACGCTGGAAGCGGTTGATGTCGCCCCAGGGCGTTCTCCACTTGCCGAAGTCGTTTGCGAGTCTGTCGGATGCCGCTGCAAGCGACTCCAGCAATTGGTCCGGTGTGGCCCTGGCGATGATGGAATTGTCGGCCTGCCCTCCGCCGCCCCCCCTTGCGGTGTCGCCGGCCACGCGCCGCGCGATGTCCTCGCCCCAATAGACGGCGAGCGCCGTCGGCACCGAGTTGACCGACCAGCGGTAATCCCACGTCTTCAGCAAGGCGATCTGTTCAGAGAGCTTCGCCTTCAGCGGATTGGCAGCCGCCGCGTTCTCCCACGCTTTCACGAGCGGCGGAATCAGGTCCTGGAACGCCGGAAGATAGCTGTCGTACGCAGCGGCCAGCAGCGAATCGAGCGTGAAATCCTTCTTGTCTTTCAACACCCTGATTGCGTGCACACCTCGTGGCGATTCGGATCGGCCGCGGTCCACATATGCGGGGAAGTCGGCTTTCTTCAGACTATCGGGGCCCGCAGCCGACCACGGCCAGTTGTTCGCGTTGTACAACCAGCTGCTCTTGGGGTTCAGCAGTCCGGGCGTCTCGTCGATCGAGAGCAGACCCTTCCATTCAGTCGAGGGGTCGCTGCCATCCACCGGTTTCGTCCAGTCGAATTTCGTATCGCGCCGCGGGATGAAGTTGGAATGGAAGTACGCGATCGTGCCGTCGGCGTCCGCGTAGATCGTGTTGTTGGATGAGTTGGTGTGCAGCTCCATCGTGTCGCGGAACGCCTTGTAGTTGCGCGCCTTGGTCCGTGTGTACGACTGCGTCAGTGCCTTGAGCGGCTCCTGCATCAGCCGGACACTCACCCACTTGCCGTCGGCCTGCCGGACCACCGGACCGTGGTGTGTCCGGTAGACCGCGAATTCCTTCTGCGCCGTGCCGCTTTGAGTCTTGTATGGCACCGTGATCTTCGAGACCTGGACTTCGCGCTCTTCATTGCCGTACTTGTAGAAGAATCTGTCGCCCTTCTTGACGATCGTTTCGAGGTACTCGTCGATGTTGTCGACGCCGCTCGACGTATGCATCCAACCGGCGCGATCGTTGAAGCCCTGGTAGATGAAGAACTGACCCCAGGTAAGCGCGCCGTACGCATTCAACCCTTCGTCGCTGACCATCTGCGCTTCGGCGCGGAAGAAGAACGAGGTGTGCGGGTTGATCAGCAGCAGCGAATGGTGCCCCGTCGTGTTTGATGGTCCGACGGCGATGCCGTTCGAGCCGGTCGGTTCGACGTACTCACCACGCTCTTCCGGGAGGACGACCGCCACGCTCTTCGGATGATCGCCACCGTACATCGCCTCGAGCTGGCTGAGATTCACACGCTCGATGTCGCCGCCGATGCTGCCTTCCGAAAACGTCAGCGCCATCCATGGTTCGAAATGCTTGATGACGCGAGGCTTCACCGCAGGATGCGTCTGCAGGTAATAGTTCAATCCGCTGGCCCACGCGTTCATCAGACTCTTCAACCACGCGGGAGCTTTCTCGTACTGTGCTTTCATGTCGGCGGGATCGATGAAGAGCTTCATGCGAAGATCTCGATAGATCTCCTTCTCGCCCTCCGCCTCTGCCAGGCGGCCCATGCCGTTGATGAAGTTGGTCTCCACACGGTTGAAGTCGTCCTCGGCCTGGGCGTACATCACGCCGAAGACAGCATCGGCGTCGGTCTTGCCGTAGACGTGCGGAATGCCCCAGTTGTCCCGAATGATCGTGACGTTCTGCGCCTGCTGTTCCGCGTTGACGCCGTCGGGCTGCGCCGTGCCCTCCAGCGTGCACGACACCGATGCGGCCGCGAAAAGGAGGAGCGCGAGCTTCTTCATGGATACTCCTGGCTGACTGCGCGAGTCCCGTGCGCGCGCGGCGTCATGATTGCACTACAGGCCCGCCTCGGCAAAGTGCGAAGCGCATGACGAATGGAGACAACTACCGTGGCGCAGTAGTCCGCCCGGCTACGAAATCGGTCGCGCGTCCGCCCCGCTTAGTATTTGCCTACGAACGCCAGCACTGCCCGGTTGAAGACCTCCGGCTGCTCCCAGAAGATGGAATGCCCCGCTTCCGGCACGATCAGGGTCTCGCAGTCGCGGATCCTCGCGGAAAACAGACGGAGAACGGGCGGCGGCGTGTACAGGTCCGCGCCGCCTGTGATGAGCAGCGTCGGTACGCGGATGGTCTCGAGCAGGGCGAACGTGATGCGCTGCCGATGTTTTTGTAGCGGCACAGGCGCCGAGGATCGGCTCAGCCGCTCCAGATCCATCCAGCGCACCGTGCCGGTCCGATCCTCCGCCCGGAACGAGGGCCCCAGCTCGCGGATCTCCACAGGCAGCGCATCGAACTGAGGCATCGGACGCATCCGCTTTCCCAGCGCCAGATAGTCCTCGTCCTGAACCCCGCCGATGCTGTTCGCGCAGACGAGGCTGCGGACGCGATGCGGGAGCGACAGCACATAGTCCAGGGCGACGCTGCCTCCGGCCGCGGTGCCGACCAGGTGAAAACGATCGAGATGAAGAAACTCCGCGAGATTCTCGAGATCGTCGATAGCCAGACCAGGAGGCGATCCGGGCTGCAGAGTCGAGCGTCCGCTGCCCAGGCGATCGTAGGCAACGAACCGATAGCCGGCGGCCTCGATTGCTGGCGCCTGTTTTTCCCACATCGCGCTGCTGCCGCTCGCGGCATGCAGGAACACGACGGCCGCGCCCGATCCGCCGCTGTCGATGTACCACAGACGACGCCCCGACAGATCAGCGAGCGCCCCTCGTGACAGTGGTGACATGTCGCTCTTCTATCGAGTCTGGACGGTCTCGGATTGCGTGCGCAGGCGCCCTTCCGTGATCGTCGGTTCGCGGTCCGGCTTCCGACCCGCTGGGTGAAGCTCGCCGAGAAAGTTCCGCCACCACTGCTGAACAGCCGCGGCCAGATCTCTGACCCCCAGTCCCTCGACCACTTGCGTTTGGGCGAGCACGTCGCCCAGCCTCTGGCCTTGAGGATGGCGAATCAACGTGATCGGCTCGAGGCACACCGCAACGGCGTTCGCGCCTGGAACGAGGAATACCCCGTTCCGCCAGACAGAATCCTTCAGGGTGCATGGACGGCCCGTCTCGAGATTGATCACCACCAGACCGAGGAGGAGTTTTCCAATACTCTGCCCTCGCACCGAATCTCGCAGCAGCAGGTAGGCGGCGGCAATTGCCGCAAGCAGCGAAGATCCGGAATTCCAGGAGACGAGAAAACTCGTGACGACCGGAACGCCGTCGATGGCGCCAGCGAGCAGCCGCTTCCGGAGGTCGGCCTTGGCATAGGGAGAGACGTAAGCGATCGAGAGTCGTGTGACCGCCGGGAAATACAACGTTGCGAACAGCATGGCCGCCAGCGCCAGCCCGAGCACGTCACCTCACTTCCACGGACACACTGGGTTGCCCGCAGCGCTGACGAACCCGCCCCTGCGACCGAATAACCTCGCGCCATCATGCCATAAGTGCCGAGGCCGCCTGGTCCTCGAGCTGGTGCTAGACTCGTCGGTCATGGCAGTCATGGTCTTTCGACGATCCTTCGTCACATGTGCCGCTCTCCTCTTCGTTACGGCGGTTATCAATCTCGATATGCCGGGCCGGCGCCTCGCCGCACAAAGCGGCGCAGCGCCTGCAATTGACAAGGCGATCGTGGATGCCTTTCGCTGGCGCAGCATCGGGCCGGATCGCGGCGGACGATCCATCGCGGTATCGGGCGTAAAGGGACGGCCGCGAGAGGCGTACTTCGGAGCTACGGGCGGCGGGTTGTGGAAAACCACAAGCGGCGGGATGACGTGGGCGCCGGTCACCGACGGACAGATCAAGAGCTCGTCGGTTGGCGCCGTTGCAGTTTCCGAGTCCAATCCGGATGTCGTCTACATCGGCATGGGCGAGTCGTGCATTCGCGGAAACATCCTCCCGGGTGACGGCGTGTACAAGTCGACGGACGCCGGCAAGACATGGACGCACGTGGGCTTCTCCGGCTCGGATGCCATCTCGAAGATCCGGATCCATCCAACGAACCCCGACATCGTATTCGTTGCCGACTTCGGCCGTTATGGCGTGCCCAGCGACGAGCGAGGCGTCTTCAAGTCGACTGACGGCGGCAAAACCTGGAAGAAGGTGCTGTCGCGCGACGACAAGACCGGCGCGGTGGACGTCGAGATCGATCGCCGGAATCCGAACGTGATGTTTGCGGCGCTGTGGGAGGCTTATCGCGTCGAATATCAGATGTCGAGCGGCGGGCCTGGCAGCGGTCTTTTCAAATCGACCGACGGCGGTGAGACATGGAAGGAAATCACGCGAACCGGCGGATTGCCCCAGGGACCCTACGGGAAGATGAGCGTCGGCATCTCGGGCGCGGACCCGAATCGCGTGTACGCGCTCATCGAAAACGACAACGGAGGGCTCTTCAGCTCGGATGACGCGGGCGCGACCTGGAAGCTGACGAACGACGCACGCACCGTCCGGCAGCGGGCTTTCTACTACACCCACCTCTTTGCCGACCCGAACAACAAAGACATCGTCTACATGTTGAACACGAGCGCGTTCCGATCGACCGACGGCGGCAAGACGCTCGTCAGCATCGGGAACGGCACGCACGGGGATCATCACGATCTGTGGATCGATCCCGACGATTCACGGCACGTCGTGATCGGCAACGACGGCGGCGGCGCGATCAGCTACAACATCGACGTGCCGCAGCGAGTCTGGTCCGACCAGGACTATCCGACCGAGCAGTTCTATCACGTCATCACGACGAAGCACGTGCCCTTCCATGTGTGTGGCGCGCAGCAGGACAACAGCACGCTGTGCGTACCGAGCAACAACGGTCAGGGACGTGGCGGTGGTGGTGGCGGCAATCCCACGCCCTTCTATCAAGTCGGCGGTGGCGAGCCGGGCTACATCGCGCCCGATCCGAAGAACGTGAACATGTTCTATGCGGGCGCGAACAACGGATCCTTCCTGACCCGGTACAACCGCGTGACCGGCGAGCTCAAGGAAGTGGGAGCGTATCCACGATTCTTTTCCGGAGAGAATTCCGCGTCGGTCGTCGAACGCTGGCAGTGGACGTATCCCATCATCTTCTCACCCGTCGATGGGAGCGTGCTCTACACGTCGTCGCAGCACGTGTGGAAAACGACGAACGGCGGCGACACGTGGGAGCGCATCAGCGGTGACCTGACCCGACACGATCCGAAGACGATGCAGGATTCGGGCGGGCCGATCACGCATGACATGAACAGCCCGGAGATTTATGCCACGGTGTTCTCGCTGGGTCCTGGCAAAACCGATGTCAACGTCGTCTGGGCGGGATCCGATGACGGACTCGTCAACGTCACGCGTGACGGCGGCAACACGTGGGCGAACGTGACACCGCCAGAGATGCCGGATTTCGGACGCGTCAGCCAGATCGATGCGTCGAGCTTCGATGCAGGAACCGCGTACATCGCGGTCAAGAAACCGCTTCTCGGAGATTTCGCGCCCTACATCTTCCGTACGCACGACTTCGGACGGACGTGGACGAAGATCGTGACCGGCATCGCACCGAACGATTACACGCACGTCGTGCGCGAAGACCCGGTGCGGCGGGGCCTGCTCTACGCCGGCAGCCAGCACCGGTTCTACGTGTCGCTCGACGATGGCGATCACTGGCAGCCGCTGACGACGAACCTGCCCGACACGCAGGTATCCGACATCTGGGTCGAAGCCAACGACATCGCGATCGCAACCCACGGGCGCGGTTTCTACGTCCTCGACAACATCGGGCCGCTGCGCCAGTACGGAAACGACGCGACAACGGCTACCGACGCGCATCTCTTCAAGCCCGGTGATGCGATCCGTCAAGGCGGCAGCGCCAACATCGCGTACTGGTTGAAGAAACAACCGCAAACACTGAAGCTCGAGATCCTCGACCACAACGGCCAGGTCGTAAGGACGTTCGAGGGCCGCGCGGGTGGGGCGGGAGAGGCTGGAAGGGCAGGAGGGACGGGAGAGGCTGGTCGGGCCGGAGAGACAGGGCAGACAGGAGCGGCGGGACCGGCAGGACGGGCAGGAGAGGCGGGTAGGGCAGGTGAGGCAGGGCAGGCAGGAGCGGCGGGAGCGGCGGGACGGGGCGCCGAACCCGAAGACCGTGCGACGCCGACTGGCGAGGAAGAAGGCGGTGGCCGCGGACGGGGTGGACCGCCGGCGGTGTCGATGAACGTCGGATTGCAGCGCTTCACGTGGGACCTGCAGTATCTGCCGGTCGTCACCTATCCCGGCATGGTGCTGTGGGGCGCGACCACGAACGGCCCGGCCGCGTTGCCTGGCACATTCCAGGTGCGTCTCACCGTTGACGGCCGTGCGCAGACGCAATCCTTCATCGTCAGGAAGAACCCGTGGCACGACGTCACCGACGCCGACATGCGCGCCCAATTCGATCTCGCGAGCCAGATCCGCGACAAGGTGAACGAAGCGAACAACGCAGTCATCCAGATCAGGCGTCTCAAGCGGGAACTCGACGATCGGACGAAGAAATCACAGAACGCCGACGTGAAGGCCATCGCCGAACAGTTCGCGAAGGAGTTGACGGCGATCGAAGAAGACGTCTACCAGGTGCGCAACCGGAGCAATCAGGATCCGCTGAACTTCCCGATCAAGACGAATAATCGCCTGGCGTCGCTGCTGCGCGTGGCGCTGGCAGGGGACGGGAAACCGACGGGCAACACCGAAGCGATTTTCAACGACTTGAAGGTCGAGCTGAAGGCCGAGACCGATCGCCTGCAGCGTGCGCTGACGACCTATATTCCGCGATTCAATCAGCTGGCGCAGCGGTTGGGGTTGGAGCCGGTTGCGGAAAAGTAAACGGCAAGTCTGAAGTCTGAAGTCAGAAGTGAGAAGGCCGCCGAGACTCAGCTGACGGTTCGTATGCGGTGAGACTCACTGTCCGCTACGTAGAGAACTCCGCGAGCGTCAACGAGTACACCATGCGGTCGAGCGAGTGCGCACCGATGCGGATCCGGTTCTGGCCCGTCACCTCGTTGACCGGTGCCGAGCACCGTCCGGATAATGCCTGTCTTCAAGTCGATCTCGCGAATGACGTGGTTTTCGGTGTCGGCCACGAACAGAGAGCCGCGCGACCATGCAAGACCCTTTGGCCCGGCCAGTTTCGCTACACGAGCCTGACTACCATCGCCCGAGTAGCCCTGTTCTCCGGTTCCTGCCACGTGATGAAGGATCGAGGTCTTGCTGTCGACTCGATAGATCGTGTTCCCCTCGCGAAGCGCAAGGTACAGATCGCCGGTTGAATCGAAAGCAATTGTTCTAGGTCCGTTCAGCGGTGTTCCTTTGAGCGGGACGCCATCAGGGGTTGGCTGCCTCCCACCAGTGCCGCCGAACGTGTCGATAACGCCGGTCGTTAGATCCACCTGCCGGATGCGATGATTCCCGATGTCGCAAATGAGCAGAGTCTGCCGTTGCGGGTCCACGGCAATGCTATGAGGCTGGCGCAGTTGTGCGTTGGACGCTGACCCTCCGTCCCCGGAAAAGCCGGCGACGCCCGTGCCCGCAAATGTGGAAATCGTGGCGCTCTTTGCATCGACCTTTCGAATGACGTGGTTGTCGCGCTCGGCGATATAGAGATGTCCGGCGGAATCGAATTGAATCTCGTGGGGCATGTTCAACGACGCATTGGTAGCGCCAGCCCCATCACCTGAATAGCCCTTCTGTCCGTTACCCGCAATGGTCGCCATTCGATGAGTTCTCAGATCGAGTCGACGAATGCGCTGATTGTCCAAGTCGCAGAAGTACAGCGCTCCGTCCGGTCCAATCACGAGACCGTAGGGGTTATTGACTTGCTGATCCGAATATCCAGGCGCGCCCGTGCCGATGAGCGTGGAGACCGCGGATCCCACCGCCATCACCCGTGACGGGGTGATCAGTACCAGGAGTGTCTTCAGCGCATCACGCCGATGCATCAGCCCCACTCCTTGTCCGTCGAACGGCCGACGCTCACCCGCGGCACAAATCACATCGTGACCTGCGTCGCCACTCTTCACAGCCCGATCTTGTCGCCATGTCTCCACCTTGGCGTGTCCCACGCGCCCGGCGGCAAGTAATGGAAGCGAATCAAGTACACGTTGTCGCCGCTCCCGTGTTTTGCGATTCGCAGCAAATCGTCCACGCTTTCGAACCCCGATTCACGGGCCAGGTCGTAGGTGATGTCGGTGACGCTGATCGGCACGATCGAATCCACGACGATGTGGCCCTCGTCCATCGGGTAGCGACCACCCACCTTTACATGAGGATGTTTCCAGATGCGAATGCTGCATCGGATTCTCCCGCGCCGGATTCCCTCGCGAAGGCGTTTGGTGAACACCATCAGAGTTTGTACCCTCCGTGCGACAACTCGTCCTCACCGCGCTCTGTTTAGCCCGTAGGTCCATTGCCGTCAAAGGCCACCAGATCACGATAGCCTCTGTCGCCCCATTTAATCAGTTGTGGTACATCTTCGGACCACCACACGAGTACCCGGCCGGCCAGGGAAACATCATCGGCGAGTCGCACGACAGCCTCCGCCACTTGATCGATGGTGAGCAGCCGAGAGGGCACGCCACGTTCAGCACGCTCCGACGGTGTGAGCGACTCCCAGTACTGCCGCGGCCCGTCCGTTGCAATCCACCCGGGGGCCAGACAATTCACCCTGATCCCGTCGGCTTCCGCCAGCGACGCGAGTCGCGTCGTCATGCGGATCATGCCGGCCTTTGCCACGTCGTAGCCAGCGAGCCCTCCAAGCGTTTTGCGACCGTGCCACAAAGCGGAGATGGACGCTATGTTCACGACCGCGCCTCCACCGCCGCGGCGCATCGATTCGATCGCCCACCTGGTCGCGTAAATGGCTCCGAGCAGGTCCGTCTCCAAAGTCTCCGCCCAGTCTTCAAGCCTCTCACCTCCCCGAGGCGCGGACGCGTTGTTGATCAGGACGTGAAGGCCGCCGAAGGTTGTTTCCGCGAAAGCCACGAGCGCCCGCATGTCCGACTCCCGGCGCACGTCGGCCTCGAAGAACGCCGCGCGGCCTCCTGCACGTTCGATCATGCGGACTGACTCGTGGCCGCCGCTCTCGTTGATATCGGAGACGACGACGGCGGCGCCTTCAGCGGCGAAACGAGCCGCAATAGCGCGACCGCACCCAGTACCACCAGCGCCTGTGACGATTACGACGCGAGAATTGTCGCGTGGAACAGGCACGTGCCCTCTCTGCCGGTTGTTTCAGAATCGGCCTGACGCTTCGAACGAGCGGTAACGCGCAGTCTAACTGCGCGCTTTGGCTTTCAGTGACGAGGAGCCTTGACGGCCAAGAATCTTCAGATGAGTCAAGTTTTCCCTGTCAAGGCGACTGCCCCCACTCACGGTACGGATTCACGCAAACGGATCGTCGCTCAGCCGCGAGCGGCTGACGAGGCGGCATCATAGATCGATGGTGGCCTGAAAGGCTCGCGCTAGCTCAGCGATTGGGCCTGGAGCCACGGTCTGAAAAATAGGGCGCGATGATGTAATCGCCGACCGCAAGCGATCGGATCAGGCGTAGGC
>JBKPDW010000377.1:0-7438 GCA_046728115.1 Acidobacteriota bacterium | reverse complement strand
GTGCCTGCCTTTCACGAGTGTGAACCGATCGTTCAATTCGAAGCCGTCGCGCACGAACGACGCCTCGAGGTTGTCGCCGATGAAGAAGTAGCCGTTGGCCTCGATCTGCGAAATCGACGGCGTGCTCGGGTAGATCGGCAGCCGCACGCCCAGATCCTGCATGCTCGGCACGTTGTTCGTCGGAGGGAATCGCCGCGAATGCATGCGGTTGAATCCGAACCGCGCTTCGTTCAGCACCGTCGGCGAGAATGTCTTCATCCACGATCCGACGACGTTCTGAGCGCGAACGCGGGACTGGAGCGTCGGATTGCGATAGCTGAGCAGGTTGCCTTCGGTGTAGGTGGGATCGTTCGTGAAGTGGTCGAAGAAGTATCGAACGCTTACTTGATCGGACTGTCGTAGTTGGTAATCGACCTTCCCGAGCGCTTGATTGTCGTCCTGACCGATCAGCCGGGGAACCTGCACGAGCCCGTCGCCGCCCACCAGCGGCAGGTATTTCAAGACGTTGATCGACGCAGGATCGAACCGCGCGACCGGTATCTGATTGCCAAGGAACGGCAGGCCCGTGGTCGGGTCGACAAGAGGACGGTTACAGGCGGCGCCGCAGGTCGCGAAGTTGCCATTGCGTTCGTCGATCGTCGGCGCGAACTGCGCAAGGTTCGTCCCCCGGTTGGCGATGTTCGTGCCCTGCCACCCGCCGAAGAAGAAGATCCTATTGTGCCGGATCGGTCCGCCCAGGTAGCCGCCATACTGCTTGCGCTTGAGGTAGTCGCGCTCGGTCGCGAAGTAATTGCGCGCGATGAACTTGCGATCGCGGAGGTAACCGAACGCGCCACCGTGGAACTGGTTGGTTCCCGACCGTGTGACGGCGTTGACGACGGCGCCGGCGCTGTTACCCTGCGCTGCGCTGTAGTTGCTCGTCTGAATGCTGAATTCCTGCAGCGCGTCGGGAAACGGGAACGGCTGGTTCTGCTGGAAGTACGGATCCGTGTGGCTGGTGCCGTCCAGCCGGAAAGACACCTGCCGCGACTCGGTCCCGTTCGTCGACATCCTCAGCGCGCCCGGGATTGTCTTTCCCGATTCCTGATCGACGACCGTCAGCACCATCCCGGGGACGAGCGTGCTGAGTCGAGCCGCGTCGCGGCCGTTCAGCGGCAGCTCGACGATCCGCTTGCTGTCGACGACTTCGCTGAGCGTGGACGAGGAAACGTCGACGGTGGGCGACTCTCCGGTCACTGTGACGGTTTCGGCGATGTTGCTGAGCTCGAGTGAGAAGTTCACCGTCACGTACTGGTTCGCCTGCAGCAGGACGCTCTTACGCTGTGACGTCCGGAACCCGGTCAGCTCCGCGGTGATGTCGTAGGTCGTCGGCCGCAGCGCGGTGAAGTTGTAGCGCCCCTCGTTGTCCGTCACCGTATCGCGCGACAGTCCGGTCGACACTTCGACAGCCTTCACGGTGGCACCGGGAAGAACGGCACCTGTGTTGTCGGTGATCACACCGTTGATTTGCCCCGTCTGTGCAACCGCAGGGCTTGCGAGAAGCGCGCCGAGCGCAACGCCGATCAGGACTCGTCGAATCATGATCTCCCTCCTGGCCGCAACGTCGATGGTCGCGAATGGCGGCGCTCAGCTAACCATCCTTTAACGGTAAAGTAAAGAGAAAACTGCACCTCCGGAGATGATCATGATTTCCGGTTTTGACTGGACCCGACCGCCGCAGGCGGCTTAGTATTTCGCGACGAATCAATGGCGGCAGCCTCGCGATTGGCGCTGATCGGTGCCGTTCTCGTGTGGGCGGCCGTGGGCGCCGTTGCGCAACAGCCATCGCATCTGTCAGGCGACGATCGAATGGTTGCGGAGCGGGTGCTGCGGCTCGGCGGCGCGGTGATACTCGACGGACAGCACCGCGCCCTTCACGATATCGACGATCTGCCCGAGAGCGATTTCCGAATCCACACGCTGGATCTGGTGGGCGTGTCGATGGGCGCGTGGGGCCTGAAAGACGAGCTCTCGCGGCTGCCTCCGCTGCGGCATCTCAAGGAGCTCTATCTCAATGGGCGGCTTTGGTACAACCAGCCGATGTCGCTCGTCGCGGACACCCTCGGCCTGTTCTCCGGTTCGACCGATCTCGAGACGCTTGTTCTGAGCAAGCCCGTTCAAACGTACATTCCGCTCGAGGACCCGGTGCTCGATCGTCTGGCCGCGCTCTCCGCGCTCACCGAGCTGCGCCTGCACCAGACGAAGCTGCCAGGCGCCGCGCTCGCGCCGTTCACGAAACTCAAGTACCTCGATCTGAGCCACAACCGTTTCTTCGACGATCGCGGGCTGCGCCACATCGGCCGCATGATGAATCTCGAGAAGCTCTATCTCACCGGGACATCGGTGACCGACGAGGGGCTGCGCAATCTCGCCAATCTCACGCAGCTGACTGAATTGGCGCTCGACGGAACGGGCATCTCGGATGCCGGCCTCGCGCATCTCGCGGACTTGACCAAACTCCGGCGCCTCGATCTGCTTGGTTCGAACGTCACCGACGCCGGCCTGGCGCACCTGCAGCGCATGACGAGTCTCGAAGAACTGACGCTCTATCGGACGAAGGTGTCCAATGCCGGCCTTGCGCGTCTCGCGTCGTTGAGCCGCCTGCGCGCACTCGACGTCCGGTATACGCGCGTGACTGCCTCCGGCGTCAAGGAGCTGGCAGCCCGCATTCCAGGCGTGAGCGTGCTCGCAGACGAAGGGTCGGCGCGCACAGCCAGACGATCCGTGGAAGCGGCTTCGGTCATGGGCCGCGGCGAAGAGGCGATTGCGAACTGGCTGCGGTCGATCGGCGCGCACGTCAGCCGGCGCGACGCCCACGTGGTCGGCGTCTCTCTGGCCTCTTCCTCGATCACCGATCGCGAGATGACATTGCTTCGGGAGCTGCCGCAGGTCGAGGAGCTCAGTCTTCGCAACACGGAAATCAGCGATCTCGGGTTGGCGCCGCTATCGGATCTCAGTGCGCTTCGCTCGCTGGATGTCAGCCACACGCTGCTCGCGGACTCCGCGCTTGGCGCGCTCGCGCGGCTGACGAATCTCCAGGCCCTCGACCTGAGTCACACGCTCGTGGACGGAACGGGCCTGGGCGCGCTGACCGGCCTCCATGCGATTCGAGAGATCGCGCTCGCGAATGCTCCGCTTCGCGACGAGGGCCTGCGTAGTCTCGGAAAACTGACAACCATCGAAAAAGTCTCGCTGCAGTACACGGACGTCACCGACGAAGGGATCGCACATCTGGCGGGACTCAAAAACCTGAGATACCTCGACCTCTCAGGAACCGACGTCGGCGACAACGGTGTGGTCACAATCGTCACGCTCCCGCAGCTCGAGGAGCTGCAGGTGAATTTCGCACGCTTGACCACCAACGGCCTCAAATTGATCGGGGGGCTGACGCGGCTCAGACGGCTCGGCCTGTCCCACACTGCGATCACCGATGCCGGAATGGACGCGATCGGAGGTTTGGCGAACCTCGAAACGCTCGACCTCGATCACACGAGGGTGACCGACGCAGGGCTCGCGAAACTGGCTGGCCTCACCAGGCTGACCGACCTGGGCCTCGACAGCGTGGATCTCACCGACGCGGGCGCCGCGCGGCTGGCGGCAATCCACAGCCTTCGCGAGCTCGATCTGTATCACACGCTCGTCACCGACAAGGGGTTCGAGCTGCTGAAGAAGGCGCTGCCGGAGTGCCGAATCCACTACGACCGCGATTCCGCCAAGCGGGAGCGACGAAGTTGAGGTTGCTTCCCGTGATCGCGCTCGCCTGTGCGGCCGTCGCCGCCCAAGAACAGCAGGTCGTGCGCGATCCAGCCGGGAACACCGTCGAATTGTCGCTTGCGCGTACGTGGGCGACCGACGCAGATATCGAGCGGATCGCTGCGGTCAAGACGTTGAAGCGTCTCGATCTGTCGCTCACGTACGTGTCGGATCGCGGTGTCGAACGGTTGAAGGGACTCGCGCAACTCGAAGACCTGAACCTGTCCTCGGCCGAATTCATCACGGACGCCGCGATCGCGTTCTTGCGCGGTCATCGTCAGCTGAAGACGTTGAACCTGCGCGGCACGGACGTCACCGACACCAGCTTGATGTACCTGGCCGAACTGCCGCAGCTGAAGTCGCTCAACATCAGCTTCACGCAGATCACCGACGTCGGGCTCGAGCATCTGGCGTCGTTGGCCGATCTCGAGGAGCTGGACCTGGGCGGCAACAAGATCAGCGGCGCTGGCCTTCACGTGTTGAAGCTGCTGCCGAAGCTCAGGAAGCTGAGTTTCTACGGCATTCAGCGCCGGAACGCGGGATGGTGCTGGGCGCCGGTCATCACCGATCTCGAGCTCGAGACGCTTGCGCTGGTGGGTGGGCTCGAGGAACTGAACCTCGGATTCGGTGTGGCGCTGGGCACGCCGCGGCCTTCGGATCTCGGGCCGGCCGACAGCGAAGCCGAATGCCGGATCGCGGGCGGCACGCGGATCACCGATCTCGGGTTGTCGAAGCTCGTCTCGCTCAAGAAGCTGCGGTATCTCGATGTGAGCGGCTCGTCGATTACCGCAAACGGCGTCAAGACGCTTGCGGCTTTCCGCGAGCTGCAACGCCTCAGTCTCTGGAATGTGAAAGGGATCGACGACGCTGTTGCCGCGCCGCTCGGGGCGCTCACGAACCTGACGAGTCTCGATCTCTCGAATACGCCGATCGGCAACGACACGCTCCGGCGCCTCGCAAAACTTCCCAATCTGCGGCGGCTCTACGTGAGCGAGACGAACGTCACCGCCGACGCCGTCGCCGCGTTCAGAGCCGAGCATCCGGCGATCATGCTGTCGTGGGGAGCGCGCCCGGCGCCGCGCGTGCCGCTCAGCCCGGGGAGCCAGCATGAGCGCTAGCGAGGCGAAGCCTCAGACCAGCAAGCATGTCAGGGCGCTCCGCCTCGCTAGCGATTATGTTCTCTTGCCCCGCCTCCGGCGGGGCAGTCGCCTTGACGGAGAAAACTTGACTCACTTGCAAAGATCCCTGGCCGTCAAGGCTCCTGGGGGTGTGTTGCGAAATCACCGCGTCCTCGGTGCTGAAGGGCGACATTCTGCTACGTGCTCAAAGGCCTGTCGCGCCGTCTGCGTCTGCGCGGGAATCGTCACCATCGCACTTGCCGCGCTGACGTCGCGCGGTGTCTCCGCGCAGCAGGGAACGGCGGCCCCCATTTCGTTTTCGCGGACGGTGTATCCGATCTTCGAAGCCGCACAGTGCCGCGGCTGCCACACCGACGATGGCGTCGCCTCGGCGACGCGGTTGCACTTTCCGGAGCCCAACGCCAGCCCCGACGACATCGAAGCGTTCGGGATCACGCTTGCCGTGCTGGTGGATCGCACCGATCCGGCTCGGTCGCTGTTGCTGAACAAGCCGACCAATCGCGAGCGTCACACCGGCGGCGTCCGTATCCGGACCGGCTCGTTCGAGGAGCAGGCGCTTGCCGAGTGGGTGCGCCATCTGGCGGCGCTGCCCGAGGCCGCCGTGACAGCCGCCCGCGATCGGCTCGCCGCTGCGAATGCGCCATCGAATCGCGATCAGCTGCTGCGGCGGCTGACGCACAGCCAGTACAACAACACCGTTCGGGATCTGCTCGGCGATCACAGCCGGCCGGCGGATCGGTTTCCGCCCGAGGATTTCGTCAACGGTTTCAAGAACCAGCTGCGCACCCAGGGGATACCGCCGCTCCTGGCCGAGGCGTACAGCACCGCGGCTGAAAAGCTGGCGCTCAACGCATTCCGCGCCGGCGACGTCAACGGCCTCGTGCCGTGCAAGCCGTCCGGCGCTCGCGATGCCGCCTGTCGCGATCGGTTCGTCCGGATCTTCGGCGGGCGGGTGTTTCGGCGTCCGCTGGACGAAGCCGAAATCCAGCGGTATACGAAGCTGTTCGAATCGCAGGCGGCGAAGTCCGGAAAATTCCTCGACGGCGCTCGCGTCGTCGTCGAGGCGATGCTGCAGTCGCCGAAGTTCCTGTTTCACGTCGAGGGCCGCCTTCGCGGCGACCACGCTTCCACATCCGCCGGACATTCGGACAGCCTTCGCGATTATGAGGTTGCCAACCGGCTCGCGTACCTGCTCTGGGAGACCATGCCCGACCAGCGTCTGTTCGACGCGGCGGCGCGCGGCGAGCTTCGCTCGGCGGAGGGGCTGACTCGCATCGCCCGGAGCATGCTGGACCAACCACCCGCGCGGCAGGCCGTGGACGAATTCTTCGCCGAGTGGCTGCGCTTCGACCGCGCGCTCGGGTCCGTGAAGGATCGGCGCCGGTATCCCGAGTTCACGCCCGAGCTCGCCGCGATGATGGTCCAGGAGACGCGCCTCCTGCTCGGCGATCTCGTGTGGAACGACGGCAATTTCATGCAGGCCTTCACGGCCGATTACAGCTTCTTGAACTCGGATCTGGCGAGCGTGTATGGATTGCCCTCGCCGGCCGGCGAATTCGAGCGCGTGCGCTTTCCGGCGGATTCGCCGCGCCTGGGACTGCTCGGGCATGCGTCGTTCCTGGCCTCGAATGCGGGACCGGTCGAAACGTCGCCGACCGCGCGCGGCATTTTCGTCAGGGAACAGCTCCTGTGCCAGCACGTTCCGAATCCGCCGCCCGGCGTGAATACCGAAGTGCCGGAGCCGACGATCGACCGGCCGCTGGCGAGGCGCCAGCGCATGCAGGCGCATGTCGAGAACCCGACGTGCGCCACGTGTCATCGCCTGATGGATCCGATCGGCTTCGGCCTGGAAAACTACGACGCCATCGGGCAATGGCGCGACCACGAAGTGATCGAATTCGAGAGCAGCAAGCGCAACACGCCCCGCAAGACAGTCGAGCTCCCGATTGACGCGAAGGGCGAAATTGCCGGTCTCGCGAACGGTGTGTTCACTGAACCGAAGCAGATCGGACGGCTGCTCGCCGAGAGTCGCGTCTGCCAGGAATGCATCGTCAAGCAGGTGTTCCGCTACGCGTTCGGCCGTCTCGAGACGCCGGCGGACCGCGATACGATTAAGATGGCGTTTGCCGCGTTCCGCGATTCAGGATTCAAGTTCAAGGAACTGCTCCTGGCGCTCGTGGGCTCACCGCAGTTCCTGGACGAGCCGTCTCGTTCACCGTAGGGAGGATTGCGATGCCGCTCAGTAGACGACGGTTCCTCAGGAACGTGAGCATGACGGGCGCGGCCATCCGGGTGGGCCTCCCGCCGCTGGCGGCCATGTTCAATTCAAATGGCACCGCCTACGCGGCGACGGGCGCTATGGAGGCGCCCGTTCAACCGCGTTTCGTCTTCTGGTTCAACGGCAACGGGATTCCCGAACGGTATTGGATCCCGCGCAAGATCGGTCCGGACTTCGAGCTGACGCCGTGCCTCGCGCCGCTCGCGTCGGTGCGCGACGACGTCCACGT
>JBKPDW010000376.1:0-15443 GCA_046728115.1 Acidobacteriota bacterium | reverse complement strand
ATGCAGCACGGCTCGATCGCCTGATGCGCGAGCTGCTCGACCTGTCGAAGATTGAGTCAGGCGCCGTCACACCCCAATTGTCTCCGACGCGCCCCGCCACGCTCCTTGCCGATGCAGTGAGTCCGCTTCGCCTTCAGGTGGAAGCGCGAGGCGTCCGCCTGGAACTCGACGCGCCACCCGATCTGCCGTACGTGGCAGTGGATCGGAGTCAGATCGAGCGGGTCATCGGGAACCTGATCACCAATGCCTTGCGGGCCACGCCGTCGGGCGGAACGATCACCGTCGCGGCTGGACGCCGCGGGAACGACGTTGCGATTTCGGTAATCGACAACGGCGCCGGTATACCGCGCGACTACCTTCCCAGAATCTTCGAGCCCTTCGTGCAGGTTCCGCGTGCGTCCGGTGGCGGCGCCGGGCTTGGTCTGGCGATTTCCCGGCGGATCGTCGAAGGGCACGGCGGCCGCCTCACGGTTCAATCCGAGCCCGGACGCGGATCGACGTTCACCTTCACCGTCCCACTGGCTTCAGAGAGGCCGAGCTCATGAAACTGCTCATCATCGATGATGAACCGCACATCCGACACATGATGCGCCTCACGCTCGAGGCCGCAGGGTACGAAGTGGACGAGGCCGCAGATGGTCAGTCAGGGCTGAATCGATTTCGTGATGGTCGCGATTACGACGCGGTCGTGCTCGACCAGAAGATGCCAGGTCTGGACGGCCTCGACATCTTGCAACGCATCAAGGATCTCTCGCCGGACGCCTGCGTCCTGATGGTGACGGCGTATGCCTCGATCGAGCTGGCGGTCGACGCGATGCGTCTCGGAGCGACCGATTTCCTCCGTAAGCCGATGACGCCGGAGACGCTCCGCAGCGCCGTGAGCGCTGCGATTGCCACCAAAACGTCGCGGCGGCCGACTAGACGCAGTACCAGCTTGACTGCCGTCGGCCCCGGCGAGATCGCCACGCTGACGATGAACGGCTTTCAGATCCTGCGTTCTCCGGAGTCGGCGTTGCCCGCATCGCCGGAACATGTCTTTCGTGTCAGGCATGTCCCGGACGGCGTTGAGGTTCGCGTCACCGTGAGCATCGATCCCGAAGCGGTCGACCGGGTCGCCAGGCTGACGCACCGTCGACTGGAATCCGGCAGCGGGTTCTGGCGCCTGCAAGCCGAACGGCTTTTGTCCGCCTGGGTGTGGAGCGAGGGACACGCGCCGGACACCGGGCGCCTGGTCGTGCGCGATGTGTCTCGCGAAGACCTCGAGGTGGCTGCGCGCTGGGAAGAGGCCTGACGGCGATTATTTCGACAGATGGAACGGCACGCTGGTGACGACGATGTTCGGACGAAACAGCAGCGCGCCTTTGATGAGCAGCGAAGTCTGGTTGTGGTATAGATGCTGCCACCACCGCTTGGGCACGAATTCCGGAAGAATGACGGTGACGTAGTCGTTAGCCTTTTCCGCCGCGGCCTGTTCGATGTACTCGAGCAGCGGCTCCATCAGCGAACGGAAGGGAGACGGCAGCACGACGAGTGACACGCGCCCGCCCCACTGGGCCCAGTCTTTTCGCAGTTGCTCGGTGTTCGCCGGATTGACGTCGACATAAATCGCCCGCACGTCGTCGGACATTGTCTCGGCATAGCGCAGGGCTTCGACGACGGCGCGCTGCAACCCTCCAATCGGGACGAGGACCGTGTTGTGAATTCGCCTTTGAGGTGCGTAGCCCTTCAGCGTCAGCTCGGATGCCACGTGCACGTAATGGTGATGCGTCGCTGTAAAAAACGCCACGATGAGCGGAATCAGCAGCAGGACGATCCAGGCGCCTTCGAAGGTCTTGGTCACCGCTACGATGATCAGGACGATGCCGGTTACGAGTGCGCCGAAGCCGTTGATCAACGCACTGGTCTTCCACCCCGGTTCTCGCGTCCGCCGCCAGTGAATGACCATTCCCGCCTGCGACAGGGTGAAGGAGACGAACACGCCGATCATGTAGAGCGGCAGCAATGACTGCGTGTCGCCACGGAAGCTGACGATCAGGATCGCCGCAAAGACGGACAGCACGAGGATGCCGTTCGAGAAGGCGAGACGATCGCCCTGGTTCATGAATTGACGCGGCAGGTACCGATCCCTCGAAACGATCGACGCGAGCCGTGGGAAGTCGGCATAGGCCGTGTTCGCGGCGAGCACGAGGATGAGGGTCGTGCCGGCCTGCAGCAGGTAATAGAAAACGTTGGGCCCGCCGAAGATCGCTCGACCGAGTTGCGAGATTCCCGACTCCGCGCCGGTCGGCATAACCTTGTACAAGTGCGCCAGGACCGTGATGCCGACGAACATCACGATTGCAAGCGTGGCCATCGCGATGAGCGTCGCCGACGCGTTCTTCGCTTCGGGCGGCCGGAATGCCGGCACGCCGTTCGAAACCGCCTCGACCCCGGTCATGGCCGTGCAGCCGTTGGCAAAGGCCGTCAGCAGGAGGAACGTTGTCAGCGGTTGGCTCCCGGCCGAAGGCGGCGAGGGTGCGTCGACTGGCACGATCTGGCCGGTAAGGTATCGATACAGCCCCGCGGCCAGGAGGAGCGCGACGCCGGCAACGAAGAAGTAGGTCGGCACCGCGAAGATGTTGCCCGACTCCCGGATCCCGCGCAGGTTGCCGACGGTCAGGATCGCGAGGAAAGCGAGGCATATTTCAACCCGGTACTGATCGAGTTGCGGAAACGCCGACGTGATCGCGAGGACGCCGGCCGAGATGCTGACTGCAACCGTCAGGGTGTAGTCCACGAGGAGCGACGCGGCGGCAATCAACCCCGCTGACGGTCCGATGTTCTCCTTCGCCACGATGTACGCGCCGCCGCCGGTCGGGTAGGCGTGAATCGTCTGCCGATAGGAGAAGGCGACAATCGCCAGCAGCGTCGCGATCACGAGGCTGATCGGCACCGCGTATACGAAGGCGCCCACGCCCGCGACGACGAGCGTGGCCAGGATGAAGTCGGTCGCATACGCGACCGACGACAACGCGTCCGAGGACAGCACGGCAAGGCCGGTCACCCGTGACAGGCGCTCGTGATGTGCAAGGTGCGACGGAATCGGTTTGCCGACGAGAAGGCGTTTGAGCGAGAACGCGGAGTCCGGAGACATCCGCGCCTCAGCAGGTACGGTTTCCAAGGCGCTTCCGTGTATCGCCGGCGGGGTTAGCTGACGGGCTCGGACTCAGAAGTATCCTACGGCGACGGCGCGCCGATACGCCCCGGTTGCTCGGTTCCCCCGCGTACCGCGGATGGCGCGGTACTTAGGCCGTTAGCGACGATACGCCTAGCGGGCGTTGAACGCAAGTGACCCTGCCTCGATGCTGTCGCCTCGCGACGGGGGAGATGGGGTTCGCACTACTCGAGGAGATGGAACGGGACGCTGGTGACGACTGTGTTCGGCCGGAAGAGGAGAGCGCCTTTGATGAGCAGCGCCCGCTGGTTATGGAAAAGATGCTGCCACCATCGAGCAGGCACGAACTCGGGCAGGATCACGGTGACGTAGTCGTTGGACCGTTCGTTTTCGACCTGTTCGATGTACTCGAGCAGCGGTTCCATCAGCGATCGATATGGCGAGGCGAGAATGACGAGCCGCACCCGCCCTCCCCAGGTCGCCCAGTCTTTCTTCACCGCTTCGGTGCCGATGGGATCGACGTCCACATAAACGGCGCGCACGTCGTCCGACAGCGTTTCGGCATATCGCAGCGCCTCGACGACCGCTCGCTGAACACCGCCGATCGGAACCAGAACCGTGTTGTGGACACGCGGCTGCGGCGCGTAGCCGCGCAGCGTCAGCTGGGCGGCGACGTGGTCGTAGTGACGGCGCGTCGCTTTGAAGCCCGCCACGATGAGCGGAATGAGGAGCAGGACGATCCAGGCGCCTTCGAGTGTCTTGGTGACGGCGACGATGATCAGCACGATGCCCGTCACCACGGCGCCGAACCCGTTGATCATGGCGCTCGTGTGCCGGCGCGGGTCGTTGCTTCTGCGCCAGTGGATCACCATGCCGGTCTGGGACAGTGTGAACGAGACGAACACGCCGATCATGTAGAGCGGCAGGAGCGATTGCGTGTCGCCGCGAAATGCAAGGATCAGGATTGCGGCGAAGAGCGCCAGGATCAGGATCCCGTTCGAAAATGCCAACCGGTCGCCCTGGTTCATGAACTGACGCGGCAGATGCCGATCGCGCGACACAATCGACGCCAGGCGTGGGAAGTCCGCGTAGGCCGTGTTCGCCGCCAGCACGAGGATGAGCGTGGTTGCCGCCTGCAGCAGGTAATACGGCACGTTCTGCCCGCCGAACACGGCACGGCCCAGTTGAGACACGCCGGATTCCGCAGCGTTTGGAATCACGAAATAGACATGCGCCAGCAGCGTGATCCCGACGAACATCGTGATGCCGATCGTGGCCATCGTCACGAGCGTCGCCGCGGCGTTCTTCGATTCGGGCGGCCGAAAGGCGGGCACGCCGTCCGAGACCGCCTCCACTCCGGTCATCGCCGTGCAGCCATTGGCAAACGCGGTCAGGAACAGGAACGTGGTCATCGGCTGGCGGCCAGCTTCCGGTGGAACGACCGCCTCGATTGGAGTGACGTGTCCCGTGACGTACCGGATCAATCCGGCAACGATCAGCGCGCCAATCGTCGCGACGAAGAAATAAGTCGGAATCGCGAAGATGCGCCCAGACTCGCGAATGCCACGGAGGTTCCCGATGGTCAGGAGCGCAAGGAAGAGGAGGCAGAGTTCAACGCGGTACACGTCGAGGCGCGGGAACGCCGAGGTGATGGCGAGCACGCCGGCCGAGATGCTGACCGCGACCGTCAGCGTGTAATCGACGAGCAGCGATGCAGCGGCAATCAGCCCCGCCGTTGCGCCGATGTTTTCCTTGGCGACGATGTAGGCGCCGCCGCCGCGCGGGTACGCGTAGATCGTCTGACGATAGGAAAACGCCACGATCGCGAGCAGCGTGGCGATGATCAGACTGATGGGAACCGCGTACTTGAAGGCGCCAACACCCGCGACGAGCAGCGTGGTGAGGATGAAATCGGTCGCGTAGGCGACCGACGAGAGCGCGTCCGATGACAGGACCGCGAGGCCCGTCACGCGCGACAGCCGCTCGTGATGCGCCAGGTGGGACGGAATCGGCCTGCCGAGGAGCAGCCGTTTCAGCGAGACCGCGGAGTCTTCAGCCATGCACGAGCATGGCCTTGACGTACTCGCGCGTCATTCGAGCGATGTTGGAGATTGGAATCTCCTTTGGACACACGGCCTCGCATTCGCCTTCGTTCGAGCAGCTGCCGAACCCTTCCGCGTCGGCCCGGTTGATCATCGCGACGACGCGGCGATAGCGCTCCGGCTGGCCCTGCGGCAGTAGGGCCAGATGCGAGATCTTCGCGCTCATGAAAAGATGCGCCGACGCGTTTTTGCAGGCCGCCACACAGGCGCCGCACCCGATGCACGCGGCCGAATCCATGGCCTTCTCGGCGACATCCTTGGGAATGGGAATCGTGTTCGCATCAGGCGCCCCGCCGCAGTTGACCGAGACATATCCGCCGGCAGCGACGATCCGGTCGAGCGCGCTGCGATCCACCACGAGATCCTTGACGACGGGAAAGGCGCGCGCGCGCCACGGCTCTACCGTGATCGTGTCGCCGTCCTTGAACCGCCGCATGTGCAGCTGGCACACCGTAGTGCCCCGATCGGGTCCGTGTGCGATACCGTTGACGACCAGGCTGCACATGCCGCAAATGCCTTCGCGGCAGTCCGAATCGAACGCAATTGCATCCTCGCCTTTCTTGACCAGTCCTTCGTTGACGACGTCCAGCATCTCGAGAAACGACATGTCGGGCGAGACATCGTTCGCCGTGTAGTCGACGAGGCGGCCGGAATCCTTGGTGCCCGATTGTCGCCAAATCTTCAGGTTGAGTCTCACGAGTGTCCTTGTCCGCTCTCCCTAATCAATCCCTAATCCGTAATCGCTGCCAATCACCCATTCCTGAGCCCGCCCCCGCCGTCTCCGATCCCGAGGCCCGCGCTACTTGTAGCTCCGCTGCGTCGGATGCACTTCGTGGAACTCGAGCG
This sequence comes from Acidobacteriota bacterium, assembly GCA_046728115.1. Lineage (GTDB taxonomy): Bacteria > Acidobacteriota > Vicinamibacteria > Vicinamibacterales > CAVVIG01 > CAVSWN01. The sequence goes on along the minus strand of JBKPDW010000376.1, from coordinate 9,341 downwards.
GCTCTGTGTGCAGTTCTGGCGGGCGGCCGACGCCCGTGAATTCCCATGCGGCGACATACGAAAAATTCACGTCGTCGCGCAGCGCTTCGCCGTCGGGCGTCTGGCTCTCTTCGCGGAAATGTCCGCCGCAGGATTCGCGCCTGTGAAGCGCGTCGAACGCAAGCAATTCCGCGAACTCGAGGTAGTCGGCCACCCGGCCCGCGTACTCCAGGCTTTGATTGAGATTGTCCGGCGTCCCTGGGACCGAAACGTCGTGCCAGAATGCATCGCGCAGCTTCGGAATTTCCGTGAGCGCGGCCCTGAGACTCCCTTCGGTTCGGGCCATCCCGACGTTGTCCCACATGATTCGGCCCAGCTCGCGATGGATCTCCCGAATACTGCGGTGGCCCTTGATTCCGAGCAGTTGATTGATCCGCTGCTGCGTGCAGTTCGCGGCCTCGGCGAACGCCAGATCATCGGTCGTGACCTTCGGCAGCGATGTGCTGGCCAGGTAGTGACCAATCGTGTAGGGGATGATGAAGTACCCATCCGCCAGCCCTTGCATGAGCGCGCTCGCGCCGAGGCGATTCGCGCCGTGGTCTGAAAAGTTGGCTTCGCCGAGCACATGCAGGCCCGGCAGGTTGCTCATCAGGTTGTAGTCGACCCAGAGCCCGCCCATCGTGTAGTGAATCGCGGGGTAAATGCGCATCGGAACCTTGTACGCATCTTCGTCCGTGATCTTCTTGTACATATGGAACAGGTTGCCGTACTTCTCTTGAATCGTCTCGATTCCAAGCCGCTTGATGGCGTCGCTGAAGTCGAGATACACGGCCAGACCGCTGTCGCCAACGCCGCGACCGTCGTCGCAGACCTGCTTGGCGTTGCGTGAGGCGACATCACGTGGAACGAGGTTGCCGAAGCTGGGATACTTGCGCTCGAGGTAGTAGTCGCGCTCGGACTCGGGAATCTTCTCGGGCGGTCGCGTATCGCCTTTCTTCTTCGGCACCCACACGCGACCATCGTTCCGCAGGCTTTCGCTCATCAGTGTGAGCTTCGATTGATGATCGCCGCTCACCGGGATGCACGTCGGATGAATCTGCGTGTAGCAGGGGTTCGCGAACAGCGCCCCACGCTTGTGAGCGCGCCATGCCGCCGTCACGTTCGAGTTGACGGCGTTGGTCGACAGGTAATACGCGGTACCGTAGCCACCGGTTGCGAGAATCACGGCATCGCCCGGGTAGCGTTCGATCTCGCCGGTCACGAGGCTGCGGCAGACGATGCCGCGCGCTTTGCCGTCGATGACGATGAGGTCGAGCATCTCCCGTCGGGCAAGGAGCCGAACCGTCCCTGCATGCACCTGTCGCATCAACGACTGGTACGCGCCGAGCAGCAGCTGCTGCCCGGTCTGGCCCCGCGCGTAGAACGTACGTGAGACCTGCGCGCCGCCAAACGACCGGTTGTCCAGCAGGCCGCCGTACTCGCGCGCGAACGGGACGCCCTGCGCGACACACTGGTCGATGATGTTCACGCTGAGTTGCGCGAGTCGATAGACGTTGGCTTCGCGCGCACGATAGTCGCCGCCCTTGACGGTGTCGTAGAACAGGCGATAGACGCTGTCGCCGTCGTTCTGATAGTTCTTCGCGGCGTTGATGCCACCCTGCGCAGCAATGCTGTGGGCGCGCCGGGGGCTGTCCTGGATGCAGAAGTTCAGAACGTCGTAGCCAAGTTCCCCCAGCGACGCGGCCGCAGACGCTCCTGCCAGCCCAGTGCCGACGACGATGATCGTGTACTTGCGCTTGTTGGCCGGGTTGACCAGCTTCATTTCGAACTTGTGGCGGTCCCACTTACTTGCGACGGGCCCCGCGGGAACGTGACCGTCGAGCGTCATACGGGCACCCGTCCTGCCTGCGCGAAGTACGCCCAGACCGCGATGACGATGAAGCCGCCGGCAATCAGGACGGCCAGCGCTTTACCGGCCAGAAGCAGCCGCGGCGTCCAGCGCGGATGATCCAGGCCCAGCGACTGGAACCCGCTCGCGACACCGTGCCAGAGATGCGATCCCACCACGACCATGCTGAGCACGTAGAAGCCGACGATCAGGGGACTCGAGAAGTTCTCCAGTTCGAGGCGGTACAAATCGCGGCCGCCGGCCGGCCACTCGTACTCCGTTCCGTATCGAAACGCCTTGACATGGATGATGATGAAGAGCAGCAACCACAGGCCCGAGACGATCATCGTGGAGGAAGCGATCGTCTTCCGGCTCGGTAGCCCGGCAAATTTCTTGCGCACGTAGCGGACCGGACGGGCCGTCTGATTGTTCAGGAACATCTTCACGGTCTTGTAGACGTGGCCAAGAAAAATCAGCAGCAGGCCGACCTCGATGATCGGAATGAGTGGATTGCTCTCGAGCACGTACGCGTACTTGTTGAAGACCGCGGGACCCAAGAACACGATCAGGTTGCCTACGATGTGGATGACGAGATAAAGGAAAAGGGCGAGTCCGGTAATTCCGATGAGAAGCTTCGTGCCGACCGATGAAGCGAACACGCCGACTCGTGAGGACATCTATCTGCGCAGTTTACAGTTGCGCAGCGAACACACGCAAGTTAGCATCAAGAGTTTCCTGCCGTATGAAAATCCACGAATATCAAGCCAAGGCGATTCTCGCGAAGCATGGCGTGCCCGTCCCGCGCGGCGAGATTGCGTTCAATGCTGCCGAGGCTGGCGACATCGCGCGCCGTCTCGGTGGATCCATCGTCGTCGTCAAAGCGCAGATTCATGCGGGCGGCCGTGGAAAGGCCGGTGGCATCAAGCTTGCGAAGTCGGCTGACGAGGCCGAATCCATCGCGCGCGCGATGATCGGCATGACGCTGGTCACGCATCAAACCGGACCCGAAGGCCGCGTCGTGAACCGCGTGCTCATCGAAGAGGGATTGCAGATGGAGCGCGAGCTCTATTTGAGCCTGCTCCTCGATCGCGCGGCCGGGAAGCCGGTGATGATGGGCAGCGCCGCCGGCGGCATGGACATCGAAGAGGTCGCCGCGAAAACGCCAGAACAAATCATCCGCGTGCACATCGATCCCGGCGTCGGCGTCATGCCGTTCGAGGCGCGGCAACTCGGATTCGGCATCGGATTGAAGGGGCAGCAGATCGGCAAGTTCGTCAAGCTGGCGACGTCGCTGTACGAGGCGTTCGTCGCCACGGATGCGTCGCTGGTTGAAATCAATCCGCTCGTTGTCACCAGGGCCGGCGACCTGCTGGCCCTCGATGCGAAGATGAACTTCGACGACAACGCTTTGTATCGTCAGACGGACATTCGCGATTTGCGGGATTTGTCCGAGGAGGATCCGCTCGAGATCGAGGCATCCAAGTCGTCGCTCAACTACGTCCACCTGGACGGCAACATCGGCTGCATGGTGAACGGCGCGGGCCTGGCCATGGCGACCATGGACATCATCAAGCTCGCCGGTGGCGAGCCGGCCAATTTTCTGGACGTGGGCGGCGGGGCCAACGCGGATCAGATCAGGGACGCGTTCAGGATCCTGATGTCCGACAAGAACGTGAAAGCGGTGCTGATCAACATCTTCGGCGGGATCCTCCGCTGCGACGTGCTGGCACAGGGTGTCATCGCCGCCGTGAAGGAGCTGGGAGTTCACGTGCCAATCGTGATCCGCATGGAAGGGACGAACGTCGAGGAAGGGAAGCGGCTGCTCAGGGAAAGTGCGATGAACTTCACGACAGCGGACTCGATGGACGAAGCCGCAGAGAAAGTCGTCCAGCTTGCAGCATAGGATCGGCCACGAAATCACGAAAACACCACAAAGCACTTCCTGATTTCGTGCTGCGTGTTTTCGTGGCTGAAACGTCATGGCCGTACTGCTTGATAAATCGACACGTTTGATCGTTCAGGGTCTCACCGGCCGCGAGGGTACGTTTCACGCGAAACAGGCGGCGAGGTACGGAACCACGGTCGTCGGCGGCGTCACGCCGGGCAAGGGCGGCGCGACGCACGAAGGCTGGCCGATCTTCGACACCGTGCACGACGCGGTGGCAAGGACCGGCGCCAACGCCTCGGTGATCTTCGTGCCACCGCCATTTGCGGCCGACGCCGTCATGGAAGCTGCGGATGCCGGCATCGCGCTCGTCGTGTGCATTACGGAAGGCATTCCGACGCTCGACATGATGCGGGCGATGACGTTCCTGAAGGCACGCCCGGCGACGCGGCTGGTTGGGCCGAATTGTCCGGGCGTCATCTCGCCTGGAAAGGCCAAGGCCGGCATCATTCCCGGCAACATCTGCCGGGAGGGACGCATCGGCATCGTCTCGAAGAGCGGAACGCTGACGTACGAAGCGATCCATCAACTGACGCGGCTCGGCCACGGGCAGAGCACCTGCATCGGCATCGGGGGCGATCCGCTGATTGGCACCTCGCACATCGATGCGCTGACGCTCTTCGCCGACGATCCCGAGACCGACGCGGTGATCCTGATCGGCGAGATTGGCGGCACCGCCGAAGAAGATGCCGCCGCGTGGATCAAGTCGAACTTTCGCAAACCGGTGGTCGGCTTCATCGCCGGCCAAACGGCGCCACCGGGCCGGCGGATGGGTCACGCCGGGGCGATCGTCGCGGGCGGGAAGGGGACCGCCGCGGAGAAGATGGCGGCGCTGTCCGCGGCCGGAGTGCTCGTGGTGAAGAGTCCGGCCGAAATGGGATCCGCGCTTGCGGAGCGCCTGGGACAGCGTCTTTCCTGAGATAGATTTGTGCTAGAATCTTTCTGAGGAAATATGGCTCTGGCCGAGCCGCGGCAGGCACCGGCGGACACCCCTGCGGTCGCCACCAAGGCGGTGCTGAGGGCGGCTGCCCGCCTGAGCATTCCCCACAAGGCCCTCGCGCGGATCATCGGTGTCTCCGAGGCCACGGTTTCGCGGATGAACGCCGGATCGTACGCGCTGGTGCCCGGCGAAAAGCCCTTCGAGCTCGCGTTGATCTTCATCAGGCTATTTCGGTCGCTCGATGCCATGGCTGGCGGCGACGAAGCCGTCGCACGCGCCTGGCTGCGCAGCGAGAACCTCTCGCTGGGCGGCACGCCGCTGACGCTGATCCAGTCGGTCTCGGGCCTCGTGAATGTCGTCTCGTACCTGGACGTCCGCCGCGCTCTCGCGTGAGCGCCGCCGGCTCTCGGGAGTGTGCTGGCGCGTCGTCGAATCGCAATATCGCGTCTCGACGATGAAGCTCGTCGATACCGTCGACGAGCAAACGGTGCTCGAACTGCTGCTGGAGCCGACGAAGCCGTCGGTTCCGGTCGACTGCCGTCACCTTCACTATCTGCTCTTCACACCGTTTCGGTACGGCGCACCGTACCCGATTGGATCGCGATTCCGCCGCGCCGGGCTATCGCCCGGCGTCTTCTACGGATCGGAAGGGCCAGCGACCGCGATCGCGGAGATGGCCTTTCACCGGCTGCTGTTCTTCTCGGACTCACCCGAGACCCCGTGGCCGGCGAATGCCGGCGAGTACACCGCGTTTTCAGTGAGGTACAAGACGGCGGGGCTGGATCTCACGAAGGCGCCGTTCGCGCGCGATCGCGCGCTGTGGACGAACCGCACGGATTACACGGCGTGTCACACGCTTGCGGATGCGGCCAGGTCGGCGAACCTCGGCGTGCTGCGCTACGAGTCCGCGCGCGATCCCGCATCGCCGGCCGGCGCGAACATCGCGCTCCTCACATGCGGCGCGTTCGCCTCCCGGAGACCGGTTGCGCTGCAACGGTGGCGAATCGATCTCGGGCCTCAGGGCGCCCGCGCGATGTGCGAGTTTCCGGATCAGCGTCTGGGATTCGGCCGCGACGCGTTTGCGAGCGACCCGCGCATTGCGGCGTTGCGGTGGCATCGCCCGTAGCGTTCCACCGCACCGCCGCACTTCAGACTTCAGACTTCTGACTTCGGACTTCAGATTTCTACTGTCCGCTCCGTCCGCTGCGGCCGGCGCCAGGCGGCTTGGGCTTCTGGATGATGTCGCCCTTCAGATCATCGATGACCGCCAGGAGCTCTGACCGTTCCGGCTCCTTGACTTTCAATTCGTCGAGCGTGTCGGCCAGAGCCTTCTGCGATTTGTCCCACATTTCCTGGGTGATCTCCAGGCCCTGATGGGTCACGTCGTTCGGCCTGCCAACGAACAGACAGGGGCCGCCGGTCAGCATGCAGATCTGATCGACGATCATCTGCCGATTCCGCATCCGCGATGCCTGCGACAGACCCGAGATCATGTTCGGGATCTTCGGATCGGCGGCGAGGAGGTGCGGGAGGAACGCATCCACCGTCTTCGCGATCGCGTCGTAGCCACCAAGCCGCTGATAGAGCGTCTTGCCGTCGCGAATCTGCGCCTTCGGCGACGGTCCCATCGGCGGCGACTGGGATTGCGCGGCCAGCGGAATGGTGATGACGGCTGCGAGCAGAAAGACTTTCAGCGACCTGATTGCCATAGACTCATCTCCTTTGTAGCGATTGATCGGCCGCGGGTTTCGAGCTGAGATCCTGCGCTCGAATACGCCGCGCGAGCATGCGAATGATAACCTCGGATACGGCCGGACTGGACGAAAGCGCCTGACGGAACGATTTGCCGTCCAGACGGAGCGACCGTACGCCCGCGAGCGACGCCACGACGGTCGCGCGCCGCGGTGCGGGGTCGAGCACCGCCAGCTCCCCGATTACGCTGCCAGGGCCCTCGACGCCGACGAGGCGCTCTATGCCGCCGTCGCGCCGCAGAATCGAGACCTCGCCGTCGAGCAGGACGAACACCTCGTCGCCCAGTTCACCCTCGCGGCACAGCACTTCGTCTGGCGCGAACCACGACTCGCTCCCTTCGCGCGCGAGCTGCGCCAGATCCTCCGGCTCGAGCGCGCCGAAAATCTCGATCGCCTTGAGGCCGATCATCTTCGCGATCGTCGTCGGTTCCAGGCGGAGCGCGCTGCCGTCGATGACGCGCCGCCCGACCGTGACCATCTCCTGCACGACGGGATGCTCGTCGCCGTCGAGCGCGGTGTAATCGTCGGCGGTGACGGCGTCGAGCGATTCCAGCGAGTACAGCGCCGACGCGCGGATATACGGATCGGGACTCGTGAACTGCGATCGGAGCAGGGTCGGAAGGTCGGCGTGCGCCCCGAGGTCCCCACGCGCGCGCTCCTGCGCGGTCCTCAGCCGATCGGCGACCCCGGGCGACACCCGGGATCCGAGCGCACCGAGGGCCGCGGTCCTCGCGGCCGCGTCCGGCGACAGCAGACCCTCGCGAATGGCGCGGATCTCCGGGGTGTCGCTCCCGATGGTCCCGAGCAGGCCGTCTACTGCGCGCTCGGATCGGCGGCGGAGGAGGAACGTCAGGAACCGCGCAGCCGGCGTTCCCATGGCCCGCATGCGATCGATCGCCTCGTGAGCCGTCTCGATCGTGGCCGGCACGTCGAGCAGGTGCGCGGCCAGTCCCTCGTTGCGCCGAACGAGGCCGTCGACGACCGCCGCGTGCTCCGCTTCGGTGACGCCGTATTCCTCGCGCAGTGCACGAACCGTTTCGTCGTCGACCGCACCGGTAGTGCGACGGCGCGCCAGGTGAACGCCGAGCGCCTGCGCGTACGTCTCGAGCTGCAGGTGCTTTTCGGGTGACACACCAAGCGCGCCGGGCATCCCGCGCTGTTCCTCAGCCAGGTCCGCCATGATGCGCTCGTGATCGGCCTGGGAGATGCGCATCTGATCGCGAATGGAGTCGAGCCGATGCACCTCGGCGCGCGACACGATGCCGCACGTCACCGAGTCGCGTACGGCGTCCTTGTAGAGCAGCAGCGCGCGAGCTCGATCTTCCTCGTTGGACTGGGATCGGATGCGATGGACGAGGAATGCCTCCCGGAGATCCCTCGGAGGCGGCGTGTCGCTCCAGGGCCACTTGGCAATGATCTGCCGCGCGAGCGTCTCTTCGACGAACTCGGTTTGACGACGCATCAGGCGGCGCATCAGGAAGATCGAGGCGGTGATGACGACCAGCAGCTGGAACAGATGCGGAAGGCCGGTGACCAGGCGCAGCGTTGGGGCGCCTGCGAAGGAGTAGAAGGTCAGAAAGGCGCTGAACGCCGCGAGCGTGAACATCACGTGGCGCACACCCGCTCTGTCGATCGCGCGGCCGCTCGTGATCAGCCAGTCCCCGATACTTCGTTCGATCACCGCGAAAATCCCGAGGCTGGTGAGCGCGCCGAGGAGGAGCGTGACGGCCGCGGCAACCGCGCGGGGAACGGATGGCAGGAAGAAGACACCGGCCGTTGTGGCGTCGCCGCCGGGAAGAAAGGCGGTACGCACCAGTCCGACCTGGTTGGTCCAGCGGCCGCCGAAGTAGTACTCCCAGCTGCCGGCCTGAACGAAGTAGTAGAAGTAGAACGCGAAGACCAGACCTGGAAACGCGTAGTACACGTCGCGCTTGGCCGGCAGCAGCACTTCCTTCCAGTAGCTGTTTTCCTCGTTGATGTCGGGGCAGGCCGGTTTGCACGCCGTACATTTCGCACACTGCGAATTCGACGTCGCCCGCAGGTTGCGCGGCTCAGTGTAGATCTTCTCCACGAACGAAACCGGACAGACGTAGTTGCACCAGGTTTTGCCGGTGAAGATCCAGTCGGTCGTCACTGCAACGAGGGAGAGGGCGACGAGAAACGTCGCGAGCGCGTATCCATCGCCGTTGGTGGCAACCAGCCGCAGCCACAACGAGACCAGCAACATGGCGAAGCTGATGTGATACGCGTGCGCCTGCATCCATCGGCCGGCCCGCCGCCGGCCGCCGAAACCGAAACGGACCGGCAGCTGGGCCACGAATGCCAGCGGACAGATTCGACGCCAACGATGATAGCCGGCGATGACGAAGAAGAGCGGAAGCGACGCGATAGCAACGGTCCAGAAGATCCGCCCTGCGCGTGCGGGCGCGAGCAGACAGAATGCAACCAGCCCTGGAAATACGAACAGCGCCGCGACGCGGACGCGTTCCACCCACGTCGCCTCAGATACGTTTACAGCCATTGGAGAGCTGGAGAATACCACGTCGTCTCCGGACATCGCCGACTGCACGAGGTGATCGATGCTCGATGCGCATACCGTTCATGCGCTCTGCCGATGTGTCGGTCGCCATCGATTCGCGTGATATACTTTTCCGGTCGCTATTCCTCTATCTTCATACGGAGCAAGGACTTTAGAATGTCCGATGTAGCCGTCCAGGAACAATCCGCCGCCGCCACCCGGCAGCGCGTGGTCAACGATTTCAGCATTCAAGTCGCTACCGTCAACGGATCGGGAAGCCAGACCGCGAACCTCGTGCTGCTGCGCTCGATTCTGATGAT
>JBKPDW010000375.1:0-6743 GCA_046728115.1 Acidobacteriota bacterium | reverse complement strand
CCAACGCCGGAGAGCGAGGCCGTAGCGCCGAGGAGGCGATGCGTTCCTCGGCGCGCTGTTGAGGGTGGAGTGAACGGCAAACGCGTGGCGCCATGCCCTGCTCATCTTCGGATGCCTTCCGTCTGCCACAGATTGTGCCGGCTGAGATTGCGGTGTAACAATTCTGCCGCATGCGCATCCTCTACGTCTTCCTCCGTCCAGACGACGAGTCGTTCGGACCGGCACGGGCCATGGCTGCCCAGAGGCGTCACGTCCACGACGTCTATCTCCTGACCTTGACGCGCGCGAAGCGACCAAGGTCCGGCACAAATTCGGGTGGACTCTCGAACAGATGGGCGACGCCCGCTATCGCGAGCTACTGAACGTGAGGACCACATTGGATCTCTCCGACATCCGAGTCTTGAGTCTGCCTGACAGCGGACTGAAAGAGCTCGATCCAGCGACGATCGAAGAGCCGATTCGCAACGAGATCCTGCGTGTCGAGCCGCACGTGGTCGTGACGTATCCGATTCATGGCATCAGCGGCTTCCCCGATCACATCGTGACGCACTTTGCGGTGACGCGCGTCTATCTCGATTTGCGCGGCGCGGATCACCCGTGGTTGCAGCGTCTGGCGTTCTTCACCATGGTGTCCGCGCCCACCGGGTTCCCATGGCACCTGAACGTCACCGCGCCGGCCGAGATCGATTGCGCGTTTCAGGTGACCGACTCTGACATGGAACGATTTCACCAAGCACTCGACTGCTACGTTACGTATGTGGATGTGATCGCGGAGACGAAGGTTCATCAGGTGTTCGACAGAGAAGTCCATTTCGAGGTATTCCGCGAAGATCACAAGCCGCCCCTGAAGGATCTCTGTGAAGGGTTGACCACCGAAAAGACAGGTGTCCGGAGCGGTCCGGGGTAAACTCAGCAGTAACGATCGCGCGCGTGAGTGAGGGTCCATGCAATTCGACTCGCCAGTGAGTCGAGTCAATCCATTTCCCGGTATCAGGCGTCTATGATTCCAGCATGAGATCGCTGCGGATCGGGCGCAACGCGGTCGCACTTGGCACTGCGCTGGGGGTCCTGACTGCCTCACTGGCCGCCGGCGATTCGGCCACAGTGAACGTCCTGCGTTTGCAGGGGTCGGTCGAGCCGGTCCGAAGCCATCCCGTGGTCGTTCCGCGGCTGACCGGAGCAGGCACCGGCACGCTCGTGATCGTTCGTCTGGTCAAGCCTGGCACGCGGGTGAAGCAAGGCGACCTGCTCATCGAGTTCGATCGTCAAGCCCAAATCAAGACCGCACACGATCGAGAGGCCGAGTACCGCGACTTCGTCGAGCAGATCAACCGGAAGCGTGGCGAGCAGCTGACCGCGAGCGCGCACGACGAGGCGGAGCTCAAGATCGCCGAGAACGCCGTGCGCAGCGCGGAGCTCGAGGTTCAGAAGAACGAGATCTCACCGCCCATCACCGCCGAGCAGAACACGCTGTCGCTCGATGAGGCAAGAGCAAAGGCCGAACAGCTCCGCCGGACATTCGCGCTGCGGCGAAAAGCGGATGCCTCCGACATCCGCGCGCTCGAGATCCAGCGCGACCGTGCGATGAACGCATGGAAGCACGCCGAGAGCAATGCCGACAAGATGCGCGTGGTGTCGCCGATTGACGGCATGGTGGTGTTGAAGTCGACGTGGAAGAGCGGCACGATGGGCGAGGTTCAGGAAGGCGAGGAAGTTCGCTCCGGCCTGGGCATCATGGAGGTGATCGATCCGTCGGCGATGCAGGTGCGCGCGCGTGTGAATCAGGCCGACGTATCGCGGCTTCACGTCGGCCAGGCGGCGCGCATTACGCTCGATTCGCTGCCCACTCGAACGTTCGCCGGCCGTCTCCAGCAGCTCTCGCAGATAGGCGCCGTCAGCACGATGTCCAACCGCGTGCGCACGTTCCTCGCCGTGTTCAGCGTCGAGGGAAGCGACTCGCATCTGATGCCCGACCTCGCAGCGGCGATCGACGTCGTCGATGGAGATCGCCGATGACGAGGGGAATTGCCGTTCTCACGGTCGCAGCCGTCGTCGCGCTGTCCGTCGCGGCCGCGGCGACTCTGCGCCGCGACACCGGATCCTCGTCCTTGCCGACGGCACTGGTCGCCAGGACCACGTTCGTGGATTTTCTGCAGCTGCGCGGCGAGATCAGGCCCGTCCGATCGGTCGTGCTCACGGCGCCGTCCACCGGGAGCGACCTGCAGATCGTCGAGCTCGCCACCAACGGCGCAAAGGTCGCGGCCGGCGACGTGGTCGTGACGTTCGATCCCACCGTGCAGCAACGCACGCTCGAGACGAAGCAGTCCGAGCTCAAGCAGGCTGAATCCGAAATCGAGCGAACTCTGGCCGAGCAGCGCCGCCGCGTCGCGGCCGCGCAGAGCGAACTGGACGAAGCGAAAAAGGCTCTCGAACGTGCACGTCTCGACGTGCAAGGGAACGAGCTCCGCGCCCGCATCGAGGCCGAGAATTTCGTCATCACAGCCGCCAATGCGGAGGCGCACGTACGGGAGCTCGAGAAGAAAGTCGAAGGCGAGCGGATGGCCGCGCAGGCCGACGTCGCCATCGCGCGCCAGAAGCGCGACAAGGCCCTCTTCGACGTCCGGGACACCGAGCGGATCCTCGGATCGCTCCAAGTCCGTGCGCCGATCGCCGGTTCGATTTCACTGCTGCCGAACTTCCGCGCCGGCGGCCCCGGCATGCGCAACGCTCCGGAGTTCAAGCGCGGCGACCGGGCGTGGTTCGGCGCTCCCATCGCCGAGCTGCCGGATCTGACGTCGATTCAGTTGACGGCTCGCGTCGATGAAGCCGATCGCGGACGAGTCCAGATTGGAAGCGGTGTCCGCGTGCGGGTGGACGCGGTTCCCGACCGCGAGCTGCTCGGCAGCCTCAAAGACATCTCGGTCGTCGCCAAACCCGATTTCACCACCTGGCCTCCGGTGCGCAACTTCGACGTCGTCGTGTCGCTGACCGACACCGACCCGCGGCTTCGATCCGGTATGAGCGCTTCCGCGCGCGTGGAGCTCGACCGGCTGCCGTCGGTTCTCGTCGTGCCCGCCGCGGCGGTGTTTCAGCGCGGCCCCGCGACGGTGGTGTATGTGGTGGACCACGGAGGCGTCGAGTCGCGCCCCGTCAACGTCCTTCGGCGGGGCAGGGATCAGGCTGCGATCGCGTCCGGTCTGCGCGAGGGCGAACGTGTGACGCTGAAGGAGCCGGAGCAGCAGGCGATCTCCAGATGATCAAGAAGGCCGCTATCGTCGGCGTCGTGCTGCTCGTCATGGCCCTTGCCGTTCTCCGCGGCGTGTCGGCATCGGTTCCCAGGAGCGTCCCCACGACGCACGTGCAGCGGGGGCGCGTCCAGGTAACCGTGTACACCGTGGGCGATCTGCGCGCATCGCACGCGGCCCAGCTCGCGACGCCTCCGATGGGCGGTCAGCTGCAGCTCGTGCATCTGGCCGAGACAGGCGATGCCGTCAAGGCCGGCGACGTCGTCGTCGAGTTCGATTCCGCCGAGCAGGAGTTCAACCTGGAGCAGGCTCGCTTCGATCTGCAGCTTGCCGAGCAGGAGATCATCAAAGCCGACGCGCAGGCGGCCGTCCAGGCGGCCGACGATGAGGTTGCACTGCTGCACGCGCGCTACGACGTTCGGCGTGCGGAGCTCGATATCCAGAGCAACGAGCTGGTGAGCGCGATCAAGGCGCAGCAGAACGTCCTTGCCCTGGACGAAGCGAGGCAGCGCCTCGCCCAGGTCGAATCGGACGTCAAGACCCACCGCGAGACGACCCACGCGTCGGCCGACGGTCTGCGCGAGAAACGCAGCAAGGCGCAGCTCTCGGTGCAGGTCGCGCAGCGCAACATCGACAGCCTGCACGTGCGGGCGCCGTTCGACGGCTTTGTCATCGTCCGCACGAATTTCCAGGCGTTCGGCGGGATTTACTTTGGCGGCGCGATGCCCGATTACCGCGTCGGCGACGCCGCGTTTTCGGGCCAGCCGATCGCCGACGTCATCGATTCCTCGCGGATCGAAGTGACGGCGAAATTGCCTGAACAGGACCGGGCCAACGTGTCGCCCGGGCAGTCGGTCGAGGTGGCCGTCGATACCCTGCCGGATGCCACACTCCGCGGCACCGTACGCGCCGTGAGCGGCGTCGCGTCGCGAGGCATTTTCGATTCCGGCACGCGGCAGTTCGACATCGCGTTCGATGTCACGGCCAACGCGGCCGTGCGCCCGGGAGTCTCGGCAGCGATCGCGATTTCCGGTCAGGCGTTCGACAACGTGCTCTACATCCCTCGGACCGCCGTGTTCGACGTGGGCGGGCGGCCGACCGTCTACGTCCGCTCGAGCGGTGGTTTCGACGCGCACGAGGTGCATGTCAAGGCCTGGACCGATAGCGTCGCCGTCGTCGAGAACATCGACTCGTCTGCCGAAGTGGCGCTCGTCGACCCCAATGCGTCTTCGGGCGGCCGTCCCAAGACGCAACCGTCCGCTCCCCAACGCGCCGCTCGATGAGCACCGTCCTCTGGCTGCCGGATCTCGGACGCAGCATCGACAATCTGCTCCTCCACAAGCTGCGGACGCTTTTGACCATGCTCGGCATGATCTTCGGCGTCGCGGCGGTCGTCGCCATGCTGTCGATCGGCGCTGGAGCGCAGCAGCAGGTGATGGCCTTCATCGAGGATCTGGGCGTCCGCAACCTGATTGTCGAGGCACGAGAGACAACGGAGTTCCAGGCGTATCAGAAAGTGCGTCAGCAGTCGCCGGGCCTGACCTTCAAGGACATCCGGGCGATGCGGGCGACCGTTCCAGGGCTCGAGATGTTGTCGCCGCGGAAGCGCTTCACGCCGTCTCAAGTGATTCCGAAACCACAAGGCGAGCTGCCCGTCGTGTACGGCGTCGATCCGAACTACCGGCAGATCGCAGGCCTGAAGATCGCCGCGGGCCGATTTTTCACCTCCGACGAGGCGTCGCGTGCGGTGCCGGTTTGCGTGCTCGGCGAAGCTGCCCGCGTGCGACTGTTCGGCCTCGCCGATCCGCTCGGACAGTTCGTGAAAGTCAACGGCCAGTGGTACCAGGCCATCGGCGTCGCCGGACCCCAGGCGATCGCGCAGACGGAGGTCGCAGGTCTGCCGGGTCAGGACCGCAACAACGCGCTCTACGTCCCGACCGGCGCGGCGATGTTCAGGCTCGAAGACAACTATAGCCAGTTTCGTGACGAGATCGACGGGGTGTACCTGCGTCTCAAGCCCGAGGCAGATGTGCTCGCTGCCGCCGCTACGGTGCGCGGCATACTCGCCGCGTCGCATCGCGGTGCCGACGATTACTCGGTGGTCGTGCCTGCCGAACTCCTGGCCGAGCAGCAGCGCACGAAGCGTATCTTCGACATCGTCATGGTCGCCCTCGCGTCGATCTCGCTGCTGGTCGGCGGTATCGGCATCATGAACATCATGCTCGCCAGCGTGCTCGAGCGGACGCGCGAGATCGGCCTCCGCCGTGCCATTGGCGCGCGGCGCACCGACATCATCAGGCAGTTCGTCATGGAAACGACGCTTATTGCGGTTGCCGGGGGAACGATGGGACTCCTGCTCGGTGCGTCGATGTCGCGATTGATTGCAAGCTTCGCCGGCTGGTCGACGATCATCAGCGGCAGTTCGCTGGCGCTAGCGTTCTCGGTATCCGTGCTAATCGGTCTGGTGTCCGGCGTGTACCCCGCGATGAAGGCCTCCCGGCTCGACCCGGTGCAGGCCCTGCATTACGAGTAGGGCCAGGTCGGTCGAGCGCGAGCGGCACCGCCCGATGCCGCTCGCGCGATGAGTATTCGAATCTAGAACGGTTTCGTGTCTGCGTCGATCGAGAGCAGGAACCTGACGAGCTTGCTCCGATCACCCGCATCCGAGAGCGTATCGATCCCACCGGTGCCGGCAGTCCGATGAATGACATTCTCCAAAACCTCATCGAGTGACAAGGCGGCACCGTTGTGGAAGAACGTCTGCGGGAACGCGAAGATCGACAGGAGCGACGGCGGTACGAATCCGTCCGAGCCGATCGACGGCGCCCCATTCGTGTTCACCTCGTTCTTGGCCATCGGATCGAACGTGCCGACGCTTCTCAGCTGATCGATGATTTGACCGGTGACGATCAGGCTCGCGTCTGGCGGCGGAGTGAAATTGACCGAGCTGTTCGTCCACTGAGGGCCGCCGTGGCAGGCCTCGCAGTTCGCCTGCCGAAAGAGCTTCCGGCCATCCTTGACATCGTTGTCGTTCTTCTTCAGCGGCGAGATCGGCGGCCGGATGCCGAACTGCACGAATGCCTCGATGGCGTCCCAGGCATTGAAGCCGCGAACCTTCAACTGGTTGCGGCCTCCGCTGGCGAGAGGTCGGAGGTTGAAGACCATCGGATCCTGTGTGACACCGTCGGCCAGGACGATCAGACCCTGGCCGCCCGACACCGCACGGATATTCAGCTCGAAGTCTTCCTCTTCATCCCGTTCCGCCGACCAGTTGAGCATCCGTTGATTCTTGCGCTCCGGATCCGAGAGGTCGAAGTCCGTGTGCTGCGGAATCGTCCGCTTCGGACCTGACGGAAAGATCCATACCACGTCGTCCGACAGGCCATTCGGATGACATGCCGCACAGGCGCCCCATCCGGCGGCGGACATGCGCCCAACAATTGGAGTGGCTGTCCCCGGCGCGGGATCGAACACACCCACTGATGTGTTGTACAGCTC
>JBKPDW010000374.1:0-3885 GCA_046728115.1 Acidobacteriota bacterium | reverse complement strand
AGGGACTCGGGGCCCGTGAGAACGTAGTCTCCTCCGGCGTGTCCGTCCTCATATAGTGCACGCGTGGCCACGGCAGCGATGTCGCGCTCGTCGATCGGTGCCGTCTCGGCCGCGCCGTAGGGCCACCGGACGACCTCGCCGCCTCGGATCAGGGCGGCCCACCAGAACCGCGCGTTCGACGCGAACATCCCTGGCCGGATGATCGTTGATGCGATGCCAGCGGTCGCGATCAGGCGCTCGATGTCCGCGTGGAGGACCGCCATGAGGTTCGGCTGCTGGAAGAACCGGTGCGGAGAGGAGAGAAAGACGACGCGCCGCGCATGCGACGCCAGACGCTCGATGACGGCCGGAGCGGTGGCCGGCGGGGCGGTCCACACGAGAAAGACAGGGCCCACACCCTGCAGTCCGGCGTCGAGCGATTCGGGCACGGTGAGATCGCCCGCGACGACCTCGACGGCCGCCGGCAAACCCGCCGCATCCGGCCGCCGCGTGAGCGCGCGCACCGGCACGCCCGCGTCCAGCAATTGGGCAACCACCGCACGCCCGACCCGGCCGGTGGCTCCCGTCACGAGGACGGGAAGCACGCGTGCGCCTGTCACGAGGGCCTCGACGGTACGGCGGCGAAACTCATGTTGGCTGACCTGCTGGGTCGGGCTAACGGCTCAACGTTCAGCCGCAAGCCGCGCGAACACACTGTGTCGAATTGCAATGAGCGTTGTGCGCGGATTGGCGGCTGCAACGTTTTGTCAGGCATCGTTGCCACGTTCAGGAGTTCCAAAGTCATAGAAAACACGAAACAGATTGCCGTCATCCCCCATTCCTTGCAGGTCACGGGGCCCTCGACTATGCGGTGGACCTCAATTCCTCCGAAACCCGCAGCCGCCAGCATCGCCTTGGCCTTTTCCTGCCCCCACATCGCGCCCAAGCCCTCGCCGCTCTGCGACAACGATACGTCATGCAATGGATGCAGGAAGCCGCATACAAGAAGGGGGCCCAGAAGGTGGTCTCTATTGTTCTGAAGATCACTCGAGGCGGCGACATCCCACATGAGAAAAATGGCCCCTTTCCTCAGTGCCGCCGCGACTCGGGCGCGCTCGCTCGAAGCAGGTCGTCATTCTCGATACACGACCCGCGGCCGAGTACGTCGCCGGCCACATCGCCGGCGCCATCTCGGTTCCCGTGGACGACCTGCATCGGCGGCTTCAAACGCTCCCCAAAGACAAGGAATACGTCGCCTACTGCAGGGGACCGTACTGCGTCTACGCGGATCGCGCCGTCGAACTGCTTCGAGCGAAGGGTCGTCGCGCGCGCCGGATGCTCGATGGATTTCCGGAATGGCGCGCGGCCGCGCTTCCAGTGGTGACGGGCAGCGAGGCGGGAGCGTTGAGATGATTACCGCACGCTGTCCCTCGCCAGTGGCGTCGTAATTCTCGGCATCGGAACTGCGATGGTGTATCCAACATTGCTGGCTGCCATCGGCGACGTGGCGCTGCCGTCGTGGCGAGCCTCCGCCGTGGGCGTTTACCGCTTGTGGCGCGACCTCGGCTACGCCGTCGGCGCGCTGCTCGCTGGCCTGACGGCTGATGCCATGGGGTTGTCGGCAGCAATGTGGGTAGTTGCTGCCATCACGTTTGAATCGGGCGCCGTCGTTGCATTTCGGATGGATGAAACGTCACGCAATAATCGATTTGTGGACTGGTTGAATCGCTGGCGCTCTGCTGGAAGCAGAGATCATCGGAATCTTCACCGAAGCCGGGTTCATGAATGTCGTGCTTACTCACCGTTACGAATGTCTCGAGGGAACAACGAAGGAATCGACGGCGCGACGCTATCGTGTTCAAGGCGTCAACCTCTCTGGGATCAGCGTCGGTGTGTGAGGGTGCAGCCATGACGAGTCGTGAAATTACCCGCAGCCTCGATCTCCGCGGGCAAGTGTGTCCCGGACCGACTGTCGAGACACGCTTGACGTTGAAGGAGATGAATCCGGGCGATCTGCTCGAGGTCGTGACGGACTACTATCCCACGAAGCAAACCATTCCCGCCCTCATGAACGAGCTCGGCTACCCGTGCGAGCTCGTTGACGGCAACAAACCGGTGTTCCGCTTCATCATCGAAAAGGCGCGCTGACGCGCCGGGAGGAGCAGATGGCCAAGATTCTGGCGGTGGCCTTACACGCGAGCGACGATCCGACCAAGGCGACACTGCCCTTCATCACGGCGGTGGGCGCGATCGGTGCCGACAAGCCATGCACGATCGCATTGGTTGAGAGGCAGTGTCCCTGGTGAAAGAAGCGGTAGCGAAGAACATTCACGGCGTCGGGTTTCCGCCGCTTACCGAGCTGCTCGCGAAAATCCAGGACAAGGTTCCAGTCTTTGTTTGAGGCGCGTGCAGCGTCGCCCGTGGGGTGACGGAAGCCGACCTCAAGCCGCTGAAGGCGTCGTTCATGGATCCGATCAAGTTCGCGAATCTGATTGCCGAATCGAACGTCGTCAGCTTCTGAGGCGGCGAGATGCAGTGTTGTTCGGGCTGCGCCGGGTATCCAGCGGCCGAGCGCCAATTCGGACCAGCAAGCGCTCACCGTGACCTGTCTCGGTATCACCGAAAAGGCCCGATGCGAGCTCGCGTCTATTGATTGTCGAACCACTGCACGACTCGAGCCTCGGCCTGTCACGCGAGCAGCAAGTGGCGAAACACGACATCGAGCCGGGCATTGTCGACGGGGAATTGAGGGCCGCCGGATTCGACATCGTGGAGCGCGACGACGGCTTCATCAAGTTCACAGGGGTGCCGGGCGGCTTCTGGCTGATCTTGGCGCGCAGATAGCGCCCGATTTATTTCCGGCGTGGGTGGGATTCACAGCCGTCTCAGTCGCAGATGCGGCGCTCCCGTGTCACTACGGAGAAAGTGTCACTTCCAAATCGCGAAATCTCGGTGGGGCAGCGCCGCAGGATCAACCGCGTTCGTCGGTACTTGGCGGGCTGTTGGTTCGATTCTGGGCTGAGAAGCAATCAGCTCTCGCCGAAAACCAACCTCCACGCTGCGTGCAACACCGTGGATTGCGCCACGGCAACGCTGGGATTCACAATGAGGGTGGCAGTCTGGAATCTGTCGTGCCTGAGGTCGTGCCAGCGGAGATCGATTCGCTGCAGCTGCTCGCGGTTCCACGCCGCGCCCTTCCGACGTCGGCCGCGGTTCGATAGCATGAGCGAGCAATCGGAGCGTTTCCCAGGCCGTCTGGAGATCGGGCTGGTACGCGCCCGTCGCTGACCCGAACACGTAGGCGTCCGGGCCGAGCTTCGCCCGACGGTCGAGCGTCGCCCCATCGCGGCCGAACACGTCCCGCAGCGCTGCATCCAGGTCCTGTAGTGCTTGCGCGCCGTCGCCCGCGAAGCTCGACCCGTGCATGATGGCGAGCGTCCGCGGCTTGGCCATTTCGTTTTTCTCTTCCAAATCGATTCTGGCAGCTTCCAAACCTATGCACAGATTCGACACCCCCAGAGCGTCGTGTGGCGACAGCCATCACCGAGGCTGCTGCGCGCCACGCGAGCGTTACACCTGATAATAATGGTCGTGATCACCGTTATTCCAGCTGAAGGGACCTTTCTCGATCGTGTCCTCGACGCGCATCATCGAACCTCGTGTCTCGGACTGCATCGGAAGCCGTACGGCAAGTTTCACGCGGCCCAGATCAAAACAGCGTGGGGGAGCCGCTGCCAACGGCCGGTCGCGCTTATCGAAGGCGAGGACATCCTGGCGAGTGCGGAGCAGTACGACTTGACGGGCATGCTCGATCGGCAGGCGGTGCGTGTCTGTGGCACTGGGTCTGTGTTCATTGAACCGTCGCGTCGCGATCAGGGGCGTGCGTTGATTCAGACACTCGTGGAT
>JBKPDW010000373.1:0-5067 GCA_046728115.1 Acidobacteriota bacterium | reverse complement strand
ACGGTCAGGCCCATCGCCGCGAGCGTCCGATCGACACCCGCGGAGTAGATCGTGTCTCGGTCATGGATGACGAATCGGTGCGCCTGGTCGCCCGGCACGATCAGCCGAAACTGCTGCGCGGTCCATTCGGCCGTGGGATGCTTCGTGACGTTCCAGTGCAGAATTCGCCGCGTGCCGACCTCCAAGACCACGACGACATACATCACCCGGAACGTCGCGGTGACGGCCACGAAAAAGTCGCACGCGAGGATGGTCTGCGCATGGTTCCGGACGAACGTGCTCCACGCTTGCGTTCCCATCCTGTACGGTGCGTTTACTCGATTGGCTCACGCCGCGCGGTCGTACTCGTGCAAGAGTCCGCCGAGACGGTCGCGACGGTTCAGTGTGATCGGTTGCGTCCCTGTCCACGTCGCCGCTGACGGCCGACCATTCGGTGGCGCCAAGTCCAGGCTGCGATGAGGTCGCCAACCGTTGTAATGATCAATAAACACGGTGAGCGCGCGCTCCAGATGCCGCGCGTTCAGGATCAAGAGCCAATCCAGGCATTCTGATCGAACGGTCCGGACAAACCGCTCTGCGATCCCATTCGCTTCGGGTATTTGAATCGGCGTCCGAACAATTCGGATGTGTTCGGCCTCGAATACGGCATCGAAGTCGCCCGTGAACTTGCGGTCGTGATCGCGGATCAGAAAACGAACCGGTTCCGCCCGTTCAGCGAACGTCCAGGCCACCTGCCTCGCCTGTTGCGTCACCCAGTCGCTGTCGGGGTGGGCCGTGCACCCGGCAAGATGGACCCGACGGCTGGCAACCTCGATGAAGAACAGCACATACAACCGCTGGAGCCAGACGGTATCGACGGTGAAGAAATCCACTGCGACAACGCTCTTCGCTTGCGCGCGCACGAACTCACGCCATGATGGACCCTTGCGCGTGCCTGCTGGACCGAGCTGTTCCTCGCGCAGGATCTTTTTGACCGTGGTTGCCGATACGATAATGCCGAGGCCTTTCAGCTCGCCCACAATGCCCTGATAGCCCCACCGCGGATTCTCCCGTGCTAGGCGAACGATCAGCGCTCGACGCTCCTTCGCGATCGGCGGACGACCGGGCCGCCCATGGGTCCAGCGCATCGCCACCATCCGGCGGTGCCAGCGCAGGAGCGTCGCCGGCGTGACCAGAAACACCGACCACTTGACGCGCGGCAACAGGCGGCTCGCCGCTGCCAGGAACCATCGGTCGGCCGGCCGAAACGCCGGTCGATGGACCTGACGACGCAAGACCACCAACTCGTGGCGTAGCACCACGATCTCAAGCTCTTTTGAGTCAGCCGATCGAAACAGAAGCGAGACAAGCTGGAGGATCCGTTAAAGGGCGACGTAAACGACGGACTGGAGCTCGGCTTCTCCTACGGAAAAGCCGCTATCTTACGCAGATCGAATTAACGCACCCCACAGCTGATAATCCCAACGGGGATTTTCCCGGCGCACTACTGACTCGTCGGACGTGTCAGACGCGGCGATGGCAGCGGCGTATCCGACGCGAATCGTCGGAGCACGTTTTCGGTGATGCGCGAAACATTATTCGTGTAGTTGTTGTACGACAGGCTGGCGCACCACGCGATCGATCCGGTCGAGAACACCGCCCCGCCGTTTGGATATTCGAGATACGCCAGGTCCGCGTGCACGAGCTTGTTGACCGTGCCGCCCTGACGCGAATCGGACGTGTTCACCTCCTCGACCACATGCTGGTACGCGTCCGAGTGATCGAACGACTGCGCCAGCAGCAGCGTATGCGCCGGCGAGCCGATCGCGTAGTCGACGCGATCCAGCTCCTGTCCCGCCGCTCCCTCGCCGAGGGCGAGAGCCGGGAAATCGCCGATGATCTCGTCACGGCCGATGCCCTCGAAGATGAACGTCGCACGCGGATCGAAGCTGCCGGGCATCCGCTTGTACGGCGAGCCCTTGTCGAATCCCTGCGCCGTGAAGCCGACGCCGACGTAGCGCTGCGGCGGCAGTCCGCGAAACCGCCACAGTCCGCCAGGCTCGCCCGTCAGACTGTGATACGACTCGCCCGGCGCCCCCTGCCAGTGCTCGGTGCCGTCGCGTCGTCGCAGCTCGATGAAGCGGCCGCTCGGATCCATCGGCGTGACCCAATAGAAGCCGTTCCCGCCGAGATACATGAGCCGCCCGCCTTTCTCGAGATAATCATGCAGACCGTCGAGCATCTGTTGCGAGTAGTACTCCGGGTGCGATCCCGTCACGACAGCCTTGTACGGCGCAAGCAGCGCCGCCCCCTCGAAATGCAGATCCTGATCGGTGAGCACGTCGACGGTGAACCCCTTCACTTCGAGCCAGTCGACGATGTAGGTGTCCTCCATGAACTGCCACGGATTGCGCGTCGTGATCTTCGGCCGCATGTTGGTGATCGGCCGCAGCCGCGACGAGTAGCCGATGCCGCTGCCGTCGGTGTGGTGCGCGTAGTTGCTCAAGATGTTGAACCCGGAATTCCCGGTCCCGCCGTACGCGAGATAACTGAACGTCGGCACGAGAAACGCGACCTTCGCCGTCGTCGTTCCCTTCTTCGGTCGCACGAAGAACGGCACGTAGTCCTCCGCCGAATCGGTGCGCAGCCGCGCTGCGTACATGCCGCTCCTCAAATCCGCCGGCACCTTGAACTCGAACCCTGCATCCCATTTCGCGTCGAGGAGATCGTCGTCGTGGAAATAAATGGCGCCGTACTGATCGCGCGCGTGCTTGAAGTCCATCTCGCCTCCGGTCCAGTTGTGGCCGGTGACGGCACGCGTTGGCGTATTGATTGCGACGCCGTTCAGCTTCCGCGGTGAGGTGTCGGTGATGACATCGGTTGCGATATCGAGCGAGAAGTCCCATGACGCCGCCGCATCTGCGGGGCCGCGGCCGAGCCGAATTTCATCCAGCTCCGGCCGGGTCAGCGCGCGACCGTAGATTCGCGGGTTGTCGATCTTGCCGTTGAAGTGGCCGGCCGCCTTCGGCTCGCCGTTCCCATCCGCCGAGGACGACGCGGCGATCAGCACCGGCGCCGTGTTTGGCGACACGGCTTTCAATTGTGTTGCGGCGTCGATCGTCGAACGCGTCGGATCGAACGGGAACTCCGTCAGCGGCTCCTGGACGAGCGTCACGCGGCCCGTGCCGGCATCGTACACCGCGGCGACAAAGTACCACGATGTCGTCACGTGTTGGGGCCGCGGCGCGTTCGCCGCTCCGGGAATCGACGGCACCCACGGTCGCAGCGGCGTCTGCGCGCGGATCTTCTCGACGCGACCGCCCGGACCGCCGAGCCAGGCCTCCAGGCGCGCCTCGTTGTCGAGGACCAGCCCATAGCCGCTTTGATCGCGCGGCGACCATTTGGTCACGATGCCCTGGTCGCCATCGGGCGCGCGGCCGCCCGGCGCGAGCGGATCATGTCTCGTCGGCGCGATCCACGCGGTCACGGTAAAGCTGCCGGTCATTCGCAGCGGCGGCTGATCGCGCACGATGACGTACGATCCGAGCGGCAGCGTCTGGCGCTTGCCGCTGTACTCGGCGTTCGTCGCGGTGTCGATCACCGACTCCTTCATCCCGGGGCCTTTCGGGTTCGTATCCCCATGAATGATGCGGACGATGTCGGCGCGATAACGCGGCGCGTTGCTGCTGACCATGAACTTGATCGTATCGCCGGGCTGCGCCGTGAGATGATCCGCGTAGCCGACGATGCCCATGCGGTCGAGCCCTTCCTGTGCGGACGGCTGAACCTGCGGCGCCTGCGCATGACCGACGGCGATCGCGAGCGCAGCGACGATGGCGACCCGCAACACCGTGCGAACGATCGGCATCGGATCCTCCTTGAAAGCTCTCAGGTGGTCATCATCGAACCACGATCGGCGATTCGGCTTCGGCGAGGAAGATCCGCGCCGGCTCGCCGCCGCCGATCGCCGCGACCCAGACGTCAGCAATCGCCGTCGTGCGCCGAGGAATCGCGTACAACACGTGATTGGAATCGAGCCACTCGACCTGATCGTCGACGTACCGCGTCTCGGTCTCGATGATGCGCTCGAGATTGGTGGTCAGGTCGAGCACGTGAAGACGCCAGCTGTCCGGGCTCGGGCCAACGCGCTTCTTGTACGCGAGCAGCCGCCCGTCAGGCGAGAGCGACGGGCACTCGACCTGCGGACGCAGCACGGTCATGCGCCGGCGGGCGAGCTCGCCGCGAACGAGGTATGTCGTGCCAGCAGTCCGCAGCGACGCGTAAAACGTGCTCCCGTCGCGCGCAAACGTCACCCCCCAGAAGTTGAAATCGGCGGCACGGAATCGAACGCCGTCCCGCCACGTCGTGAACTGTTCGAGCTCGCCGATTTCATCGCCGCTCGCGGCATCGACGACGACCGTGCGCGTCGAGAAATCCGACGCGTAGCCGTCACCGGTCACGAACACGGTCGTGGCGCCGACCTGGCCATCGGCAGCGACGCGCGTGCGACTCGGCAGCCCCTGCAGCTTCATCGACGCGCCGGGCGTCAGCCGCGCGTCGAGCAGCAGCGCGCTGTAGCGGTTGAACACGCCGCGGTCGACGTGCAGACATAAACCTCGTCCACCGCCGAACGCGACGCGCTCGCACGTGACGCCGGCCGGCAGCCGCACGTGCAAATCATCGATCGGCGCGATCGAAAGTTGCCCGAACGTCGCCCCAGGCGCCGTGTTGCGAAACAGGATATGCGGCCGCGCGAGAGCCGCCGCGATCTCACCCGGCGTCACGGCGGAATGCGGCGACGGCGGCCGAGCGTCGGTGCGCTGCATGCCCATCGACACGACGCAAATCGCGACGAGCGTCGCTGTCGCCGGGCGTTGAACGCCAATCGCGGTGCGCGCGAGGGCCGCAGCCGTCTCGAATCGCGCCCACAGGGTCGGCCAGAGCAGCGCCGCGACCGGGCCGACGATCAACAGATCCGTCACATGCATGCCATAGACCCCTTCGGGTCCGTACGGCTCGGTGGCGGCGTGCAGCGCGTCGCTCCAGGGCAGCACGCGCGCCTCCGACCATTCGTGGAGTGCATAGACG
>JBKPDW010000372.1:0-4480 GCA_046728115.1 Acidobacteriota bacterium | reverse complement strand
CTGGTTGCCACCGAGGACGCGGAGGTTCAATCCTGAAGCGCAAGTGAATGTCGAAATACCCTGAGCGCATCGTCTGCCTGACCGAGGAGACCACCGAGACGCTCTACCTGCTCGGACAGGGCGATCGGATCGTCGGCGTCTCGGGATACACGGTCCGACCGCCGGAGGCGAGACAGAAGCCAAAGGTATCGGCGTTCATCAACGCGCGGTTCGACAAGATCGAGGCGCTGAAACCGGACCTCGTGCTGGCGTTCTCGGATCTTCAGGCCGATCTCGCCGCGGAACTCGTGCGGCGCGGCATCGCAGTCGTCACGTTCAATCAACGCACCGTCGACGAAATTCTGCAGATGATCTGTATGGTGGGTGGGCTGGTCGGCTGTCAGGCGGAGGCCGAAGCGCTCACCGAGCACCTGGCGGCGGGGCTGGCGAGGATCCGGGAGTCCGCGTCGCAATTCCAGCGGCGACCGCGCGTGTTTTTCGAAGAGTGGGACGACCCGCTGATCTCGGGCATTCGCTGGGTCGAGGAGTTGGTTGACATCGCCGGCGGCGCACCAATTTTCCCCGAGCTGTCAGAAGCGCGCCTCGCCAGGGATCGCATCGTAGATCCTGCGGAGGTGATCCGACGCGATCCGGAAGTCGTGCTCGCGTCGTGGTGCGGGAAGAAAGTCAATCTGCCGCGAATTCACGCGCGGCCAGGCTGGCGCACTGTCGCTGCCGTACGCGAAGGGCGCATTTTCGAGATCAAGTCCACGTACATCCTGCAGCCCGGCCCGGCCAGTCTGACTGAAGGCGTGCGACAGATTCACGACATCCTCAAGCGCGTGAACGTGATCCCTGTCGGCCGGTCCGTTGTCCAGCGATAGCATCGCCGCATCGATCTCAGCAGAGCGTCGCCGAGAGAAAGAGCCCGTCAGGGACTGGAGGGATCACCCCGGCCGCGACGCCCTCGTCGAACAGCAGTTGGATCGCGCGCCTTCCTTCCGATCCCAAGTCGACGGAGAATTCATTGACGTACAGTTCGATGTGCCTGTACATCACGTCTTCGCTCATCTCCTGTGCATGATCGCGGACAAACTGCAGGCTGGCATCGCGATGCGCGAAGGCGTATTCGACACTGCGCCGCAGCACGCGGTTGACGCCCTGCTTGAGATCGTCGGGCAATGAACGCCTGATGACGATGCCTCCCAGCGGAATCGGGGCGCCGGTGGTGCGCTCCCAGAACTCGCCCAGGTCGATGATCTTCCTCAGGCCTTTGGCTTCGTACGTGAACCGGTTCTCGTGGATGATCACACCAGCGTCGAACTCGCCGTTCAGAAGTGCGGTCTCGATCGCCGAGAACACGAGCTCTGTCTTTCTTTTTGCCTCTGGAAACGCCAGGCCCAGGAGAAGATTTGCGGTCGTGAACTTGCCGGGGATGGCGATGCGCAAGCCGCCCGCCGCAACGTCGTCGGGCGCAATCGCGCGCTTCGAGATGAGCAACGGACCGCAGTTCCGTCCGAGCGCGCTGCCGGCGTCCAGTAATACGTAGTCGCGAACGCAATGGGCGTACGCGTGATAGCTCAGCTTCGTGACGTCCACAGCCCGCGCGAACGCGGCCTTGTTCAGCGTCTCGACATCCTCCAGTCGCGGCTCAAATTCGAGGCCTTCGAGATCGATCCGCCCGTTGACGATCGCGTCGAACATGAAGCAGTCGTTGGGGCAGGGTGAAAAGCCCAGGGAGAGTGTCATACGTGATCGAGGATCTCGGTTGCGACCTTTTCGAGGTTCGCGATCGCTTCGGATATTCTCCACGCAGCACGGTTTCGCGATTCGACAATGTTCGAAACGGCCCGTACCTGCGCGAATGGCAGCCCGTGGATCAAACACGCGTACATGAACGCAGCGCCTTCCATGCTCTCGACCTGCGGGTTGCATCGCTCTGAGACAGCTGCAATCGATTCGCGGTTGCCGTGGACCGTGTTCACGGTAATGCCGCGTACACCGGGGAGCTTCCGCAATGCCGCATTGTCCGGCGGTGTACTGTTGACCAGCAGGCCATTAGAAAACGGCTTCTCGTCGGGACCGAGGAGTCCGAGGTGTTGAATAGTGAGGAATGTTCGATCGTCCTCAGCACCAAGTTCGGATATCTGATCGCTCACCACGTGGACCACGGTGCCGGGCCGGAGCCCCGCATCGAAGCTTCCGCAGACGCCCACATTGAACGCCAGATCGTAGCGTGATTGAGTCAGCGCGCGCGATGTCCACGCGGCTGTCGCCACCATGCCCACGCCGGTCACGAGCACGTCGACATCGTGTCCGCAGCGCGAGCGCACGATAGACTTCAACGACGCTGCTTCCATCGCCGTCGCGCTGACGATCAGGATCCGCATCGACCGCTCGAAAGCTTACTCGACGTCGTCGTCAGGACTGGGAATGGTATAGGGACGGGCGACCCGCTTGACGACGATGGTCAGGCCGAAGCAGACGATGATGACCGAGGCCACGAGCCCCAGATAGATCCCGTTGCCGACTAACGACGTCGGCGCGCCCGTCATCGGCGTGTTTTCGACGATCGCGAAGGCCTGGGAGATGGTCAATGCCCGCTCGCCGGCCGTTCGCGGCAGGATACGCCACGAGAGAAACATAATCCCCAGCGCCATCAAACCGACGATGAGGAGTGGATGACGTGAGTTCTTGCGGGTGATGAGGCTGAGAATGGCCAGCACCGAAGCCAGAGCGCCGAGACCGACGATCCACAGCCCCGGCACGTCGGGGACGCCCTTCATCGGTTCGCCGCCAACGACGACCCACGGCAGGAACGCACTGACCACCAGCGCGATGCCCGCGCCGAAGGGGATGAAGTAGGCCCGCATGCCCGGGCGGAAGATGATGAGAGAAGGCATCGCAAGTCTGTTAGCCCTAGTCCGCTTCCTTCCACTCCTCGTACCAGGCCATCTGAATCGCTTCGAGCTTTGGCTCGTTGGACGCCTTCGGATCGTCGTCGAACCCCTCGAGTGTGAGGACACGCTCGCGAAGGTCGGTGAAGCGAAGTGTCAGGGGATCGACGTCAGGGAATTTTTCCGAGAGGGCGACACCGATGTCTTCCGAATCGGTCCATTTCACGGCCGCACCTCCTCTGCCTTGCGTTCCTTGCGGTCCGACTTGCCGAGCTGGATGCCGCCGCCTTCCTGAACGTAATTGCGCGTGTACATCGGCAGTTCGCATACCACGTCGCCTGAAATGACGGCCTGGCATCCGAGCCGCGACTGCGGCGTCAAGTCCCAAGCGGTGTCGAGACGATCAGCCTCGTCGTCCTCCATCTCGCTGAGGTTGTGCGCGCCCTCGCGGATGATCACGTGACATGTCGTGCAGGCGCAGCTGCCGCCGCACGCGTGCTCCAGCGGCACACCGAGGTTCTTGGCGACGTCCAGAAACGATTCGGGCTTGCCATGATGCGAATATGGCAGCTTGCCGATTTCGAACTCGACGACTGTCGGCTCGCCGTCGATGATGAAAGTCACTTGAGGCATATCGTTTCGCTCGCCTGAAAGGCTCGTGCTACACCTGGTCCACGTTCTTGCCCGCCAGCGCCGCACGGACCGAGCGATTCATCATCACCTCGGCCAGATGCTGCGTCGCGTCGTTCAGCGCCTGCGTCCACTTCTGAATCGTCTCGCGATCCGACGAGTTCATCACCATTCGCAGACCGGCCACAATCGATTCGATCCTCTGCCTCTCGCCGGGCGCGAATTCGTCGCGTTCTATCTCGGCGATGTCGGGCGAGCGCAGTGACTTTTCGGTGGCGGCGATCACCGCTTCGGCATCGTTGCGCGCCTCGATGAGCAGGCGCGCGGCGATGTCGGCCTCGGCGTGCTCGAACGAATCGAGCAGCATGCGCTCCACTTCCTCGTCTGTCAGCCCGTAGGACGGCTTGACTTCGATCGTCTGCTCGGCGTCAGTGCGCAGCTCGCGCGCGGTGACGCTGAGAATGCCGTTGGCGTCGATCTGAAACTGCACCTGCACGCGCGGCAGGCCGGCCGACATCGGCGGAACGCCGCGCAGCTTGAAACGCGCAAGCGATCGGTTGTCGGCCACCAGCTCGCGCTCGCCCTGTAGCACGTGAATATCGACCGCGGTCTGATTGTCCACCGCGGTCGTGAACATCTCGCTGCCGGTGGCCGGAATCGTCGAATTCCGAAGGATGATTTTCGAGACGACGCCGCCCATCGTCTCGATGCCGAGCGAGAGCGGCGTGACGTCCAGGAGCAGCAGATCGCGATTGCCGGTGACGAGGATGTCGGCCTGGACCGCGGCGCCAAGCGCGACGACCTCGTCAGGATTCAGCTCGCTGTGGGGGACCTTGCCAAAGAGATCTGCGACAGCCTGGCGGACGAGCGGGATCCGGGTCGAGCCACCGACGAGGATCACCTCGTCGATCTGCGCAGGCTGCAAGCCGGCGTCAGCGAGCGCCTGACGGCACGGGCCAAGTGTGCGGTCGACG
>JBKPDW010000371.1:0-14143 GCA_046728115.1 Acidobacteriota bacterium | reverse complement strand
CTCGCAGATGGAGGCATGAGCGAGCACACACGTGAGGTGTGCAATGCCTTCACCGTTCAAGAAGCTGACCCCCAACCTGATCGTCGCGAACGTCGAGCGCAGCCTGAGCTTTTACGTCGACGTGCTCGGTTTCGAGCGCGGGATGACGGTACCTGAGCAGTCACCGTTCGTCTTCGCTTCGGTCACGAGCGGCGGCGTTGAAATTTTCTTCAACGACGCAGCAGCCGCTATCAAGGAGTACACCGGCTTTGCCGGGAAGCCGATCGGCGCCACCGGCACGATGTTCATCGAAGTCGAGGGCATGGACGCGCTGCACGAACGCCTTGCGTCCCGCGTCAAGATCGTCATGCCGATCGTCACGCAGTGGTACGGCTCGCGCGAGTTCGCGTTCGAGGATCCCGACGGGTACGTCATCACATTCGCTGAACGAACACAGTAGCGACGCGGACAGCGTCGCAAACAATCGGTGAGGACACAGTTTCCCTCGACGACTGTGTCCTTAGCCGGGCGGTGCCTCGAGCGCGGCCGACAGCTCTCCAAGCAGGCGCTCGGTTGATCGCTCCAGGTGTCGCAGCCGCTCCTTGAATGCCCAGCTGTCGGTTCGGTTGATTTCCCTGTCGAGCTCTACGACACGTTGTCTCAACAGATCGCGCAGTAATTCCGCATCCTCCTCACTGAGCTCGATGTGCATGTCATTCCCTACTGCGTCCTTCTCTGCGCCACTCGCCTGTCGTGCGCCTCGTGCACCGCCTCCTACCTGCCCGTGGCGGCGCGCCGATCGTGTGCGCGCGTGACGGAGATGTCGTCTGGGGGCTCGCCCTCAACGGCGCCGGTCAGCACGTCGACGGCCATACGATGAGCCTCGACGCGGCGGTCCAGCTCGACCAGATCCGTCTCGGTCAAGTGTCCGCTGCCGGCTCTTACGTCGGGTTGCAGCGCGATCAAATCGTCCCACGTCTGTCGGGCGTCGGCGAAAGCGTCCAGCAGTGCTTGGTGGTCAGCCATAGGTGAGTCCTCTTCTGGGTGAAGGATGTGCAAAAGTCGCGCTGAGCAACCACGACCGCAGCGACAAGCCGCTACTCGTGCTGAAGAGCTGCGATAGATCGATTCGGAGGGCGCAACCACGTGGCTGCGAGCAGCAGCCGCTACCGTTGGCGCTTCTGCAGCTCCTCGAGCGTTCGCTTCAGCTGTTCCAGCCTGGCGCCCGCTTCGCCCAGCTTCCCTTCAGCGGTCAGACGCTGATAATCGGCGAGATCTTTGGCAGCTTCGGCGATGAGCACGCTCGCGTCGCTCTCTGCGTTTACGCGCGCCGCGCGCACCGGCGCGGTGGACGACGTCGCGCCAGGCGCCGAGGGGGCGAGATTCAGAGACGACGGGACGCCGCCAAAAAGGCTGTTGAGCGCACTCTCGAATGTTGGTCCGTAGGCAAGCCGTTCCTGCAGCGCGAGCACGACCAGGCGGAGCTCCGGCATCGGGCTGCGCTCGGCCTGCAGGTAGATCGGCTCCGCATACAGCAGCGCGCGTCCGATTGGAATCACGATCAGGCCGCCCCGCCGGACGTGCGATCCCTGCTGGTTCCATAACGACAACTGACCGGAGAGCTGGGCGTTCTGATCGATCCGCGCCTCGATCTGAAGCGGACCGTCGACGAGCCGTGTCTTGGGGAAATCGTAGACGACGGCAGCGCCGTAATGCGGTTGATCGCTCCGGCCGGCGATCCAGCCGATCAGATTGTTCCGGTTTGCGGGGGTGAAAGGCAGGATTTCCACGAATTCGGTCTTCTTCTCGCCCGGCAGCGTCATCAGCACGAAGTTCGGCTCCATCACCAGGGTGGCCTGCTCGCCGCGAGGATTCATGCCGACTTCCGACGCGACACTCCAGAGATCTTCCTTGTTGTAGAAGACCGACGGGTTGGTCATATGGTACAGCCCGTACACCGTCGCCTGCAGTTTGAAGAGCAACTCGGGATACCGCACGTGGCGCTGCACCGACTCGGGCATCGTGGCGCCGTCTTTGAACAGCGTTGGGAACACCGCACGATACGCGGCAATCACCGGATCATCGGGGTCGACCACGTAGAACGTCGTCGAGCCGTCATACGCATCGACGACGGCCTTGACGCTGTTGCGCATGTAGTTGATGCGGGTGTTGTTCAGTCGATACGACCGCGCGTACGGGTACGTGGAGGACGTCGTGTACGCGTCGAACATCCAGAACAGGCGCCCATCGCTGCCGAGCACGATGTAGGGATCCTCGTCGAAGGTGAGAAAGGCGCCAGCGAGACTTTCCACGCGCTCGCGGATGTTGCGGCGCATCAGCAGCCGGCTTTCCGAGGTGACGTCGTCGCTGAACGGCAACTTGGTGAGATCGCCGCGATCGAGCGCGATCAGCAGACGACGCAGGAAACCGCCGAGCGCGATTCCGCCAGAGCCTTCGTACGAGGTGAGGCTGTTGGTCTCGCCCTGCGGGTAATTGAATTCCTTTTGCCGCGTCCGCACGTACACGTCCGTGTTCGTCAGCTCGCCAAAGTAGATCTCGGGACGCGCCACTTTCAGGCTCGGAATCGTGCTCTGCACGGGCATGTTGCTCAGCACGAGCGTCGGAAGCCCCTCCGAGGTGAATCCGTTCACCGGGTTCATCGTGATCCCGTACCCGTGCGTGTAGATCAGCTTTTCGTTGATCCAGTTCCGGCTGCTCTCGGGCAGCTTCTCGACGTTCAGCTCGCGCACGGCGAGCATCATCTGCCGGACGACCCCGTCCACTTCGTAGCGATCGATATCGATGTCGGGGAAGTCGTAGTACGTGCGAATCTCCTGAATCTGGCGCAGCGTGTCCTGCAGCGCGCGCCAGTCCCACAAACGGATGTTCTGGAGCGTCGGCTGGTTGTTCGGCGCATCCGCGGCTTCGACGGTCGTCTCCGCCGGAAAGGGCTGCTGCGCGATGTGGCTCAAGCCGTAGGCCTGCCGCGTCATCTCGATGTTGTTCGTGATGTACGGACTCTCGCGCACGAGCTCGTTGGGCTTCACGATGAAGTTGCTGACGTACCAGCTCACGATCGCTACGCCGGCGTAGGCGGCCACGGCGGGGATGATGGCTGCCACGAGCCACCGCAGCCGCGGCCGGGCGACCGCGTTGACGACAGCCATGGCTGCGCCGAGCACGAGCGCGAATGCGATGATTGACAGTCCGCCGATCGTGACGTGCGCATCGGTATAGGTGACGCCGGAAAACACGGTGTGCTCGTCGAACAGCTTGTCGAAGCGTCCCAGGTACACGCGAACCGCGAACACCAGCAACACGACGGCACACGCAATCGACAGGCCCCGCCACACCGCCAAACCCGAATCGGTCACTCCCGGCCGGAGCCTCGCCAGCATCCGGGTGCCGCCGCTGACGACCGTGAAGAACGCGGCGACCGCGGCGACGATGACAGCGAGCGTGAGCAGCCAACCGCTCAGCAGCTGCCAGGCCGGGAGTGTGAACAGATAGAACACGACCGGCTTGCCGAAGATCGGATCGACAGCCCCGGTCGCCGCGGGCGCGTTCCAGTACGCGGCGAGCAGCGGCCATTCGGCCATCATGCTTGCCCCGGTGACGACCGCGATGAAGATCGATCCGGCGATCGCAATCAGACGCAGCACCGGTTCGACCGGCAGTTTGATGGGCTGTCCGTTGATCAGGATCGGCAGGCCTGCCAACTCCCCGAGTCGCGCGGGTTTCAGCAGTAGAAACGATCCGTAAAGAACCAGCAGCGTGACGGCGAAGAACCCGGTGAAGATCTGCGCCTGCAGGTTGAGCGTCTTCCAGAATACGGCCACGTAGCCGAGCGAGTCGAACCAGAGCGCCTCCACGTAGTAGGAAAGCGCTGTGCCGCCAGCCACGACGAGGATGGCGATGGCGGCGAGTACGAACAACCGACCGCGGCGCCGCCGTCTTCGCGGCGGCCACTCGAGCGTCTCGGGCATAACGGAAACTGACGTCGACGGTTACTTTACGGGTTTCGGCTCCCCGATGCCGTAGTCCTTCCAGACGTGGTACTCATCGAACGTTCCCTGCCTCGTCAATGTATTACCCGGAACCGGCTCTAGCGTCTCGTGTCGAATCGCCGGGAGATGTCGCAAATACACGAGCACAGCGTGCCGATCTTCCTCGCTCCACCTCGAGAACGACGCCCACGGCATGCTCGTCGCCGGCACGACGTGGCCGTCGGGGAATACCCCACTTCGTAAGACGCGCTTCGCCTCGTCGTCGGTCCTCCGGGCAAGTCCCGTTTCCTTATCCGGCGTCAGGTTGCGGCTCACGTAGCTGGCCTGTTTGGTGACGGACCGGAGACCGCCGCCGGCGAGGTATTTCGTGAGATCGGGTCCCTGCGGTCCGTTCGTGGCATGACATCCGATGCAACCGGTGCTGATGACGATATAGCGGCCTCGCTCTGCGATCGCCCGTTCGGCAGGATCGGCGATGTTATCGACGCCTGGCGCCGCCTGCGCCAACTGCCTGCCGAATTCTTCGGGCGCCGTCGTGAAGAACGGCGGGATGAAGTACAAGAAAGCGCCAAGCGCGCCCATCGCGAGCACAACCACCACCAGCAGCGTCCACTTGAGGATGCGAATCATCGCGCACCTCCCTTCGTCCCTGCGTGGCCGGTGGATATCGCCATCGGGGGATCGCCGCCGTGGATCAACAGGTTGAACTTGCCCCACAAGTATGCAGGCAGAAACTTGAATCGCGGCGGCGGCACGCGGTTCGAGACCGGAGGCACCGTTCGCAGGTACGCGACGATCGCATCGATGTCCGACGCCTTCAACGTCGAGAAGGACCCGTAGTCCATCGGGAAGGGCAGGAGCCGCGTGCCGTCCTTGAGGATGCCCTTCGTGACGACGCGTTTGATCTCGTCGTCGGTCCAGTTGCCGAGGCCGGTGTCTTTGTCGGAGGTCAGGTTGCCGCTGGGAAAATCCCCGTACGGCTCGATGCGGAACAGCACACCGCCGGCGAGCCGCATTCCCGGCAGCATCCGCCCGTTTTCGTCGACCGACGAGTGGCAGAGCGTGCAGCCGAGCGAGTCGACCAGATACTCACCCCGTTTGACCGGGTTCGCTTTCGCTTCCGCATCCTGCCGGGCGTACAGCTCCGCGACTTCCTGCGCCGTCATCGACCACACGGGTTTGCGGCCGAGCGACACGACGTAGTTTGCGAGATCCCACATTTCGGGATCGGTTGTCGCTTCGGCGAAAGACGGCATCGGCGTGCCCGACATGCCGGTCCGGAAACGCAGATAGATATCGCGCGACGTGGCGCCGCCGCGGAACGTCCACGGCTCCGTGAGGTCGGCGGCCGGAAGCGGCTGGTTCCAGTCATCGCGAAAATCGGTGGTCACAGCGCCGCTGCCGCGCCCGTCGGTTCCGTGGCACTTGCCGCACTGCAGCTTGTCGTAGACCTGACGCCCCCGGCCGATGCTCTCGGGCGAACCCGGCGTTCCTGTACCGACATTGACGACCTTCGGCGGTGTCCTGAATTGCGGCGACATGGACTTCAGGTGCCCGATCACCTCGCGGATGTCGGCATCCGACAGGATGCGGTCCCACGCGGGCATGGTGGTGCCGTAGAGTCCCTGGCGAACCGACTGAATCAGATCGTCATCGGTGGGCACGCTGCCTGTTTCCGTCGTTCGAATCTTGTATTTGCCGCTGCCGAAATCACGCGGCCTCGGCGTCAGGTAGGCCGCGGCGGTGCCGTCGCCCTTTCCCTCCGGACCGTGACACTCGGTGCAGTGTTTGTCGTAAAGCGTTTTGCCTCGCGTCGTCTGGGCGTGTACGGAGGTTCGATCGGCCGAAAGGGCGGCAACGACGAGGAGCGTCGCCATTCCTGCAGGCAAACAGACAGATCGCTGTGAGGATTTCATCGTATCGCGTGTCTCCGAAGGTGGACACCGAATTATACGGTCAGAACGATCTTGCCGAGAGCGCCCGCCTCCATGACCGCCGCATGTGCCTTCGCGGCCTCGCTGAGGGGGAACTCGCGTCCGATCACAGGGTTCAACGTGCCATCACCGAGGCCGGCCACGAACGCTGCGTGGATTTCAGTGAGGTCGGACTCCGTCGCGTTGAACAGCGTCATTCCAAGAATCGCCGCATCGCGACTCATCGCCTGACGCGCATCGATCTCGACCCGCCCTCGATTGCCGACGACGACGATGCGCCCGTGTTTGGCGAGCAGCGAGAGATCGCGATCGAGATTGACGTGCGCCGCCATCTCGACGATTACATCAACGCCGCGACCGTTCGTGGCGCGCATGATCTCGTCCGTGTAATTCGGCGTTCGATGGTTGACGACCACATCGCCGCCGTGTTCGCGGACGATGGCGAGACCGGCATCCGTGCCCCCGCTGCCGATGACACGCATGCCGTGCGCGCGGGCGAGGTCGACGGCCGCAATTCCAACGCCTCCCGTGGCGCCGTGAACCAGCACCGTCTCCGAAGGCCGCGCGTGCGCGCGGTGGAACAACGCGCGATACGCGGTCGCATACGGAACGCCGAGCGCGGCACCCTGTGCGTACGAGATGCGTGCGGGCAATTGATGCAGCTGCGATGGCGCACACACGACGAGCTGCGCGTAGGTGCCGGCTCCCGCCGGCGCAGTTCCGAATCCCGCGATGTACACCCGATCCCCGCGCCGGAACTGGTTCACGCCCGAGCCAACAGCCTCGACGTCGCCGGCTCCATCCGAGCCGGGCGTGTACGGCAGCGGCGGCTTGCGCGCGTAGGTTCCCGTTCGAATGTACGCATCGACCGGATTGACGCCGGCGGCGCGGATGCGCACGAGCAGCTCGTTCGATCCAGGCGCCGGATCGGGAACATCTTCGAGACGCATCACGTCGGGTCCGCCGAACTCGTGTACTCGGATAGCTTTCATTGAAGGGTGTCCGCTCGCCTGAACGGCTTGCGCTCCAGTTGCATCGAATCCGGATGCTATCATGGGGATTTCATGACAGTCGTCCGGTTCCACAAGACCGTGGGCGTCAGGGTCGGACATGTCCAGGTGGGCGGCGGTGCCCCCATCGGCGTGCAATCGATGACGATGACCGACACGGCCGATGCACGCGCGACGGCGCAGCAGTGCATCGAGCTTGCCGAAGCCGGATCCGACATGGTGCGCGTCACGGTAAACCTGCCGGAGGCTGCCGCCGCGGTTCCGGAGATCAAGCGGCGGATGCTCGATGCAGGCTGCAACGCCCCGCTCATTGGCGATTTCCACTACAACGGCCACCTGCTGCTGACGAAGTACGCTGACTGCGCGCGCGCGCTCGACAAGTACCGCATCAATCCCGGCAACGTCGGGACCGGCAAGCGCCGCGACGAACAGTTTTCGACCATCTGCAAGGTTGCAATGGACAATGCCAAGCCGGTGCGTATCGGCGTCAACGGCGGCTCGCTCAACCAGGAACTCGTCGTCGCGAAGATGCAGGAGAACACCGATCGCGACCTAGGGAAGACGTCCGAAGAGATCATCAACGAGTGCATGGTTCTGTCGGCGCTCGAGTCCACGGCGCTCGCGATGGACAGCGGGCTGCACGCCGATCAGATCATCATTTCGTGCAAGACGTCGCGTCCGCGCGATCTGATTGCCGTCTACCGCGAGCTCGCCCGCGCCACCGATCAGCCGCTGCATCTGGGGCTGACGGAGGCCGGAATGGGGTTGAAGGGTCTCGTCTGGTCCGCCTCGGCCATGGGCGTCCTGCTCGAGGAAGGCATCGGCGACACGATCCGCGTCTCGCTTACGCCGCGGCCCGGCGGCGACCGCCGCGAGGAGGTGTACGCCGCGTGCGAGTTGCTGCAAGCGCTCGGGCTGCGATCGTTTTCGCCGAGCGTGACGGCGTGTCCTGGTTGCGGACGAACCACGAGCTCAACGTTTCAGGAGCTG
The DNA here is from genome assembly GCA_046728115.1 of Acidobacteriota bacterium. GTDB lineage: Bacteria > Acidobacteriota > Vicinamibacteria > Vicinamibacterales > CAVVIG01 > CAVSWN01. Next base: position 6,223 of record JBKPDW010000371.1, on the reverse strand, counting down.
GCGGAACGGATTCAGGAGTACGTCCGCGCGAAAATGCCGGAGTGGAAGGCGTCGCGCGAAGGCGTGGAATCGATGACGCTGGCCGTGATGGGCTGCGTCGTCAACGGACCCGGCGAATCGAAAGTCGCAAACATCGGCATCAGCCTGCCGGGCACCGGCGAAGCGCCGAATTGTCCGGTCTTCGTCGACGGCCGGCATGTCACCACCCTGCGGGGCACGTACGACGAGCTCGCTGCCGCCTTCCAGCGTCTCGTCGATGACTACGTCGAGCACACCTACACCCTGCGACGCTGATCACGGCCTTCGCGACGCGCTGCCGCGCGTCTGCGGTCTCTGCGTTGATCGGCGTGAAAGCGTCGTGGATCAGTGGACCGTGTACGGTTCCTGCAACGCAAACGGCGCGATCTCGACGTCGAACTGATCGCCGCTCCGCGTCACCATCTGATACGTGCCGCGCATGGTGCCCGACGCCGTTTTGAGCCGACACTGCGAAGTGTACTGAAAGAACTCGCCCGGTGCGAGCACGGGCTGCTCGCCGACGACACCCTCGCCCTTGACTTCCTCTACATGGCCGGTGGCGTCGGTGATGATCCAGTGGCGCGTCAGAAGTTGCACGCGCTCGTCACCTTCATTCGTGATCCGCACCGTGTAATGAAAGAGCCACATATGCTGAAACGGCTGCGAGTGGTGTGGCGCGTACTGCGATTCCACTTCTACGCGCACGCTGTTGGTCACCGCTTCGGATGCGCATCCGCGCAGTTGAGAATCCCTGGCTTCGGTCATATGAGAGACGAGATCATGATACCAACGTTTGGCGCTTCGGATCCCAGCGCCATGGCGAGCGATCGGCGCCTTGCAAGTGGCCCGGCCAGCCCTTTCAGGCCGCCGATCACACTCAGATGCGGATCAACAACAGCTGATCGAACAGGTCGTGCTCGAACCACGGCACGGTCTCGTCGTGATCGGGCGCGGCAAGCGCGCGATCGAGAGCAGCAAGGTTGGCGCGCGTGACGCCCTGCTCTGCGTCGAAGCCTTGCGTCAGGAACTTCGAGCGTACGGCGTACCACGCATCGCCGTCCACGCGGGCGCAGGTCCGTCATGAAGGACGTCGCAGGTGACGAGGACGGGATCCCTGAGAAACGTACGCAGCGTTCCGGCCGCGCAATCGCCGTTGGCGACGTGCAGCGAGCTCACGCTACTATGGTAAATGGCATGCAGCGCATCGAACCGGTCCGACTCAAACCGGGCGTGACACCCGATTCGATTCCCGCGGGGCCGACTCTGTCGGATGAGCTCCAGAGACCCTCGCGGCCAATCCGCGGAACCGCATTGATTTTCTGGGATCTGAAAGTCCCCGGCAAAAAGAAGAAGCTCGACGCCATCGACACCGATCAGATTACGCCGGCGACCGACTGCGTGTCGGAGAGTCTCGAGACGCTGGATGAACGATGGAAAGCCGGAGCGTTTCGATATCTGATGCCGGACTTCCGGGCGCGCGTGCATCGGGGCGAAACGTTCGTGATCGCCGGCGATCGGTTCGCCATCGGATCGTCGCGTGAGATGAGTCCCGCAGGCCTCAAGGCGATTGCGGACGAAGTCGGCCTCGAGATGGTCGTCGTGTGCGGCCGGGACATGGGCGACATTTTTCGCCGCAACGCGCTCAACCTGGGCCTGGAGGTGGTGCAAAGTCCCGAGGCGGTGGCGGATGCCCGGGATGGAGACACCTTCAGCTTCGACCCTGCTTCGCGGCGGCTGACCAACGAGACCCGAGGCACGAGCTACGATCCCGTTCCGCTCACCGTCAAGGAAGACCAGATTCGCCGAACCGGCGGGATCGTGGCGGCGGGCCGCCGCGAGTTCCGATCGTCGGTCGCAACGGCTCCGCGCGTGGTTTGGCCCGATGCCGATCGGTCGCGGCGGATGACGTCAACCGAACAGATCCTGTGGGCGCACCGCGTCGATTCGTCCGCTGAGATCACCCCCGGTGCGACCGTCCGCGTCTACGCCGATCTGCTGCCGGCCTCGGACGGCACCGCTCCGTTTGCCATTCACACGTTCAACCAGATCACGGGCGGACACACGATTTTTCCCAGACAGGCGGCAATTGCCAACGATCACTTCGTGTTCACGGGAAAAGAAGACGACGAAAAGCAGACGGCGATCGGTCGTGCGTTCGCGCGGCTGCACGGCATCGACAAGCCGTACTACGCTACGCCCGGTGACGGCATCTTTCACTTCTATTTTCCGGAGCAGGGCCTCGTCGTACCCGGCCAGTTCATCCCGGGCGCCGACTCGCACAGCCGCGCGTACGGGGCGTACGGCGCCGTCGGAATCGGCGTCGGGTCGACAACGCTCGGGTTCGGCTGGGCGACGGGCTACATCTATGTGACGGTTCCGAAAGCGCGGCGCGTGGTGTTCTCGGGCACGCTGCAGCCGTGGGTGAGCGGCAAGGATATCGTGCTCGAGCTGCTGCGGCGGTGGGGGTCGAAACAGTCGCAGGGCATGTCGGTTGAACTGGTCGATGCGAACGGACAATTGCCGATTGCCTATCGGAACACGATTGCGAACATGATGGCGGAGGCCGAGGCCGCCAATGGCATCTTCGCGCCGGACGACATCACGTCCGCGTGGTATCGCGCGAAAGGCATCACCGAGTTGCCGTACGCGAGGTTTGCTCCGGGCGCGGAAGCCACGTTCGCGATCGACGAGACGATCGACTTGCGAGACGTGGCGCCGATGGTGGCCAAACCATTCAGCCCGGGCAACGCGTTTCCCGCAGACGAGGTTGCGCGCGAGCATCTCACGTTCGACAAGGCAATGATTGGATCGTGCACCAACGGCAGTTACGACGATCTGCTGACCGCGGCGCTGGTGATTCGCGGGGCCCGGCGTCGCGGCGCGTCGCGCGCGGCGAAGCCCTTTGTGATCTTTCCGGGATCGGGCGGGGTCGCACGGCAAATTCAGCGCTCCGATCCGCGTCTCGGCGGCGAGTCCGTCGCGCAGGTGTTTCGATCGGTCGGCGGCGAAATCCGCCAGTCGTGGTGCGGCCCCTGCTTCGGTCAGGGGCCGGACGCGTTGCACAAAGGGGAGCGCGCCATTACGTCGTTCAACCGCAACTGGCAGAATCGGATGGGTGTCGGCGGCGAAGGCTACCTCGCCAGTCCGGCCGTCGTCGCGGCGTCAGCGCTGGTCGGTTATATGGCGCCGCCGAGCGAGCTGGGCCTGGACTGGGACCCGGAAGAATACGGCGTGTAATTGCTAATTGCACGTTACAAATTGCTCATTGCTCATTGCTAAGCTGATGGTGGATTGCAAATCCCAGCGCGCCGTGGCCGCTTCAATCGGTGTGCCCGAGGCGCGGCGGCACATTTTTCTGTGCTGCGATCAGACGAACCCGAAATGCTGCGAGAAAGAGCGCGGGCTGGCGGCGTGGGAATTCCTGAAGCGGCGCTTGAAGGAGCTCGGACTGTCGGAGCAGGGCGGCATTCTGCGCACCAAGGCCAATTGCCTTCGCATCTGCGAGGGCGGGCCGATTGCCGTCGTCTATCCTGAAGGCTCTTGGTATCGCGAGTGCGACCCGCCCGTCCTCGAACGCATCATCCAGGAACACCTGATCGCCGGCCGCGTTGTCGAAGATCGCTTGATTACGACGCATGCGCTGGAACCCGATCGGCCGGCCTGACGCGGACTCCATCCCTAGTCAACTTTCCCGCCAGGTCGCACGTCTAACACGCCTGTAATGGACCAGATTCTTCAAGACATTCGGTTCGGTTGGCGCCTGCTGCGCCGGAGCCCCGGTTTTACGATCGCGGCGGTCGTGGCCCTGGCGCTCGGCGTCGGTGCGACGACAGCCGTGTTCACGCTGCTGGATCGCGTCGTGCTGCGGCCGCTGCCGTATCCCGAACCCGATCGGCTGCTGATGACGTGGGAGACCAATGAGGGCAAGGGTCTGACACACGAGCGGCTCTCGCCCGTGAACTTCATGGACTATCGCGCGCTGTCGCAGGCGTTCGACGATGCCGCCGCGTGGTGGTATCCGCAGATCACGCTGACCGAGACCGGCCACGACCCGTTGCGTGTGAACGCCATCGAAGTCAGCGCGAATTTCTTCGCAGTGCTGGATGTGCAGCCAGCGATGGGCGCGGGATTTCCAGCGGAGCCCCTCTATTCGCGCGATTCCATCGCGGTCATCAGTCATAGGCTCTGGCGCGATCGATTCGGCGGCGACCCGGCGATTGTCGGCAAGGCGATCGCCCTCAACGGTCCGATGTACACCGTCGCCGGCGTGATGCCGCCCGGCTTTCAGTTTCCGAATGACTCGGATGTGTGGCAGCGGCTTACGTGGGATCTGACACAGCACAGTCGCGGCGCACACTTCATGGAATCGATATTCCGCCTGAAGCGGGGCGTCACTCTCGATCAGGCCAACGCAGAGCTGCGGGCGCTGACCCGGCGGCTGGGCCGAGAGAATCCGTCGACCAATCAGGCGTGGGGTGCGCGCGTGGTGCAGTTGTCGACCGAAGTCGTCGGCTTCTTCCGGCCGGCGTTGTTCGCGCTGTTCGGTGCGGCCGCGTTCCTGCTCGTCATCACGTGTACGAACGTCGCCAGCCTGCTGCTCGCGAGGGCGACGGTGCGTGAGCGGGAGATCGCGCTGCGCACGGCCATCGGCGCGGGACGCGGCCGGCTGGTCCGGCAATTCCTCACCGAGAGCATGCTGCTCGCGCTCATGGGAACAAGCGTCGGCGTTGCCGTCGCTATTGTGGCGTCGAAGGCATTTCTCGCCGCGTGGCCGATGACGCTGCCGCGGGTCACGGACGTCGGCGTCGATACGCGCCTTCTCCTGTTCGGCGCGGGCCTGGCGGCCGCGACGGCCGTCGCGTTCGGCGTCGTGCCGGCAATCGTGATGGCGAGCGGCGATATGCAGCGCCCGCTGAAGGAATTGGGCCGTGGAGCGGGGGCCGGTGCCGGTAGCCGCGCGAGAGGCCTGCTCGTCATGGCCGAGGTCGCCCTGTCGGTCATGCTCCTCATCGGTGCGGCGCTGCTCGCGCGGAGCTTCCAGCGTCTTCTTCAACAGGATCCTGGTTTCACGCCAGGCACCTCGATTACGGCGAAAGTAGAACTGCCGTACTCCTATTCCGACTGGACGAAGATCATCGAGTTCTACGACCACTTGCTGACATCGGTGCGGGCGCAGCCCGGAGTGACGTCTGCAGGTGCCACCAACTTCCTGCCGCTCGAAGCAGCGTGGCGCGGACCGTACTTCATTCAGGGACGGCCGCGTCCACGATCCGGTGACGAGCCGCAGGCACAGCAACAGACCGTCGACGAGGACTACTTCCGCACCATCGGCGTGTCGCTCGTCAAAGGCCGCTTCTTCGATGCTCGCGACACCGCCCCGTCGCCCGGCGTCGTCATCATCAACGACGTGCTCGCTCGACGGCAGTGGCCGAACGAAGATCCGATCGGTCAGTCGTTGTTCTCGCCAATCCGAGTCATCGGTCCGATGGGCCGTTCGCAGCTTCCGCAGAACGCGATGTATCAGGTGATCGGGGTTGTGACGAGCGTGCGGAATTCGACGCTCGTGCGAGATCCGGAGCCAGCGCTTTACGTTCCGTTTCGTCAATTTCCTTTCCGGGGACTGAACATCGTCGTTTCGGGACGCGGAGACGCCGCGATGCTCATCGGAGCGGTGCGAGGCGCAGTGCGGCAACTGGATCCGAACCTGCCGATCTCCGACGCGCGCAGGCTCGAACGTGTCGTCGGGGAGCAGACGGATCGCCCGCGCGGTCTGATGTTGCTCATGAGCGTCTTTGCCACCCTCGCCCTGGCGCTCGCAGCGCTCGGCATTTACAGCGTCATGTCGTACGGCGTGAATCACCGCCGGCAGGAGATCAGCGTGCGGATGGCGCTCGGTGCCGAGCGGCGCGACGTCGTGTGGCTGGTGGTCCGACAGGGCCTCTGGCTGACGCTCATGGGATCGATAGCTGGCGCTGCCGGCGCGTTCGCCCTGGGCCGAACGCTATCGAACCTGCTCTACGGTGTCTCGGCTGGCGATGGGACAGCATTTGCGATCGCCGTTACCGTCGCGTTCATCACGGCGACTGCGGCATGCGTGCTGCCCGCTCGCCGCGCCGCCGCGCTCGATCCGTTGCAGGGGTTGAGGGCGGACTAGAAGGGTTCGAGGGTTCAAGGGTTCTAGGTTCAAGGGTTCTAGGTTCAAGGT
>JBKPDW010000370.1:0-10883 GCA_046728115.1 Acidobacteriota bacterium | reverse complement strand
GTCCAGAACCAGAGCGTGTCCTTCTTCAGCGGGCCGCCGAACGCGCCGCTCGCGTCGTAGATCTTCAGGATGCTGTCCGCCGTCAGGACACCCGCGAGTTGTAGCGCGGCGTCGACATTGTCGCCCTGCAGCTTGTCGTTCGCGAAATTGAAGAAGCCGGACCCGCTGAAGCGATTCCCGCCCTCCTTGGGGATGATGTTGACGCGCACGCCGCCGCCCGCCACTTCGGCCGAGATCGCACCGAACTCGTAGCTCAGCTCCTGCGTCGACATGTCGTTGGTCGAGATCCCGGTGCACGAGTAGGCGCACGCCATGTTTGCGTTCATCAACCCGTCGAGCTGCACGAGCCGATCGTTGAACGATCCGCCGTGCGCCTTGAGCTGGTTCTGATGCTCGCCCGCCGATCCACCGACGTCGTTCTGATTGCTGTAGACGCCGACGGTCATCACGCCAATCGTCGACCAGTTCTTCGACGTCGGCATCGTGGCGATCGTGTCTTGCGTGATCACCTGCCGCTTGACCACGTTTTGCACGTCGACCACGGGCGAGGCGGCGCTGACGACGACCGTTTCCTCGATCGTGCCGACCTTCATTTCCGGACTGACCGTGGCCGTGAACTGGGCCGGCAGCTCGATGCCTTCGCGCTTGACGGTCGAAAAGCCGGGCAGCGTAAAGGTGACCGTGTAGATGCCCGGCCGCAGGTCGACGATCTTGTACTGGCCTTGCGAATCGGTCGTCGCCGTCCGCACGCGCTCGATGAGGGCGTCGCTCGCCGCCTCCACCGTCACGCCTGGCAGCACCGCACCGCTCGTGTCCTTCACGACGCCGGCAATGCCGGTTGCCTGCGCGAAAGCAGGCTGAGGGACGATCAACCATGCCAGGACCGCCACGCACGAGAGACGGACATATCGCGGCATTGCGACCTCCTTCGTCCAGTTTGGCGAACCTTACACCAACGCCCCTCGCTGGGCAATGATGTCGCAATTGTTAAAAGATTGTGACTGCGCAGGAAGTCCGCGCGTGTGACGCGCGGACAGTATCGATAATCACGGGCGACTTCATGCAGTTGCTGATCGGCCAGCGCTACTCGCCACGAGCGTCGGGCTGCTCGTCGTCGGCACGATCGTTTTTACAAGGCGGACCCGGCGCGGTCTGGTGCGGCGGGAGCGGCCTGGGGCTGTCGATCGTGCGCGCGATCGTCGAGCGGCACGGCGGCACCGTGAGCGTCTCGAGCGAGCCCGATGCGCCGACGGTCTTCATGATCTGGCTGCCTGCGGCGGGTTTCGTGTCACGCGATCGTGTCAACGCGACACGGTGACCGTCACGTCCTCGTCGCTGGTCAGCGCACCATCGTCAGCTCGCGCGCGAAGCACGTAAGTGCCGGGCTCCGCGAACGTGGCGGTGACGACGTACTTGCCGTCGGCGGGCATGGGAGGCAGCGTCCAGAGGGGCGCCCATGGCGAGTTCGCGCCCGAACGCGTGTCCTCCCATGTTTTGACCTGGGCCGGATCGAATGTGACCTGACCCGCGCCGCGATAGACGAACCACGACAGGTGCAGGCCGAGGTTCTTGCCGACCGTAATCCGCGAGGGCGGCCGCCACGCTGGATTCTGCTCGCTGCCGCGGCCCGGAGGGCCGCCGGATTGTCGCCGCCTCGGCACACCGTCGTCGGTCACAACCGCGCTGAGCGTCAGCGGTTGCCCTACTTTTGCATTGAGCGTCTTCGATCCAACAATGGCAATCGCCGGCGGCTTGTCGGCGCGAATCTCTGGATTGCTCGAACCGGCGCCGAGCGCGCCGGTCTCCGACATGATATCGATATTCTCGATCAGGAGATCGGCGCGCAGCGACGCGTACGCCTTTCGCGCGGTACCGCGCGTGGCGAGCGTCCACACCATTTCCTTGTCGCCCCAATCCTTCGGAACACGGACGCGAAACATGAAGCGATTGCGGCGCGGCTGGAAGTGCGTCGGCTGCCCACGATCGGGTCCGCCGGGTTCGATGGTGTTCTCGGCGCCGATCGGCACGTCGAACTCTTCCTGCCAGTTCTCGTTCATATAGCCGAACACGAAGTTGAACGAGCCGTCGTCGTTCTTCTCCCAGCCTTCGAACGCCGGCCAGACCGGCTGACCACTGGAGTACGACTGTCCAGCGGCGCGCAGGGATCCCCCGCTGACGAGCGCGATCGCAACAAGGAGAGCGCCGCAGGCAGGCGCCGGATGAAATCTGCTCGTCATTGCTGCTGGTTGCTCGTGCTCTTCGGGACCTGAACGGTGTTGCACAGCGGGCAGCCGATGATGACGTCGTCCTTGCTCGACTGGCGACGCTTGATCATCTCCTCTCGGAACTGCTCGTCGCTCAACGCGACCCCCTGCCCCAGATCGATGAACATGTTCGCCACGGATCGATTCCCCGAACCCTGCCAGTTGCGCGGATCGGGCACGTTCCGGTTCGCCGGCGAATTGTCCATGTATCCGATGATGTGCAGGATCGTGCCCTTCGGCAGGAGCGGCACGGCATCGTCGGCATAGTCGTAGCCGCGAACCCAGTTGTGATCGTAGCCGGCGCAGGTCAGCGTCTGGATGGTGTAGCCCCAGATCGCCTCGAGGCACATGCGGGAGCCCGGCGCGTGCAGGTGCGGCTCGAACGACGTGATTTTCGTGTGGTCCTGCAGCACGGTGTACGCGTGCAATTCCTGATTCGCCTCGTTCGGCCGGATCGAAATATCGACCCCGTTGCCGAGGCTGCGGCTCAGCGACGGCTTCACCGTCGGCTGATATCCCTTCGGATGGAACTTGAAGCCGATTTCGAGATGCGCCCTCGTGTCGCGGCCATTCGAGTGGATGTGAACCGAGTTGGACACGATCTTCTCGCCAGCCTTCAGCAGGCGGCCACCTTCGGGCGGAAAGAAGTCGGGCCCGCGACCCACTTCATGCACCGGCCACGGCGTATTCGTGCCGCCGCCGCCGCCCTGATCGGTCGCCCAGATCATGTGGTGGAACACGAACCGACCGCCGACCGTCGTCCGGCCGCTGGTGTCCTTGCTCGGGACGTCGTTCACCTCGCGAATCTGCAGCGCGGCCACGTATCGGTCCTCCGTCAGGCTCGTCGGCACGGGATCGATCTCGCCCCACCAGTCGGGCGAATTCGCCTGGACGACCATCTCCTTCGTCGACACGACCAGGTCCGGAGTCCCGATGGCCCACGAGTTCAGATCGTCGAAACGGCGCGGCGGCGGCAAGTCGGCGGGATTGCCCTGCGGCGCGCCGCTGTCGACCCATCGACCGATCATCGCAACCTCCGCGTCTGACAGCGACGGATCGTTCTTGTACTTCTGGATGCCGACGTTCTTTTCGATGTACCAGGGCGGCATCACGCCGCGATGCGGACCGATCGCAGTGCGCTGCTTGATCGCGCGCGCGAAGGGACGCACGTCCTCGTAGGTTTCCAGTGACATCGGCGCCACGCCGTCCGGTCGATGGCAGTTCTGGCAGCTGCGCTGTAAAATCGGCGCGATATCGCGCGTGAACGTCACCGCGTTCGGTAAGTCTGCCGGTGCCGCCTGGAGCGTCAAGCGCCAGGCCACTGCGATGGTCGCCACCGCGGTAGCTGCCGCCACCCCCGCCCCGACCCGCACTCCCCTCCCAGCTCTCGAACTCATATCGTCCTCATTGTCGATGAACAGACCACGACCGCGGCACGTTGCGCTCTTCTAATACTTCCATTACGACAGTAAACGCCCGAGGGTTCGCCCGTCAACGGCAGGAATTGTTAAAAGACAGCGTCAGAGGGGCTATGCTCAACACTCATGCGAGTGTCGGCCGGAGCTCTGCCGATCCTCTCGATTCTCGCCAGCCTCGCGGTTTCGCCAGCCGATCGGACGCCCACGTTTGCGAAGGACATCGCGCCGATCATCTACGCGCGGTGCACGCCATGCCATCAGCCGGACGGTGACGCGCCGTTTGGGCTCGTCACGTACGAGGATGTCAGGCGCCGCGCGAGGCTGATCGCCGACGCGACAGCAAAGCGCTACATGCCGCCGTGGAAACCCGACGGCGACTCGCCCTCGTTTCTCGGCGAGCGCCGGCTCCGCGACGACGAGATTGCGGTCATCGATCGCTGGGTAAAAGCGGGGACTCCGGAAGGTCGCCCAGAGGACCTCGCCGCGCCGCCGCGTGTGACGGGCGGCTGGCTCTGGGGCGAACCCGATCTCGTGCTGACGCTGCCGCCTTACACGTTGCGCGCCGACGGCCTCGACGTCTTCCGCAACTTCGTTATCGCCGTGCCTGGCCGCGGCACGAGATACGTGAAGGCCCTGCAGTTCCGTCCGCGCAGTCGTGCCGTCCACCACGCGAACATCCGGATCGATCCGACGCCAGCGTCACGGGCGCTGGACGATGCCGATCCTGCGCCAGGCTACGACGGCGTCATCCTGCACTCCGCCAGTTTCCCGGACGGGCACTTCCTGGGCTGGACGCCGGGCCAGACGCCGCCGCCATCGAACGAGGTCGCTTGGACGCTTCGGGGCGGCTCCGATTTCGTCGTGCAGCTCCACATGCGTCCGACGGGACGCGTCGAGCAGATCGCCCCGCTGATTGGGTTGTATCTCGCCCCGGATCCACCGGCCCGGTCGCCGGCGATGGTTCGACTCGGACGACAGGACCTGGACATCGCGGCAGGGGCGACGGACTACCGCGAAGCGGATTCGTTCGTGCTGCCCGTCGATGCGCGGGTCGTCGCCGTGCAGCCGCACGCGCATTATCGCGCGCGTGACGTGGCCGCGTGGGCGACGCTCCCCGACGGCTCGCGGAGATCGCTGATCCATATCGGCGGATGGGACTTCAACTGGCAGGACCACTATCGACTGGCGAAGCCGTTCTGGCTACCGGCCGGAACCCAACTGGCGATGACGTACTCGTTCGACAACTCGGAAGGCAATCCGCGCAATCCGAGTCGTCCACCCGCGCGCGTCCAGTGGGGCTGGCGATCGTCGGATGAGATGGGCGACGTCTGGATCCAGCTGCTCACGCGCAGCGAAGCCGACCGGCAAACGCTGATGAAGGCCGCCAGCCGGAAGATGGCGACGGAGGATGCGATCGGCGCGGAAGTTCTGATCGCGCGCGAGCCGTCGCACGTCAATCTGCGGAACGATGCAGCGCTGATCTATCGCGAGCTCGGTCAGCCGGCGCGTGCGCTCGAACATTTCGCCGCGGTCACCAGGCTCGAGCCGCGATCACCGGCGGCGCACTACAACGAGGGCGTGACGCTCGAGGCGCTCGGCCGAGACGCCGAAGCGCTGGCGCGTTATTCAGAAGCGATTCGCCTCGATCCGAGCTACGCGTTCGCGCACAACGCGCTCGGCAACATGTTCTATCGCGCGCGCCGCCTCGAAGATGCGATCACCGAGTACCGAAACTCGCTGGCTGCCGACGACTCGCTGTTTGACTCGCGGTGCAGCCTCGCGCGTGCGCTCACCGAAACGAACCGACCGGCCGAGGCCGTCACGGAGTACCGGGCGGCATTGGGCTCCTCCCCGGACGCGACCGCCTGTCTGATCAACTTCGCGTGGCTCCTGAGCGCGCATCGCGATGCGGCGATCCGCAGGCCCGCCGAAGCCGTGCAGCTGGCCGAACGAGCCGTCAGGCTGACCGCGCGCAGCGCGGAGGCGCTCGACGCGCTGGCTGCGGCCTACGCATCGGACGGCCGCTTCGACATCGCGGTCAAAGCCGGAATGGAAGCGCTGGCTCGCCTCGATTCGACGCCCGCGACGGCGCTGGCCGTCGACATCCGTGCGCGCGTCGAGCTCTACAGGCGACACGTCGCGTTCATCGTGGAGAACCCGTGAGTGCGAGCCGACAACTGCCCAGAACGCGCATCACACGCCCAAGACACAACCCAGGAAGTCTCTTTGCTGTTATTTAAGGACTGGCGGAGAGGGTGGCATTCGAACCCGACACGACTCTTTAGATTCTGTAAGTACGCCGGAAAAGTTACCGAGCGACCTACGCCGTGTTGCGTGTCGAAGGACTTGGGGCATCGCCTCGACGTGCGTAGAGCGTCGCAGCGGGCTGTCAAGGCCGGATCCGGCGATCTCGCAGATCCTAACGTCCATTTGCGTTGACATGGTCGTGATCGGGGAATATCGTGAGCCCCTCGGGCGTCCCTCGCTCGTCGGACCATTGGATTACGCGCTTACGTGGGAAGGAGGATATCCATGTATCGCCGTCCGTGCTTTGGTCTCTTCGCCGCAGCGTTGCTCACCGTCTTCCCCACCTCAGTTTTCGCGCAAGGCACGAGTGCCGCGAGCATCACCGGCGTTGTGACCGACGCGTCGGGCGCCGTCCTGCCCGGCGTCACCGTCGAAGCGTCCAGTCCCGTGCTGATCGAAAAAGTTCGGAGTGCCGTTACCGACGAGCGCGGCGAGTACCACATCGTCGAACTGAAACCCGGCATCTACACGGTGGCGTTTTCACTGACGGGCTTCTCGACGTTCAGGCGCGAAGGGCTCGAACTGCCGCCAAGCTTCAACGCGACGGTGAACGCGCAGCTGCGCATCGGCACCATCGAAGAAAGCGTGACTGTGACCGGGGCGTCGCCTCTGGTCGACACGCAGACAGTTACCCGTCAGACAGTGCTGCCCAAGGCACTTCTCGACGCTGTCCCCAGCGCGAAAACACTGCTGAGCTTTTACGCACTCACGCCGGCATTGCAGTCGCCGACCAACGCGCAGGACGTCGGCGGCAGCAAGGGCGAAACGAGCTCGCGCGCATCGCTCCATGGATCGAAGCAGGGCGACACCAAAATGTTGCTGGACGGCATGTCGTTCAACTGGTTCGAGGGCGAAGGCAGCGGCCGCACCTTTTTCGTCAACGCCCTCACAGCCCAGGAGATCGTCGTCGACACGCCGACTGGAAGTACGTCAGCGGAGTACACGAGCAACGGCGTCGTACTCAACGTGATTCCGCGAGAGGGCGGTAACCGTTTCAGCGGGACGGTGTTCGCGAGCGGCACGAACCACAACCTGCAGTCGGACAACATGAGCGATGCGCTCAAGGCCGCCGGCGCGATCACGAACAGTGGAACCCGGAAGGTGTACGACGTCAACGCCGTGTTCGCGGGTCCGATCGTGAAGGACAAGGTGTGGTTCATGACCGCGCATCGGCGCTGGGGACGGCAGGAGCGTATCGCGAATCTGTTTCACGACGTCACCCTCAACGATTCGAGCTTCACGCCTTCGGACGGCACCAACGGCCGCCCGTTCGAGCCCGCCGATGCGTCCGAGGATCTCAGGTCCGACGACGTGCGTGTGACGTGGCAGGTCAATCAGAAGAACAAGGTCAACGGGTTCTACGAGTGGCAGCTGAACAACCAGCCGAACAACTTCGCCTACCTGAACGGCGGCGTCGCCTCGATGGAGTCGGGCAACCCGTACTGCAACCACCCGCAGCTGTTCATGGGCACGTGGAACAACACCGCGAGCAGCAGGCTGCTGTTCGAGGGCGGCGTGCTGCTCTACAACTCGTGGGCGAGCACGTATGACAACCCCTGCGCCGGCATCCCGACCAACCGCTTGTACCGCGACCCGACGCTCTCTTTCCCGTTCAACGGTAACGGACCGAGCTTGTTCCGAACCGGCCAGCGGCCGTTCAAGCAGCGCTTCTCGATGACCTATATCACCGGCGCGCACCGGATCAAGGCCGGCTTCGCCGCCGACGAGAGCCTGCCGTACCAGTCGTACGTCAACCGCGGTCCGACGCCGTTCACGGTGACGTTCCGCAACGGCACCCCCAACTCGCTGACGGAATATGCGACGCCCACCAACTCCAACAGCGAAGTCAAGATCCGGCCGGATCTCGCCATCTTCGCCCAGGATCAGTGGACGCTGCATCGCGTGACGATCAATCTGGGCATCCGCTACGAGTACCATCGCACGAAGGCCGACCCGGTCACGACGTTCGCCGGGCCGTACACCGACTCGCACGTTCTACCAGGGATGGATTGCATCCCGTGCTGGCACGACATCGATCCGCGATTCGGCGTCGTGTGGGACGTGTTCGGCGACGGCAAGACGGCGATCAAGGGACAGCTGGGCCGCTACGTCGGCCTCGTGTCGTGGGTGATGAGCAAGACCTTCAATCCGCAGAGCGCTATCGTCAGCAACACGAGCCGATCGTGGACCACGACGCGAGCCTGGTTCCCCGATATGGTCCCGAATTGCGACCTCCGCGACCCGAACGCCAACGGCTTCGGCGGCGACCTGTGCGGCGCAATGGCGAACAAGAATTTCGGCCAGCAGATCATCACAACGACGCCGGATCCGAACTGGATTCAGGGCTGGGGCAAACGTCCGTACAGCTGGGCGGGATCGGTCGCCCTGGAACGCCAGCTGGCAAACGGCGTCGCATTGACCGCAGGCTTCTATCGCACGCAGTACGGCAACTTCACCGTCACGCGCAACACGGCGGTCAACCCGACGGACTTCAGTCCCTACTGCATCACCGCACCGGTCGATCCGCGGCTGCCGGCCACCGTCAGCGGGCAGCAGATCTGCGGGTTGTACGACATCAACACCGACAGATTCGGCGTCGTCAACAATGTCGTGACGCTGTCGTCGAACTACGGCAAGCCGTACGAGTACTATAACGGCGGCGACATCAACCTCGTCGCCCGGCTGCCGCACGGCATCAGCATCTCGGGCGGTTGGAACATCGGCAACTCGATCAGCCTGCTCACGACGTGGCCCGGTGTGACGACGTCGAAATCCAACCAGTGCGTCCTCGTCAACTCGCCGGAAGACCAGAAGTATCAGACCGTGAGCGGCGTCAAGACGGGCTGCGAAACGGGCAACCCGTATCAGAATCTGGTGAAGATCAATGGGTCTGTCCCGTTGCCCTGGAACCTGCAGGCCGCCGCGGTGTATCAGAGCATTCCCGGACCCAACTACGGCGCGATCTACACCTACGGCAACGCGCAGATCCAGGGACTCGGCCGGCCGCTGTCGGGCAACGTCCAGTCGTTGCAGATCGATCTGTTGCAGCCGTTGTCGCAGTACTTCGACTATCGGATTAACCAGCTCGACCTGCGGCTCAGCAAGATCTTCCGTTCGGGCGGTCGCAAGTTTCAGTTGAATGCGGACGTCTACAACGTGATGAACGGCAGCTACGCGCTCTGGACCAACAACAACTACGGGACGAGCGGGGCGACCTGGCTGCGACCGACCTCGACGTTCGACGCGCGGCTGGTGAAGTTTGGCGTGCAATACGACTTCTGATTCTCAAAACAACGGATCGTCCTCAGGGCCCGCTGCTCCGCGGAGCGGCGGGGCCTTCTTGTTGTGACGGGCCTCCGACTCCAATCCTCTCTCAGCTCGCCTCGCGACCGGTACGCGGCAGGGCAGAAATTGCGGAAACGGCTGTCACGTCAGGCTCACGGGCAGTGGAGCGTCAAGACCGACGACGCCAGAGACCGGCTTGATCCGGTGTACCAGGCTGAGCAGGGACGCCTCACGCACTTGCTGCCGGAAAAGTACAAACGGATGCGAGTGTCGCCCTTTGCATTCTTCCGAGGTGCCGCCGCCCTGATGGCGGCCGATCTCGCGACTACGCCGCGCACCGGCTTGACTGCGCAGATGTGCGGCGATGCGCACGTGCGGAACCTCGGCGCGTATGCCGCGCTCGACGGCACGCTGGTGTTCGACATCAACGATTTCGACGAGACGATCCCGGGCCCGTGGGAATGGGACGTGAAGCGCCTGGCGACCAGTCTGGTGCTCGCGGGCGACGTGTGTGGGCAATCCCGAGGACGCTGCGAAGAGAGCGTCCGCCAATTCGTCATGTCCTACCGGATGCATCTCGGCAAGTTCGCGACCATGCGATTTGCCACACTCGCCCGCTACCTCATTACGCGCCGGCCCAGCGAACCACTGCTCGAGGATCTCTTTCGAGACGCCCTTCGGGTGACGCCGACGCGGAATCTTCGGACGTTGGCGAGTCACCGAGGCGGGCGATTTCGGTTTCATGACCGACGGCCCCTCTTGGGCCACGTCTCAACCCGCGTGGCCGAGGAGGTGGTGCACGCCGTGCGCGCGTACCGCGCGACGCTGAACGCCAGCCGGCGACGAACATTCGAGCGGTATCAGCCCGTCGATGTGGCGTTCAAGTTGGTGGGCACGGGCAGCGTGGGAACGCGCGACTACGTCGTCCTCTTGTTCGGGAACGGTGCGGGCGATCCGCTGTTCATCCAGGTGAAGCAGGAACTGCCGTCCTGTTACGCGCCGTATCTCCGGACGGTGCGACCGGTCGAACACGAGGGACAGCGGGTCTCCGAAGGGCAACAAATGATGCAGACGCTGTCCGACCCGTTTCTCGGATACACGCGCTTTGGTGGGCACGACTATCTGGTCAGGCAGCTCGCGGATCACAAGGCGGCTCTGGATCCGGCGGAACTCACACGGCGAACGCTGTTTGAATGTGCGACCTTGTGTGGGGAGGCCCTTGCCAAAGGCCATGCCCGAACCGGTGACGCGGCGCGACTTGCGGGATACGTCGGCAAATCAGCAAAGTTCGATCGAGCCATCGCGGTCTTCGCTGCGACGTACACCGAGCAAGTGAAAAACGACTACCGACTATTCGTGAAGTCATATCGCACGAGGACCACTTCACGGTAACCCTTCGGACGCTCGCCCGCATCGTGAAGACGATCGAAGTGATCCGCCTCGTCGTCCGGGTCGAAGTCTCTCGCGCGGGAACGTTCAGAGCGTGGGTGTCTTCTGCTGCGCATCCTGATCGAGCTGCGCCTCTCGAAGCTCGGCCTGCGAGTTCATGACGATTGGGCCACAACACGCCACGGGTTCGAGGAGCGGCTGTCCGGCGTGTCCTCAGATC
>JBKPDW010000369.1:0-5725 GCA_046728115.1 Acidobacteriota bacterium | reverse complement strand
TATCCATTCTTTGCGACCGTGGCGGTCTTTGCGGTCGCCCAGCTGATCTGACGGTTCGCCGGATACATCATCGACCGCGTGCAACCGCCGGATGGACCAGGCAGGTCTGGTCATCGCCTCGAAGCCGTCTCAGACGCGATCACACGGCATGGACCGATCGGTCGTGGACGCTCGAGGACCGACCACAAGAACTGTCAAATGCCGAGACCGCAGGACAGGCATGATCGAATGGTCGTGAGCATCACTGCCAAAGCCGTCTGGTATATCGAAAGTCACCTGAGCGGCGACTTATCGCTCGACGCGATTGCGGACGTGGCCGGCGTTTCACGCTTCCATCTATCATGCGCATTCGGTCTCACAGCCGGCTCCGCGCTCGCATCGTACGTGCGCGCCCGGCGCCTGAGCGTTGCTGCGAAAACACTCGCCGATGGAGCACCGGACATCCTCGCCGTCGCACTCGACGCCGGCTACGGTTCGCACGAAGCCTTCACTCGCGCGTTTCGTCAACACTTCGGTCTGACGCCCGATCAGGTGCGGGAGCGGGCCGACCTTCGAGGCCTCGACCTCGTGGAGCCACTGACCATGAACACCAACACGACGATGACGACGATTGCGCCGGCCCGGATCGTTCGACTGGACGCGATGCTGATCTTCGGACTCAATCAGCGCCACACGGGCACCAACGCCGCAATTCCCTCGCAATGGGAACGCTTCGTTCCCTATCTCGGCACCATTCCGGGCCAGATTGGGAATGTGACGTACGGCGTCGTCTACAACACAGACGACACCCCGAGTTGCGACTACCTCTGCGGGGTCCAGGTCCGCGAGTTCCCCGCGCAGCCGGCCGAGTTCACGCGTCTGCGGATTCCACCGCAAACCTATGCGGTCTTCGACCACAAGGAGCACGTGTCCGCGTTGGCGACGACCTGGAAGGCCATCTGGAACCATGCGCTCTCCGACGCAGGTCACCGCGCCTCCGACGGCCCGGCATTCGAACGCTACGGCGAACAGTTCGATGGACGGACCGGCCTCGGCGGACTGGAGATCTGGGTGCCGATCAGCCGGTGACGATCGTTTTTGCCGCGCGCGCAGTCGGTCTATCGAGTGAAGTTCAACACTCCGCGGGCTGACGAGAGCATGAGCCTGCCGTCCGACAGCGTGACCGTGCTGTCACCACTCAACAGGCTGGTGTACACGTTCTCGAACGCCATCGTCGGACAGGCGGCCCGCGTGCACGCAAGCGCTGGTCCGGCAGTCAGAGTTTGCCCCGCCAGCGCGAACGCACCGCCGCAACTGTTGCAGTCCGCTCGAGTCGACAGGCGGCCGTCGGCAAAGGTCAGGGTGTAAGTGGCACCGGTGGGCGTCGCTTGCTCCGCCTGACCGGTCGGCGAGATGGAGGCAAGATTCCACGTGCCGGCGAGTTGGTCGGCCGTGAGGGCGAGCGAGCCGCCGGCTGCCGACGGCGACGTCGGTGCAGAAGACGATCCGGAACATCCAACAGCGAGCGCGGCGACGGTGACGAGACTGACCAAAGATGAACAAATTTTCACAACGAGCTCCAGCTATTCACAATGGGCTGCAGCTCTGCAATTCGCTCGCCAAGACGATTGAGCGGGCACATTGCGTGTGACGCGTCGCGGTGTCTCCCGCTTAGGACGTCTGGTGTGTAATCCCCAGGCGACAGCGCCGTTTCTACGTGCTCGACTGCTCTATACCGAGGGTTAGATTCACTTCCCCTTCGCGAGCAGACCCTCGATTTCGTCCATGATGCGATTCATCTGCTTGATTGTCAGATCGAGGGGCTCGTCGGTCGTCATGTCGACACCGGCGTCCTTCAGGAGATCGACCGGATACTTCGACCCGCCGGCCGACAGAAATGCAAGGTAGCGTTTTCTCGCTTCAGGATCTCCAGCCTTCACCTTCTCAGCCAGCGCAGCGGAGGCGGTGAACGAGGTCGCGTACTGGAAAACGTAGAAGTCGCGATAGAAATGCGGAATGTAGCTCCACTCGTGGGCCATGTAGTCGTCCACGAAGCAGACGCCCTGGTCGTGGCCGTAGTATTTTTTCGTGATCTCCATGTAGAGCCTGTCGAGCGCGTCGCCGGTGATGGCCTCGCCTTTCTGGGCTTTCTCGTGCATGCGCAGCTCGAACTCGGCGAACTGAGTCTGCCGGAATACGGTCCCTTTGATGTTCTCGAGATAATTTCCCAGCAACGACAGCCGCGTGCTGGTGTCCGTGATCTGGCCGAGCATGTAGTCGATCAGAAGTGACTCGTTGACCGTGGACGCGACTTCGGCAACGAATGTCGGGTACGCCGCGAGCGGGAATGGTTGTGTCCTGTTCGACAGATAGCTATGCATCGTGTGGCCGAGCTCGTGCGCGAGGGTGCTCACGTCGGTGAACTGGCCGTTGTAGTTGATCAGCATGTACGGATGGACGTCGTATGCGCCACCATCCGAGTACGCACCCGATGCCTTGCCGTCGTTCGGATACAGGTCGATCCAGCGGCTGTCGAATGCGCGACCGACCGTCGCCTGATAATCAGTGCCGAGCGGCGCGACCGCTGCCACTACGAGCTTCTGCGCCTCGCCGGGCGTGTACTTGAGATCGACCGACGGGACCAGCGGCGCGTACAAGTCGTAATAGTGGAGTTGATCCACTTTCATGATTTGTTTGCGCAGCTTCAGGTATCGATGAAATACCGGGAGGTTCCGGTTGACGCCCTCGACCAGACGTGTGTAAACGGAGATCGGGATGTTCGGGCCGTCGAGTTGCGATTCGAGCGCGCTCGAGTACTTCCGTGCCTTTGAGTAGAACTGCACTTTGAGCACTTCGCCGCTCAACGAAGTGCCGAATGTCCGTCCGAAGGTGCCCAGGGCCGTGAAGAATGCGGACATCACCTTCTGGCGATCATCGCGATTGGGCAACGCACGCAGCTCGGCAAATGCTGCCTGATCGAGCTTCACGCTTGTGCCTGTACTCAACGTAATCGTCGGGAATGGAAAGTCCGCGTTCGAGAAAATGTTGTACAGACTCGACGGGTTGCCGGCCAGCGGTCCGGCATCGGCCAGGAGTTTTTCTTCCGAGTCGCTCAGCGTATGAGTCGCGCGGCGGAAGACGTCCGAGAGATAGAAGCTGTAGACCTTCAGGCGCGGCTCGGACGCGATGAAGGCCGTGATGGAAGGTTCACCCCGCCTTCAGGAGCTCGGGCTCGATGAACGACGACTCGGCGGTCAGCGCGGCAGCGAGCTGGCTCATTTCCTGACGCATGCCTTCGTGTGCGGAATCGCGCGTATCCTGGTCGGCGAGCAGGCTCGTGTAGGTGTAGAGACGACCGAGTTCCTTCGCGAACGCGTTCTGCAGGTCGAGTGTGTCAGCGAGGGTCGCGGCCGAAGAACCCACCTGGCCGCGATACTGACGCAGCTGCTGCACGTCGGCTGTCAGCTTGTCCTTCGCGGTGCGCCAGGCGGCTACGCTGGGATAAAGATCTTCCAGATTCCACTTGTACTTCTCAGGCGTCTGCGATCGATCACGACTCTGTGCGCCCGCTGTGATCTTCAACATCATCAGCACGAGTGCTACACACACTGGTCCGCTCGAAGAACCGATCCCCCTGCGCATGCGCACATTCTTGCACACTCGCTGAAGCGATCGTGGTGACCGGAATCGAACGGTGGTCGACTTCGTCCAAGGGCGAAGACATGCTCGCCTACCGTCCGTTTTCAACGAACGACTTCAATCGGCTGAGCGCGACGTCCCACTGGTCCGCGATCTCGTCGAGGCAGCGACGCGCGATCGTCAGGCGCCGCGGCTCGAGTTCCCAGATCCGTTGCCGCCCGCGGCGGCAGTCGCGCACGAGACCGGCATCGCTCAGCGCGTGCAGGTGCTTCGTGATCGCCTGACGCGTCACTCCAGCACCCTCGCTGAGCCGCGTGATCGACAGCGGGCCATTCGCGCACAGCCGCGCGACGAGCTTCAATCGAGTCGGGTCTCCCAGCGCCGCAAATACGGGCGCTGAGTCGGTCAATTGTCGGACGGTGGTCCGGCCGCTACGCGACATACTTCCTGATGTTCTCCACCTGCGCCGCCCAGCCGCCTTCGTTCATCCGGTACGTCTCGGCGCGCCGCGCCAGCGGGATCCGATCGAAGCCGGATTCCACGATCGTCAGCACGGTGCCGCCCTGTTTGTCGTCGTCGAGCCGGAACTCGACCAGGGTCGTGGGCTCCTGCGAATAGTCGATCGCAGCATCGGGTATGCCCGGATGCCAGCGGTAGGAAAACAGCCGCTCGGGCTCGATTCGCTCGACGTGCACCTCCATCGTCAGATGGTCGTATCCCGGATGGGTGATGCGTCCGCGAACGCTCGCGCCAGCGACGAACGGCCCCTCGAGCTTGACGCCGAACCACGCGCCAAACTCTTCCGCGCTGACGATGGCGCGCCAGACCCGAGCCCGCGGCGCACGAAGCACAACACTTTTCTCGATTCGGTCGGTGGTCGTTGTGGGCATATGCAACCTCTCGGTTGCTCACGATACTATCCCGGCGGCTAATACGCAACCAAATAGTTGCGTATCGCGCGCTCTGATTTTGCCCATGGTGCGCTCCGGCAGCGCGTCTAGGCTGTCCGGGACTATCGACCATCGTGGCGCATCCGTCTATTACGAGGAGTTGGTCGTCGGTTCCCAGAGGCTGTAACGACACCCTGACGGGCCCGACGTGTCGCAGTGCGACGGGCTGAATATAGTCGCCCCGCCCTAACAGCGCGACCGAAGTCTTTTGGCGATGGCCAAACACTGGGCGACCTATCGTTATCAATCACGCGCAGAGGCCCAAAAACACATACCCCCGTGCGACAAGCCGTACGAGTCACCGCAGCGCGAATCGCTCGTCTCTCAGATGACTGTATTCGCGCCACGTGAAAATGGGCCCGCACAATTCGCCGTTAGTGTTCGGTCCGCGCCGCACATAACTGCTCAGCCGTCGGTGACATCGGGCGATCCACCAGCGCAATTAGAGAGACTTGGAGACCGCCGGGCGCGACACCTTTCTTCGAACCCCTCTTGTACAATCGGCCAGTTGCATGAGGGACAACGCCGACACCTCATGACTGGCCAGACGATCACCCATTACGAAGTCCTCGAGCAGCTCGGCGCGGGCGGCATGGGCGTTGTGTATCGCGGCCGCGACCTGCACCTCAATCGGTTCGTCGCCCTCAAGTTCCTCGCGGCGGAGATGACGCGAAACGACAACGCGAAGCAGCGCTTCATTCGGGAAGCCCAGGCCGCGTCGGCGCTCGATCACCCGAACATCTGCGCGATTCACGAGATCGCCGAAACGCCCGACGGTCAGTCGTTCATCGTAATGGCCTGCTACGAGGGCGAGACGCTGAAGGAACGCCTTGAGCGGGGCCCGCTGAAACTGGATGACGCGCTCGATATCGCGCTCGGCATCGGGGCCGCGCTCGTCGCCGCGCACGAATCGCGCATCGTCCACCGGGACATCAAGCCAGGGAACGTGATGCTGACCCGCCGTGGCGAAGTAAAGGTGGTCGATTTCGGTCTCGCCAAGCTGACTGACGACATCGGCGTTAGGACCAAGCCGCTGGCGCGGCGGACGCTACGCGTGAGGTGCGCTCGGCCAGCCGGGTAGCGTGTGGGTCACAAGGAGGTTCCTGTGACCCATCTGAGACAGGCAATGCTGGAGGAACTCCAGCGGCGTAACTACG
>JBKPDW010000368.1:0-6705 GCA_046728115.1 Acidobacteriota bacterium | reverse complement strand
GTCCTAGACGTCCGCTCCGACATCCAGGTGGTCTCGAATGAGCTGACGCAACATGTAAGCAGTCTAGCCGAGCATCTTCTCCCCTTCGACATGTTCTCGGCGCGCCCACGAAAGAGCCACGTCGCGGCAATGGGCAGGGTTTTGGAACGGGATGCGGCGCTGTTGATTTTCCCGTCGGGCGAGGTCTCACGTCTGACCGCAGCGGGCGTGCGCGACCGGCCATGGTTTCGCGGCGCCGCGCACCTCGCGCACAAGTACCAGGCGCCAGTTCTCCCGGTTTTCATCGAGGGCCGAAACTCCTGGATCTTCTACCTTCTGTCGTTCTTCAGTCGAACGATCACCGTGCTCCTCCTGCCGCGTCAGATCTTCCGTCAGCGGGGAAAGACGATCCGACTCACGATTGGCGATCCTATTCCCGCCGCAGCCCTACCCGCAGACGCCGGAGTCGAGATGCTGCGCACCAACGTCTATCAATTGGGTCACTGGCCGCGCGGCGTGCTGAAAAGATGACCACGGCGTTCCCGGGTGTTGGGCGTCCGCCCGGTCCTGTGCCTCGACGCCGGCATCGGCCGCATGAGCACGTAGTCGCGCCACACGTAGACGTGAAACCAATGGGTGAGATAGTGAATCGTCCAGAGCGGCTTGTCCGTCCGGTACTCGAGGAAGTACCAAGGGCACCGCGGATCCTCGTGATGGTGCACGTGGCGGTTCAGGTTGAACAGCGGAATGTAGACGCGATACTCGTTGGCAAAGCCTGGATCGCCGGGTTGGCTGTGGTGCTCGATCGCGCCGCGAAGCGACACCGGACCGAGCAGGTTGAACAGCGTCAGCAGCAGGATCTTCCCAAGGATGTCGGGCCGTCCGATCCAGATCCACCCTCCGATCGACGCGGCTGACAACACTGCACCGAGTACGATACGAGACCGACTGACGTAGGGGTGGCGGCCTTGAAACACCTCGACCAGGTACACCAGATACTGCACGGCTTCCAGCGCGCTGAACCAGCCTGCGGCGCCTCGTCCATCCAACGTCGAGCGCTCCACGGTGAAGGCCGGGTCTCGCTCCGTATTGAGCCAACGATGGTGCGCCAGATGCGTACCGCGAAACAGTTCAAAGGTTCCACACATCAGCATCAGGCCGTCGAAAAAGCTCAGAATCCAGAGATTGTGGCGGTATCGCGCAAACGGGATTCCATGAATGTACTCGTGCAGCAGCACGCCGATCCGGTGGTGGATTAACGCGCACGGCAGGAATGCGATCCAGAAGTTGAGCCGGAGCAGGAGCACGAACTCGACGACAGTGAGAACGCCCAGACTGCCGTGCGTCAGCAGCGCTGCGCTGCGGCTGCGGAGAAACCGTTGCCAGCTCGGAAAGGCTTGCACAAAACGATTCGTGAGAGAGGTTGGGACGGCCAGATTCTATCCAAACCCAGCCCGGACATCACCTCGAAGTTTTTCCTTGATGCGTATCGACGTGTTTGTGCAGGATCTGACCGGCTCGGCCACACAGGGCACTTGAACCGCGTGAGGCGCCATGGACCCGCCGTCGGATCTTCTCGTGAAGATCGCCACTGAAGACTGGGAATTCGAGCAGATTCATCGTCTCAATCACCAGACCTTCGCTGAGGAGATTCCCCAGCACGCGGCACATCCCTCTGGACGCCTGGTCGACCGATTTCACGACGAAAACACATACGTGATCGCGCTCGCCGGCAGGCAGTTGATGGGGATGATCGCCATCCGTGAACGACGTCCGTTTTCAATCGAACAGCGGTTACCCGATCTCGATACCTATCTCCCGGCAGGACGATCGATTTGCGAGCTTCGTCTCCTGGCCGTCCAGAGGCAGTACCGCGCCGGCCAGTGGCTGCCGACGATGTTCGACCGCGTGTGGCGTCATTGCATGCGGCACGGGTTCGACCTGGCGTTGATCTCTGCCGTGACCCAGCAAGTGAAGCTGTATCGACACGTGGGCTTCGAACCTTTCGGGCCGCTGGTCGGAACGCCCCCCGTGTTGTTTCAGCCGATGATGCTGACGCTGGAGGGGTTCGCGCCTCGGGCGCCGAAGTTGTTCCGTCGCGTCGCACGAACCGGAGCCATGTCCGCCAACTTCTTGCCCGGTCCCGTGGCCGTCCGGCCGGAAGTGCGTCGTGCGCTGCAGCGTCCGGCGCGGTCGCATCGATCGGAGACGTTTCTCGAGGAGATGGAAGCGACTCGATCACGTCTCTGCGCCCTCGCTGGCGCCGCCCGCGTGGAGATCCTCCTCGGAAGCGGCACGATGGCCAACGATGCGGTTGCCGGTCAGCTGTCGCTGGATCGGACACCCGGTCTGATCTTGAGCAACGGAGAGTTTGGCGAGCGCCTCGCGGATCACGCGCGCCGCTGGGGGCTCAGCTTCGAGGTCATGGCACGGACCTGGGGCGAACCCTTCGATGTCGATGAAGTCGAACGTCGTCTGGTCCGAGTCCCCACGCGCCGGTGGCTCTGGTTCGTCCACTGCGAGACTTCAACAGGGGTTTTGAACGATCTCGAGGCAGTCGGCAAGGTGTGCCGGCGCCTCGATGTCAGGCTGTGTGTCGATGCCATCAGCTCGCTCGGTACCGTGCCTCTGGATCTCGGTCACGCGTACCTTGCATCGGGTGTCAGTGGCAAGGGCCTAGGTGCGTTCCCCGGCCTCTCCATGGTGTTTTACGACCATGAAGTCTCTGCCGCGCCGACGGCGCTGCCGTGCGTACTCGACCTCGGACTCTACGCGCGTGCACGCGGTGTACCGTTCACACACTCCTCGAATCTCGTGCACTCGTTGCAGACCGCCCTGGGACGGGTCGAGTGGGATGCACGGTTCCGGGAGCTCGCCGAGACGTCGGCGTGGTTGCGCGATCGGCTGACCCGTCTCGGCTTCCAGTTGGTGGGATCGGCGGCGCAACCGTCCCCTGGCGTCGTGACCATTGCATTGCCCGAGAGCGTGAACTCCGTCAGGGTAAGTGCAGAACTGGAGAAGGAGGGATACCTCGTTAGCGCGAACAGCCGCTACCTGAAGGACCGGAACTGGATTCAGATCTGCCTGATGGGCCAACCATCGCGCGGCGAGCTGTCAGCCGTCTCGACTGCGATGCTCCAGCTGTGTGCCGATCCGTCCTGCACGGCTGCGACGCTGCGCTGTTGACACCCTCTGCGATGACCGCGGCGCAGCTGGGCACAACGGATAGGGTTGGCCTCGGATTCTCACCCGCAGCCGGCAGCTCGCGGCGATCACACACAACTATGAGGGCGACTTTGACAGCTTCACGCCATCGAGATAGGATCTCGGTCACTTGCTTCTGATGAAACCCTTTCGCAACTGACCTCCGTCCCGTTCTTCCCTAGTTTCTGAGCTGCTCCGCGGCCACGTCGGCGGGCACGCTCCTCTGACACTCGTAGTAGGTCTCCGACTTGGAAAGGTGACTATCCATGTCTCGTCCGGCTATCGTCGTCCAGAACCTCGTCAAGGTTTTCGAGCGGCGCAGGCAACCGCCTGTCCGCGCCGTGGACGATTTGAGCTTCTCCATCGATCGCGGCGCCATCTTCGGGTTGCTCGGGCCGAATGGCGCTGGGAAAACCACCACGCTTCGCATCCTCACCACGTTGCTCCGGCCCTCGGAAGGCGTGGTCAGCATCGAAGGATTCAACGTCGTTCATCAGCCGCTCGAGGTGAGGCGACGGATCTCGGTTGTGATCCAGGAGAACGCGGCGGAGCTGTTCCTGTCGGTGCGCGACAACCTGGCGACCTTCGGCCGCTTTCACGGATTGTCGAGCGCCACAATCCGCGCTCGAACGGCGGACGTCGTGGCCCAGTTCGGCCTCGAGGCGGATGCGGGTCGAAAGCTGATGGACTTGAGCGGCGGCTTCAAACGCCGCGTGCAGGTCGCGAAGGTGTTCATGGTCGACACGCCCGTCGTGTTTCTCGACGAGTTCTCGACCGGCATGGATCCGCTGCTGAAGCGGTCGGTGATGACGCGCTTGCGCCAGGAAGCGGCACGCGGCCGCACCATCGTTCTCACGACGCAGATTCTGAGCGAGGCCGAGGAGTTGTGCGATGACATTCTCATTCTCAACGCTGGACGACAAGTTGCCCGCGGCGACGTCAACGCCCTCAAGCTGCTGTCGGCACATCTCTACGACGTGACGGTGACCTACGACCGCATGCCGAAGGGATTGGAATCCGACGTCGAACGGTTTCACCCCCAGCACGTGCGAGTGAATCAGAACACCATCGTGGTGACGCTCAAGGATCGCGAAGCCCGCGTGCTGGATGTCGTGGGCAGCCTGGCAAGCAAGGGACGGGTATTACGACTCGAGGTTGGCGGCGCGAGCCTGGAAGACGTGTTCGTGGAGCTGACCGCCACCTCCCATGATGGAGAGCGCGATGGGACCGCTCAGCGCAATCTTGTACCGTGAAGCGAAGATCCGGGCGACGAACCTGACGTTCATCTTCTGGGATCTGTTCTATCCGCTCGGGTATCTGCTCGTGTTTGGCGTCGGGATGACGCAGGCGATGGGCTTCACCGTGGCCGGCTACGAGGGCGACTACAACACGTTCTTCCTTGCCGGCGTACTTGGAATGGCAAGCTTTGGCATCGCATCGAACACGGCCTGGTCCTTCTTCATGGATCGCGACAACGGGATCTTTTACGAGATGCTGACCTACCCGATGAGCAGGGCGCAGTATCTGCTCGGAAAAGTGCTGTTCAACCTGGTGATCGCCATCGGGCAGGCCGGAATCACCGTCCTGCTGGCACGAGCGTGGCTCGGCGTCCCGGTTCAATGGCACCGCCTGCCGCTGCTGGGCGCCGGTGTCTTTCTCGGAACGGCCGGGTGGTTCTTCTTCTACGCGATATTCGCGTTGATGATGCGGCGCAACGATGCGTTCAACACCGTGACATCGGTGTTCTACTTTGTGTTCCTGTTTGCCAGCTCGATGTTCTATCCGATCGAACCGCTGCCGAGTCCCTTTCGTGAGATTGCGTTCGCCAACCCGATCACCTGGCAGGTCGATGTGTTGCGATACGCGACGATCGGTGCGGGACAGGCGCCCCGAATTGTGTGGGAGTCCACGGCGTTCCTCGTGTTCACCCTGCTCACGTTCGGCGGTGCGCTCTGGGCGCTCCATCGTCAGTGACATCGCGTTCGAGGTTAG
This sequence comes from Acidobacteriota bacterium, assembly GCA_046728115.1. Lineage (GTDB taxonomy): Bacteria > Acidobacteriota > Vicinamibacteria > Vicinamibacterales > CAVVIG01 > CAVSWN01. Next base: position 1,530 of record JBKPDW010000368.1, on the reverse strand, counting down.
CGATCGAGATGATGGCGGATCGCGTGATCGTCTTGACGGTTCCCGATCACGTGACGTCTAATGCCGGCGTAAAGGAGGTCTATGCATCGCCTTTGCGTGCTGTTGTCGATACTCCTCGTGGGAGCTGCGCCTGCCGTCGCGCAAACAGCGACCGGAACCGTGTCAGGTACGGTTCGCGACTCGACGGGCGCCGTGTTGCAAGGGGTCACCATGACGATCCGGAGCGCGGCGACTGGCGCGTCGCGCTCTGTCGTCACCGATGCAGAAGGCCGCTACCGCATCGCGAACATCGACTCCGGCGAGTACGAGCTGCGTGCCGCCCTGGCCGGCTTCAGGACCGTCATTCGGAATCCGGTTGTCGTCACCGTGGGCGGGACGAGCGAGACCGACGTCGAGATGAGCGTCGGCGCGGTCGCCGAGGCCGTGACCGTGCAGGCCGAACCGCCGCTCATCGAGCCCAGCAAGACCGATTTGAGCCGCGTCGTCACGACGCGCGAGATCGAGTCGCTGCCGATCGCCGGCCGCAACTTCGTGGATTTCGTCAAGCTGTCGAGCGGCGTCGCGCTCGGGCGCGAGAACGTCGGCGGCGGTGCGTTCAAGGAACCGGACGTTGGCGTCGGCTCCGCGGCTGCGCCGCGTTTATCGTTTGGAGGTCAGCCTGAACTGAACACGATGATTCAGGTCGACGGCGCGGACAACGTCCAGACGTTCACGGGACTGCCGCGCGCGACGCCGTCGCAGGAAGCTGCCAAGGAATTCCGGGTGCTCAACTCCACGTATCTCGCCGAATACGGACGCGCCCTCGGCGGCTTCGTCAACATCGTCACCAAGTCGGGCGCCAATCAGGGATACGGATCGATTTACGAATTCTGGATGGACGACGCGCTGGCCGCCCGGTCGATTCTCAATCGCCCGAACCAGGACACACTCAAACAGAATCAGTTTGGTGGAACCTTTGGCGGTCCGATCGCGCCCGACCGTACGTTCTTCTTCGGCAATTACGAGGGACAACTGCGCAAGCAGTCGAACCGCTTCTCCCAGGTCGTGCTCGACAATCTCGCGCTGCTCAACAGCGTACGGGTGCCGCTCGGACTTCGCCCTGAAACGACCGATCAGGTGCTCGATAACCACTACAACTCGTTTCTCGTCAAGGTCGATCATCACCTCGAACAGAAACACACGCTGTCGATACGCTACAACTTTCTCGATTCCTCGACCGACAACTTTCTGGGCGGCGGCGGCCGCGCGTCTCCGACGTCGAGTACAGCGCGCAACAACCTCACGCGCGACCAGGCGCTTGTCGCCAATGCGGTTTCGGTCTTGTCGCCGAGGCTCGTGAACGAGGCGCGCTTCCAGTTCGCGCGGCGGACCTTCGACTTCTCCGCGGTCTACAACGAGCCGTCGCTGGACATCTCGAACTTCATCATCATGGGGAAGAGCACGTCCGACAACATTGACTACTACGCGGAGTCGCGAGTGCAGATCGCCGACAGCCTCACCTGGGCGCGCGGCGCACACGCGATCAAGGCC
>JBKPDW010000367.1:0-7747 GCA_046728115.1 Acidobacteriota bacterium | reverse complement strand
CGCCGACCGATCCGATCGCGTTCACGATCGTCACGCTGCTGCTGATGGCGGTGGGACTGATGGCGGCATGGCTGCCCGCGCGCCGCGCGACAAGGATCGACCCGTGCGCCGCGCTGCGCGCGGAATAGCCGTCAACGGAAGGGACCCATCAGTAATGGGCGTGTGATTCGTCTTGCGGCACGTCGGGGTCGGCAGCCCACGCTGCGATGCGTTCGCGCGTCCAGTGATGCGCGTCGTTCAAATGCACGATCAGCGCGCCCAGCGGCAGCTTCTTCTTGCTGCATTCGGGACCTCGGGCGAGTTTGGGAGACCAAGTAACGGCGAGCGCATCATCGAAAGCGATCGTGGCCAAACGACGTCGTTCGTACGATCGCCGGACAGCCCATCCGTGTCCCGGTGTGGGCGCAAAATCCGCGCGCCTTTCTCTCAAGAGCGCCGTAAGCGTTCGTTGGACATTAGGAGACTTATCACAATCAACGATTCGTCCCTAAAGTTCGACGGCAAGTGTATGATTCTAAAGAGGAGAGATGCTGGAGCGGTCGATCAGGCACGCTTGGAAAGCGAAACGCGCCAGCGACACCAAGCCGCTCCGAAACACGTCAACGCACACGCGATCAGTGGTTTAACGCTCCAACACGATTACTTGGTGTACGTCCCTAAACCTCGATGTTCGTCGGGGTTTTGAGCCTGACGTATCACAGTCCTATCACAATCCGGCGCGTCACTTGCGCGCACACACATCCACGAACACCAGATCACACACCGAGCCGCGGCGGCAGCGCCGCTAGATCGGTGCTGACACGAACCGATCTCAGCGCTTCACCTCCAGCGGATCACCGGTGCGATGCTCCGTGATCTGGTACCGAAGGAATTCATGCACCGCTTCGAGCGCGCGTCTGTCTTTCGTCTCGATGCGCACGGCGCCGCCCTGAGGCAGGTCCTCATAACGGTACGCAATGTTCTGGCTGCTCTTCTGTATTTCGACCACGCCGGGAGGGACCTCGTCGTGTGTCTGAAACGGCTTGTCGAACTGACCGTTCGCGAACTCGCTCGCGATCGACCGCAAGTGGCTGCGGACCGCCGCAATCGTATTCTGGTCTGCTTGGTCCTTGACCGTGACCTCAATCGAGCCGCCGGTCACGGCCAGTCTGAAGTGATGGGCGGTAGCGTCCTGGTCGAACCCCATCGCGTCGGCCCCGCGTTTCTTTAGGGCCTCATCCTTCTGCATCTGTTTCAGATGCTCTTCATGCGACATTCCGGCCGGCATCTGGGGATGTTGCCCGCCGAGCAGCAGCGCGGCAGCGACAAACGGAATCATCGGATTCATGTGACCTCCGATTACATCGTCGGGCCTGGAATCGTTCAAGGGTCAAGCCAGAACTTGATCTTGAACCTGGAATCATTCCAGGTTGTACGATGGCCTGTGCCAGGAAGGACGTTCGGAATCGGTGAGGCTGCGCGTCGTGCTGGCGTCAGCCCGGATCTCGTCCGCTACTACGAACGCGTTGGCGTACTGCCGCGGGCACCGCGGACCGCCGGCGGCTTTCGCTACTACTCCGACGATACCGTTGCGCGCCTCCTGTTCGTCAGGAACGCCATTCGCTTCGGGTTCACGTCGAAGGAGCTGGCGGGTTTTCTGAAAGCGCGTGACAGCGGTCGTCCTCCCTGTCATTCGGTCCGCGCCGCCGGCCAGCGTCTCCTGAAAGAGATGGATGACCACCTGGCGCGGCTGCATGAAGCCCGGGAGGCCATGGCGGAGACGCTCACCGCATGGGACGCCCGACTCGAGCGGACTGCCGTCGGTACACCGGCGCACCTCCTCACGATGGTGCCCAGTGCGCCTCGCGCGACGCGAAGAGGCCTCGTGCCCAGGCATCGGAAGCCGTAAAGAACGCCGCTGAGTCAGTACAGAATCGCGAAGCCGCCGTCCGGACGCGCGACTGGCGCAGCGAAGCTCCAGACAGGCACTCCCGGCGCCTGACCTTTCACATCCATCGCTCGACCTGCCGCGTCGAACAACTGCCACGCGACGGATCCGCCTCGCGCCCAGGCAGTGCCTTCGGTCCATGCGAAGAGCACATCACCGTTCGGACTTGCAGCCAGCCGGGGATGTTTGCGCATGCCCGCCTCGCCCGGCGCCGCAATCGGCGACGGGATGCGCGGGCCTTTCGCGTCGGTTGCGCCGAAATACACCTGCCCCGCGGTTTCCCACGCGCCGAGAATCCGCGATCCCGACGATGTGAGCGACATGCTCGTCATTGGACAGGCGCCGATCTCCCACTGTTGCACCTTCGAACCGACGAACGATCGACCCTGATCGCTCGATTGCAGCAGGTAGATGTCACGGTGGGTCATCGCCGTCGCCGAACGGTAGAGCATGTAGAGCGTGCTCGATGGTCCGGCAAACAGCCGCAGTCCGCAGCAGCCGCACGCGCCCGTCGGTTCGCGCCACGCGGGTTGCTCTTCGCCGAACGTCGCCCCGTCGTCGTCCGACCGCACGATCCACACGAGACGGTGATCCTCGCCGTCTGCGCCACCCGCTGGGAGCGCGTGCCAGGTCGCGTATACGCGACCTTCGGCGTCCGCCGCGATCGAGCCGCCGCCGTCGACCCCGTAGCTCCGCCGCGTCAGGTTCCTTTGCGGCTCGAACGCCTTTCCGTCGGGACTCGATCGAGCGTACAGGAATGGAGCGCTCGGCTGGTCGTTCGCCGGATTGACCAGACCTCGCGGCGTCGCGGTATCCGATCCGTTCCACGTAACGTGGATGCGTCCGTCCCGCCCGACAGCGAGCTGTCCACCGCGGATCGTGCCGGTCGCGATTGCGCTACCTTCCTGGCTGTTCACGCGGATCGGAGGCGAGAACGTCACGCCAAAATCGCTCGAGCGGACATAGAACAGATTTCCCCCGCGAGCCTCACCGGCAAAGTACAGCACGTGGAGCACGCCGCGGCGGTCGACGACGGCCTCGGGTTGGATGCCGTTGCCGGGAACGCGAACGAGCGTCACCACGGGGCGCGCTGTCGTGACGACCGATGACGCTCCAGAGGTCGACAACAGCGCCAGAGCCGCGCCGATGACCACGACCGTCTTCATGACTCACCATCATACTGTCGCGCGTGGAGAGTACGCGCGATGCCATTCCTGAAATCCGCTCCCGCTACAGTCGCGCGCGGCGCAGCAGTTGCGCATTCACGGCGACGACGATCGTGCTCAGCGACATGAGGACAGCGCCCACGGCGGCAGGCAGGACGACGCCCCACGGCGCCAACGCCCCTGCGGCAAGCGGGATCGCGAAGATGTTGTAGCCGGCGGCCCACCACAAGTTCTGAATCATCTTGCGGTACGTGGCTCGGCTCAGCGCGATGATTCGTGGCACGTCGCGCGGATCGCTACGGACAAGGACGACGTCCCCGGCCTCGACAGCCACATCGGTTCCCGCACCGATGGCGATGCCGACATCCGCGGTGAGAAGGGCGGGGGCATCATTGACACCGTCACCGACCATCGCGACGCGCTTCCCACGCGCCTGCACTTCTTTGACCTTCGAGGCCTTCTGCTCGGGCAGCACCTCGGCGAACACGGTATCGATCCGAAGTTGCTCCGCGACGGAGCGCGCCACGGCTAGCGCGTCTCCAGTCATCATGATCACTTCTATCCACTGCGCGTGCAGTCGTTCTATGGCTTCGCGCGATTCCGCACGAATGGCGTCGGCAACGGCGAACACGGCCACCGGGGTGTCGCCGTCGATCATCGTGATGGCGGCTTGGCCGCGCGCCGCTGCGCGGTCGATAGCGGCTTGGAGCTCCGGATGTACGCGCGCATCATGTCGGCGCAGCAGTGCCGCACCTCCGATCAACACCTGCCGGCCGTTCACGTCAGCCTGCACACCCAGGCCAGGAATGGCCTGAAACCGTTGGGCGGTGGGAAGAGACAATCCGCGCTCCTCGGCGCTCTTCACAACCCCTTGTGCAATCGTGTGTTCGGAGTCGCGTTCGACGGCCGCGGCGATCGCCAGCGCCTGGTCCTCTGACAGGCCTTCACGCGTTGCGATCTCCACGACACGGAATTCACCGCGCGTCAGCGTGCCGGTCTTGTCAAAGAACACGGCGGTCACGTTCCGGGCTTCCTCGAGGCCGCGGCGGTCGCGTACTAACAGACCGTTGCGAGCGCCAAGTGTTGTCGAAATGGCGACGACCAGCGGGATCGCGAGTCCGAGCGCGTGGGGGCACGCGATGACCAGCACCGTGACGACCCGCTCTATGACGAACGATGCATCTCGACCGGCGATGGACCATGCGACCCAGGTCACTGCGGCGGCGGTTATTGCGACGATCGTGAGCAGGAACGCGGCGCGATCGGCGAGGGCTTGCGCGCGGGACCGCGAACTCTGGGCCGCGCGACCAGACGCATGATGCCGGCGAGCGCGGTCTGCTCGCCCGTTCCCGTCACTTCGATGCGGAGGGAACCGGGGCCATTGATGGTCCCGGCGATCACCTTTGCGCCTGCGTCCTTTCGAACCGGTCGTGATTCGCCCGTGATCATCGACTCGTTCACCTCGCTGGACCCCTCCCGAACGACGCCGTCGGCAGGAATACTGGCGCCTGGCCGAACGAGCACGATGTCTCCGTCGCGCAGATCGGAAACGGCAACGGTTTCCATCCGATCGTCGACAACGCGCACGGCAGTGTCCGGAAGCAGCTTCGCCAATTCCTTGAGGGCGCCTTGAGCTTGCGAGATCGACCGCATCTCGATCCAGTGGCCAAGCACCATAATCGTGACGAGTGTGGCCAGCTCCCACCAGAGATCCGACCCGGGGAATCCGAACGTAACCGCGAGGCTGAATACGAACGCCACGCTGATCGCAAGCGAGATCAGCGTCATCATTCCCGGCAAACGATCGCGAATCTCGCCGACGGCGCCTTTGATGAACACCCAGCCGCCGTACCCGAACACCAGCGTTCCGAAGATCGCCGGAATCCACCGCGACGCCAAGGGTCCGCCGGGCGCCTCGTAACCGAACCAATGCTGAGTCATCGGCGCCCAGACGAGCGTCGGTATCGACAGCAGGAGGGTGCCCCAGAACTTCTCGCGGAACATCTCGACCGAATGTCCCGCGTGTTTGTCGTGGCCGCCGGCACCATAATCCGCATCGTGGCCCGCGTGCCCACCATGGCCACGGTCTGGTCCCTTCCCGGGACTCCGCTGCGGCTCTAGCCCGTGCGAGTGATGCGCCGACGGTTGGACGTGTCCGGGACCTTCGGAGTGGGCGTGGTCCATTCCACCAGGATCCGATTGGCGATTGTCAGGCATTGGCTACAACCTTGGCGTGCGTTGCCGCCGAGCCACCCACAGCGCGATGGCGACAGGCGCGAGCAGCAGGGCAATGAACTGCGACGTCGACAAGAGGCCACCGAACACGAATCCGCGGTCGGCATCGCCACGGAAGAATTCGAGGATGAATCTCGCGACCGCGTACAGCAGCGTGTAGCTGAGAATCACCTCGCCATCAAACTGTTTGCGTCGTCTCAGACGGAGCAGCACCACGAACAACACGGCGCACGCAATCGACTCATAGAGCTGGACGGGATGCAGCGGGACGCCGAGGGGCGCGCCGCCTATGCGGCCCGCGTCGGGATCGGTGAAGGTTACGGCCCACGCCACGTGCGTCGGCCGTCCGTAATCATCGCCAGCCATGACGCAGCCCACGCGGCCGATTGCTTGCCCAAGGGCGATTGCCGGTCCGCACACGTCAGCGGTTCGCCAGAATGGCAGGCGGGAATCGCGCCAGAAAAAGATCGCGGAGGCGATCAGCGCCCCAATGAACCCGCCATAGAAATCGCCGGCGCTCGAGAGCACGGACCACGAAAACACGTTCGACGGAGTGGTCACGTAGTCGGGCAGATCCCGCACGATCATGAGCCCCTTTGCGCCGACAATGGCGCCGGCAATCGCCCAGAATCCAAGCGAGGTGAGCGCGTCGACATTCAGCCCTTCTCGACGTCCTTCGCGCGTCAGCCACCAGAACGCTGCCACGTACGCAGATGCCAGCAGTAGGCCAAACGTGTAGATCGTGAAAAACGGGGTAGCGATCAGCCGCGGGTGCATCGGGGTTCGTCGCGCGGGCGGGCCGATGGTACCGGCCCGCCCGCGCCCTGTTCATCGCCTCTATTGCTTCGGCATTTCAATCGACGAGACTCTGATCGTATCGCCCTTCACGTCGCCGGTGAGGTTCACGGTGTGACCGGCATGCGTCTTCAGATCGGCGTCGTGGTTCGTGAGCTTGTAGACCTTGCCGTCCGCCACGAGGACGTACTGCGCGCCTTTCGCGGCGCATGCTTGGGTGCACTCCCGGTCGGTCATCTTGGTGCACCATGCCCTTGTGGCTCGCGCCGCACATGCTGTCGCTGATAACGCCCTTCAGCGTCTGATCCGCCGCCCACGCCGTGCTCGCGGTGCGCATGGCGACCAACGCCGCGCCAATCATGATGGTTCTCATAGTTGCTCCTTTGCTCAGGTGAACGGCTACTTGTGAGCCGCCGGGGCCGCAGTACCGATTCGGATCAGCAACGCCGGTCTGAATACGTTCTACAGCCGTTTCGAAGCGGTCCCGACCGAAACGTTGTGCTCGCGACGGGACTGGTCCCGGAACAGGCAGCGGCGAGCGTGACTCCGCCGGTTGTCTGTCCATCCGTCGTGCATTGCGTCGAACCGCCAAGTGACAGGCGAGGCGTCGTGACGGCCATCTCGGCGCAAACGATCACCATACAGACGACCGCCAAGAAGACCACGACACTCACATTGAGCGACAAGACGACGTTCAAGCAGGCGGGCAAGATGGCGCATCTTGCGGACATCAAGGTTGGCGACCGTGTCGTGATCGACGTCCAGAGCACACGACACGGGCGGCGTGACGCGAGCCTTCGATGAAGAAGGCATTCCGCGCGCCGTGGTCCGTATCGTTTCGGCCGTAGCCCGCCGTGACAGACGAGATCGCCGCGCCATTCTTCCGGGTCCAGGACACCGATGCGGTTGATCGGACGATGTTCCCTGGCTCCAGTTGTTCTGGCGCCACGAGGCGTCCGCTCGACGCCTGCAACTCCCACTCGTCATTCGGCCGATACCAGATGCGACCAGAGAACGAGTCAAGACGACCGAAGTCGAAGTCCCACCGGTTCTCGTCTGGCTCGCGTCCGTTGAACACCGAGGCTTCGATCACGAATGGTCCGTGATCGACGGCCGCTGTCACGACATCAAACGCAATGTGCGTCGAATCAAATGTGTGATGACTGAGCGGGGCCGTCGGATTGTCCGCGGCCGAGGCACGATGCATGAAGGCCACTGGCCCGAGGGCCGGTTCACCGACCGGTCCACCGGCCAGCGTGAATCCCGTCGAGTCGTTGACGGGCGTTCGCCAGACGGCGGCGAGCTGCATGAAGAGATCGTGGGGATGCTGCCGATCAATCAGCAGGCGGCCGTTCAACGCTTCGCCCGCTTGAAAGATTTCCCGATACCCGTCCTTGCCAACCGTGGCGGGATCGAGGCTCAACATGCTCGTGAACGTTAGTCGCCCATGCGACGTGCTCCGAGTTGCCATCCCCATCCACCAGTTCGGGACGACGAATTCGTTGCCGCCACGCCGTCCGCCCTGATGATTGAACTCCGCGAACACAATTCCGTCCTGCATGAATTGCCAGCCTTGCCCCATGTTCATCTGCAGGTGTTCGTGTTGGGCCGCCGAGTCGTCGAC
>JBKPDW010000366.1:0-37863 GCA_046728115.1 Acidobacteriota bacterium | reverse complement strand
GATTCCCACCGAGCACCCTCACGCCATCGTGTGGGCCTGGCGAGAGCTCGCAGCCAGCCATGGTCGCCAGTCGATTGAAGCGCTCGCACGAGTCATCGGGTGGAGTCGAGCACACTTCACCGAACGCTTCCGGGCCGAGGTTGGCCTGGCCCCAAAAACCGCGGCTCGGGTTCTTCGTTTCGAGCGGGCGTGCTGGTTGATCAAAGACGCGCGACCCCGACTTGCCGACGTTGCTGCCGCATGCGGCTACTACGACCAGGCGCACATGACTCGCGAGTGGCAGGCATTAGCAGGTTGTTCCCCCAGGGTATGGATCGCTGGCGAGCTGCCATTTTTACAAGACTATGAATTCTCGGGCGGCGATGATGAAGTCTGAAGTCGATCGCAGTCAACCGCGATAAATGCGACGTCTCCTGGAGGCGCATCAATGAAGCTGAGTCCCCACATCTCGCTCGCCTTCAACGGTCAATGCGAGGCAGCGTTCAGATTCTATGAACAGTGCCTGAACGGCACCATTGCCTACATGCTCAGGTGGGGTGATTCACCGACGGCGGCCGATGCGCCTTCGGGATGGGAAGCGAAGATCGCTCACGCCACTCTCAAGATCGGCGATGTCGGGTTCGCGGGCTCGGACGTCCCGCCTGACCGGTATGAGCAACCACGAGGTTTTCAAATTCTCCTCAACATGGACGACTCTGTCGCAGCGGAGCGCATATTTCAGGCGCTCGCGGAGAACGGCAAGGTCGCGATGCCACTCCAGGAGACGTACTGGGCGAGTCGGTTCGGGGTCCTCGTCGATCAGTTCGGAATACCCTGGTCAATCAACTGTGAGAGAGCCGTCGAGCCAACACGCTAATCGCCTCGGGTTGCGCGCATGCATCACCTGACGTACGGAAACTGCCGGGAGCGCCGATGTGCACCCACAGGTGGTTCTTGGCCCCGAATACCAACCAGCGTCCGTCCGGCGAGACGGCTATCGGCGGAACGTCGTTCCCCGCCCGGGCTCGGGCTGAAGCGCGCGCCATCCGGCCGGAGGACGGTGAACTGAACGGGCGGCGCGGAATCCGTGGCTCGCGGCGACAACAGGAGCGTCGCGCCAGGACAGCCGAGGTCGCGGCAAACAGGATCGCAGCCGCCGGCCACAGCCGCATCGATCGCGCGCGCTCCTTGCAGCGTACTTTCCGCGGCTGCCCCCGCGGAGATCGTGACACCGGAGCAACTCGCGTCAAGACGGCCGCTAGGAGGCGGTCGGACGGGAGGCGATCGAGCGTCAGGGGGCTGCGTGCGCTCATGCCGTGCAGTACGTCGCGATTCACTGTAATGGGCGTACCTGCGCGGAAGCGACTCGCCTCGAATCGACAATTCCGAGGAACGGGGGCCGCGTTGCTGTCGCGTGCGCATTCCAGGCATCGTGATCACTTGGTCCAGGCCATCGTGATCAGTCATTCCGGCCCATCGTGATCGGAGCGAAGCGACGCGAGGACGTCAGTGTTTGGGATCAGCCTCCTCAGTGAAGGATGTCATTGTAGTGGCTCTTCAGTTCTTTCTTCTTCAGTGACGAAGACGAATGCCTTGTGGGCCGTGTGGGCGGCGCGTTCTGTGCGCCGTCCAACGAGCTTGTGGGAAACGCGTTCTTTGCGTTTTCCACAGCTCGGGCACGGTCCACAGGCCGCGGCGGTGATCGCCGACCGGCCAGGATGCTCTATCAACGAAGATCGGGAGGCTGGCCGACCGCCGGTATTCCCCGAACGCGTTGTCAGCGTGCTCATGCGTCGCTCTTCGATGCGGACGATCCATTCCCACTGGGCTTGCGGCGCGAGGGTCCCCCGAGGGTGAGGCGATGCGCGCGATGCACGACCTGGTCGAGGATCGCGTCAGCCACGGTCGGATCGCCGAGGTGCTCATGCCAGCGATCGGTCGGGAGCTGACTGGTGATGATCGTGGACCGCGCGCCATCGCGGTCGTCGAGGATCTCCAGCAGGTCCTGACGTTGGGCGTCTTTGAGCCCCACGAGTCCCCAATCATCGAGGATCAGGACATCGACCCGCGCGAAGCGCGCCAGCAGGGTCGGGTAGGTGCCGTCGCCGTGCGCAAGCGTGAGCTCGGGAAACAGCCGAGGGGTCCGCCGGTAGATCACACGATGTCGCAGGCGGCAGGCCTGTTGGCCCAAGGCGCAGGCGAGAAACGTCTTGCCGACGCCGGTGGCGCCGGTGATGAGAATGTTCTGATGCTCCGCCACCCAGCGACACGTGGCGAGTTGCCGGATGAGCGCGCGATCGAGCTTGCGGCCACCGTAGTCGAGATCCTCGAGACACGCCTGGCTCAATCGGAGCTTCGCTTCCTTCAGCCGACGCGTGAGTGCCCGATTGTCCCGAGCGAGTTGCTCGGCATCGACGAGCATGCCGAGGCGCTCATCGAAACTGAGCGAGGTGCTCGACGGGTCGCGCTGTTGGGCGAGATAGGCCTCGGCGATCGCACCGAGCCGAAGACTGCGAAGGCGTTCGACGGTCTGTTCAGTCAGCATGTGGGAGCTCCTGTTGGTAATAGGCCGGGCCGCGGACGTTGTCATGGACCCGCCGTGGGGACGGTGCCGGATCGTCCGGCTCGAGGGGCACGCGATCGAGGCCGTGCTTGAGCATCGCCTCGACGTGTCGATACGACCGGGCGCCGACGAGAACCGCGCGAGCGCTGGCCGCCTCGACCCGTTCGGGGCCGTACTGCTTGGCGAGCCGCAGCAGACCGAGACAGGGCCGGTAGCCCTGCTCGGGATGGGACCGGCTCGCGAGAATCTGCTCGACCAGCGCGGCGGTCTGCGGGCCCACCGTGGCGCCCCACCGGATGAGGCGCGACGGACTCCACTCCAAGTGCGCCCGGTGGGCGTGCGGCATGTGTTCGGGGACGGTGGTATAGCCCGGGCGGTGACTGCGGCGATGCACCCAGATCCGGGTGCCGCGCTGAAACACTTCGAGCGTCGTGGCCGAGAGCCGGATGTCGACGGTCTGGTGAATGAGGCGATGTGGGACGGAGTAGAGATGGTGCTCGACGTCGACGTGATAATCGATGTTCACGCGCGCCTCGCGCCATTCGGTGTAGACGAAGCGCTCGGCCGGCAACGGCCGCAGCGCCGGCTGATCGAAGCGCGTGAAAAGGTCCCGGCGCGAGGCGCCGCCGTAGCCTTTCATCGGCCGCGCGTTCAGCTCGGCCAAGAGCTCGCGGATCCGCGCGTTCAGCGCGGCGACGGAGCAGAAGGTCTCATGCCGCAGCCGGGCGAGGATCCAGCGTTGGGCGACCTGGACGGCCACTTCGACTTTCGCTTTGTCGCGAGGCTTCGCCGGTCGGGCCGGCAAAATCGCCGTCTGATAGTGCGCGGCCCACTCTTCGTACGTCCGCTGGAGAATCGGTTCGTAGCGACACGCGTCGCGCACGCCGGTCTTCAGCTGATCGGGGACCACGAGCGCTGGTGCGCCGCCCAGATACTCCAGCGCCCGACTGTGACTCTGGATGAAATCGGCGCTCCGCTGCGTCTCGGTGGCTTCAGCGTAGGTATAGTTCGAGGCGCCGAGGACGGCGACAAACAGTTCGACAGACCGCACGACCCCGGTCGCCGCATCCACGAGCTCGGGCTTCTTGCCGGAGTAATCGACAAAGAGCTTCTCCCCGGCCTTGTGCACCTGGCGCATCGACACACGCTGCCGCTCCAGCCAGTCGCGGTAGTACGCGCAGAAGGCCGAATAGCGATAGCCGTCGGGATGCTGCTGCAGATATTCCAGGTGCAGCAGCTCGAGCGTGACGCCGGCGCGTCGCAGTTCGGTGTGGACCCAGGCGGGATCGGGCAGCGGCCGCGCCCCGCGGCCGGTCACCTTCGGGCCGTAGAGCCGTTGCTCGAGGGCGTCGTCGCTCACCTCCTCGAGCGCCGCCCACGTCAGGCCGATCGCGCTCGCCCGGCTCATCACCGACGCCACCGCGCCGGGACTGATCCCCAGACTGCGCGCCGTTTCGCGGTGGCTTCGCTTCAAGCGCCATTTCAGTCGCAGAATCTCTCGAATGTGTCGCATGGGCAGTCGTTCCGTCGCCATCACCCTCTCCGCCGAACCGCAGTCGGCCAAAACGGCGATGGTAAAACGACGCCCCGCGTCGCCCCCGTGGACCCTCAGCAGGTCCGAGTCGGGTGATCACGATGTGTGGAATCGGTGATCACGACCCGTGGAACGGGTGATCACGATGCTGTGGAATGAGTGATCACGATGGCGTGGAACAGGTGATCACGATGCCGTGGCGCGCGCAGTCGCGCGCTATGGCATCTGGCAGAGGAAGTTCTGCGCCTCATCGGTGCTCCCGCTGCCGATGTAATGCGCGGTCCCCGGATACGCACACAGTGGCCGCGTGCGGTCGACGACGCCTGCCGTCATGTGGGAGGCGTGAATCGACTGCGGCTTGGTACCGGACTCGACCCACTGATCGATCGCGACGACTTTATCGAAGACGTCGGTTCCCGGTCCGCCCTGGCAGTGGCCCATGCCTGGCACCATGAACAGCGCGAGCGAATTCGCGGCTGCAGGTCCCACCGCTTCGTTGATCCGCCTGTACATGATCAGGCTTGCGTCCGGCGTGACCAAGGCATCTGCCCACCCGTGATACATCAGCAGCTTGCCACCGCGACTGAAAAAACGCGTGAGGTTCGGATCTCCGCCGTACAGCAATCCGTCATCAGCTCGTACCGCCCGGTCGATATCGTCAGGAACACGTATGGCGTGGTAATCCCAATTCGGGTTGAACACGATTTTCTTCATGCCTTCCAGAGATTCCCCGGACGGTGAGGGCCCACCGACGGCACCCCATCCCAGCTCCGCACCAGGGTAATAACGGCCCGGATGCAAAACAGCGCCGCTCTGTCGGTCGATGATTGGCGAAGCCATCGCCTTTGCGGTCTCGACTTGTGGTTTCGTCAGGCAATCGGCGCTATCGTCGCCGGAGCATGTGAGCGTGGCGAAATCGAAGGAGCATCGCACCGGGTCCTCGATCACACCATCCTTGACGCCGTCCAATGCGTCGCAGGCGCCCAGCACCGCGTTGTGGATCATCGGGTACTTGCTTGAAGGAATGACCGCCGCAGGTTCGCGGTTGACGAAGACGTTCAACGCAACCCGCGCGGCGTAGAGGCGCATCTGGTCCCACGACGCGTCTCCAGCCACGATCCCGTCGAAATCCTCCGGGTAGCGCTGCGCCTCGACGAGTCCCTGCCTTCCTCCCGTCGAGCACGCGTTGAAATACGACCTTGCCGGACGCGCGTCGTAGTGCGCCGCCACGACGGTCTTGGCAGCTACAGTCATTTCGTGGATGGCGCGATAGCCGAAATCGACGAGTTTCTCGGGATGACCGGCCACGAAATCGCCGTTGCCGCCGACGTGGCCCGTGTCCGTCCCCGCAGCGGCATAACCTGTCTTGATGGCAGCCGCGAGCGCCGCATATGGGATCGTCCCACCCAACCCGCCATTGCCGACAGCCTGCATCTTGCGGTTCCAACCGGATTGCGGCAGCCATACCTCGATGCGGATGTCTGAATCAGAGGTCGGAGTCAGCCGAGCGGTGACGCGACAAAACGCCGGAAGGGTCCTGAACGCGTTCGCAGCAGACGCATTGGTGGAAGAGGGAGGCGTGAACTCACCAGCCGGCACCGACTCGGCGGAGACGAGCATCCCGTTCGTAAGTGCCATCTGACCGAGGGAGTTGCACGCAATGGGTCCAGCGGCCGCAACTCGAGGCACTGCGTCTGATCCGCCGAGCGCGAGAACGGCAATGACACCAACAAGCGGCGCGATTTTCATGTGGTGCTCCGTTGCATGTCGAACTATTTCGAGTGGTTGACCACCGGGTCATCGCACAGCGCACGCCGAAATGTCGCTGCGATGATGAAAGTTTAACGCGTCGCGGTTCCTGCCTGATGCGGACGGAGCAGTACATCGCCTCGAATCACCAACCAGGCCATCGTCGATTGCTAGGCGCGTGGTGGACTGACAGAACCGCAATGAAGTCAGCAATCGGACTTGTTGAGCTGATCTCGCGTCGTGATGGAACGGTCGCGAGACTCCACGATCGCTTCACGTGGGCGGCAGCGGCCGTCGCCAGCCGCAGGAATCGACCAGCGCCGCGACGCGGTCGCGAATCTCATCACGAATCTCCCTGACTTCCGCCATCGGCCTGCCCTTCGGATCACGCAACGGCCAATCATCGCGCCTCAGGCCCGGCACGTGCGGACACGACTCCGCGCACCCCATCGTCACCAGCAGTGAGGCATTCCGGGCCAGTTCGTTCGTCAGGCGCTGCGGTTTTTTCAGGCTGAGATCGATATCGACCTCGCGCATGACCTCGACCACTTCGGGGTGAACACGCTCGCCTGGTTCGGTGCCCGCGGAGATCGCCTCCGCGTGCGCAGGGTCGGCCATGGCCGAGAAGAATGCGGCCGCCATCTGCGACCGCCCGGCGTTGTGCACGCACGCAAAGATCACACGTTCCATTGCGGCTTCGTTCGCGTAAGGCAGGACCCCCTCGTCCGCGGCACGATCACGAATGCCAGGCTAACCACCGGAAGAGCGCAGCAGGTCTGGCGTCCAACTTTTAACTGCAGCAATCGGGCCCGCAGCACGCCTTCGACGCCGGCTTTCGCGCCCGCACGAACGCGCTGGCGAACTTCCCGTCAACCTGCGATGCAACGCGGTCCACGTCGATGCCGCTCTGGGTCAGAAACGAGCGCGCGTCGTCGATGCGGTAGATGCGCCACGGTTCCACCTCGACGTCTTGAAAGCCCGCGGCACCCAATTTCGTGGTGTACTCGCGCTCCTCGAGCGCGCCGGCGATGCAGCCCACCCACAGCTCCATGTTGCGCCGAATATCTTCCGGCACATCGCCACGAACGACGACATCGGACACGGCGAATTGGCCACCCGGCTTCAACACCCGGAACGCCTCGCGCAGCACGGCGTCCTTATCGCTCGAGAGATTGATCACGCAGTTGGAGATCACGACGTCGACCGAGTTGTCGGGGAGGGGGATGGCTTCGATCGTCCCCTCGAGAAATTCGACATTCGTCGCGCCAGCCTTACGCTGATTCTCACGCGCCAGGGCGAGCATCTCGTCGGTCATATCGAGGCCGTACACCTTGCCGCTTGGACCGACCTTTTTCGCAGACAGCAGCACGTCGATGCCACCTCCGGATCCGAGATCGAGCACTGTCTGACCCGGCTCGAGCGCGAGCACGGCGATCGGATTGCCGCAGCCCAATGATGCAGCGACGGCTTCAGGCGGCAGCTCGCGTTGCTCCGCATCGGAATAAAGATTCGACGTGATCGGATCGGCGCAGCCGCACGCAGTGGGTCCACAGCAACCCGGCGCCGGCTTGGACGAGCGACGGACGGCGCCGGCAATCGCAGCATACTTGTCTCTCACCGCTTCCTGGATGTCTGACACAGCCCAACTCCTTGTATCTGCATACACGAATATTGGAAGTGTAGAGAACCGTTATATATTTGTCAACACAGATATATGGCCAAGCCACAAGTGATCGAGATGGAAGCCCTCTTCAAAGCGCTCGCCGACACCACCCGCCTGCGGATCCTCGGGTTGCTGCTGGCCGGCGAAGTCTGTGTCTGCGACATTCACGAGAGTCTCAGAATCCCGCAGCCGAAGGCGTCGCGCCATCTCGCGTACTTGCGCCGGTCTGGATTGGTGGAGACGCGTCGTGACGGGTTGTGGATTCACTACAAGCTCGGCAGATTGGCGGATCCGGTGTTGGCGGCGATCGTCGATGCGGTCCGACACGCACTCTCACATGTGGACACCGTTCAGCGCGACGGCCAACGACTGCAGAAGCGGACCGGTTGCTGCATGCCCACACCGGGCGCCGTGACAGGTGCGCCGTGTTGTTCGCGGCCGATCGAACTTGCTGGAGGCAGTCGATGACGACTGCAATCCGCGTAGAACGGGCACGCGACGAGGATCTCGCCGACGTGCTCGCCCTGCTGGCGCGCCATCGGCTTCCGCCGGATGGCCTCCGACACCATCTGGCCACCACGTTCGTTGCGCGACAGGCGAATCGCATCGTGGGGAGCGCGGCGCTCGAGATGTATCCAGACGGAGCCTTGCTGCGCTCGGTTGCCGTTGCACCGGAGATGCAAGGTCGAGGGCTGGGCCGTGAGTTGGTAGACGCCGTCGTTCAGTTGGCGCGAGATCGAAAGGTGCCCGCGCTCTACCTGTTGACTACGACAGCTGAGACGTACTTTCCCAAGTTCGGATTCCGCCGAATACAGCGTGCGGACGTTCCGGAATCGGTCAAGACCTCCGTCGAGTTCACCTCCGCTTGCCCATCGACAGCGGTCGTGATGCGAAAGCAGTTGTAGGTGAACAGCGACCTGGCGATGTGTCACTTGACGCTCCGTGGTACACTTCTTCGCGTCGTTCCCTCGCAGGTCCGGCTACGATCGGCCTGCCATCGTCCTTCCGCCGTGCGGTCCCAGCGCGTGGCGTCCGGTACCGACTGAAATCAGCGTTCCGTTGCTTTGGGCCGCGGCCTGGCTGTGCGTCGCGCATCCAGAGGCCGCCCAGCAGTTCAGGAGGACAGATGCCTCTTCGCTCACGCCTTCAATGGCTGGCAATCACCGTACTTGCGACAGGAGTTGTCGCGATCAGGCCAATAGCTGCGCAGACTTCTACAGAAGCTCACCAGCTCTCCATCGATAGCATGATCTACGACCTCAACAGTCCAGATCCCGTTCGGCGGCAAGCTGCTGTGCGCGATCTGGGCGCCGCCAGATTCCAGCTGGCCACGCCGAAACTGGTCGCGCTGGTTCACGATCCGTCCGACGCCGTGCGCCGCGAGGTCGAACTCTCGCTCGAAAAAATGGAGGATCCGCAGGCGCTGCCCGGTTTCATCGCCCTTGCGAGCGACATGCAGCCCGACATTCGATCGCGGGCAGTCTCGTCTCTCGTGAATATCCACCTGCCCCGGACGAGCGGGGTGGGCGCCGCGCTCACGAAGCTTGGCGAACTGATCGTATCCGCGCCGGATCGAGACCTCGAGCTCGTTGTCGAACCCGACGTGCCCGTCGATCCGATGGTGGTCGAGACGCTTCGGTCGCGGATCGGCGACCCGGAGCGCAGAATCCGGCGAACCGCGATTCGGGGCCTTGGAATCCTGCGCGCCAGACCGGCGGTTCCGGATCTGCTGCAAGTCGTTCGTGCGGATCGCGATGACTCGCTGCGCTTTGACGCGGTTCGTGCTATTCGCAAGATTGGCGATCCGTCGACCGGCGAACAGCTCATCGCGTTCCTCAACATCAACGGCGACACCGTCCGCAACGAACTGATCGAGACGCTTGGATCGATGCGCTATCAAGGCGCGGTGCCGGAACTGACCCGCATCGTCGAGCAGTCCAAGGAGACCGATAAAGCGACAATTCTGGCACTCGCCGCCCTGGCGGACATCGCCGACCCGACGTCGGTGCCGGTGTTCGAGCGGCTCAAGGCCGACACGAACGAGGGGCTTCGTTTGTACGCGTGCGAAGGCCTAGCGCGGACAGCGGACGTGAGCCAGAAAGCCGCGATTTCGGCGGATCGATTGGTGGAAAGGAGCGCACGGGTGCGCACGGCGCAGGCGTTCGCCCTGCTGCGAATCGGCGAAGCCGAATACCTTGACGAGCTCATTAGAGCGCTCGAGCACTCGAGCACTCGTGATCTGGCGAAAGAATATCTGGTCGAGACGCAGCCCGCTCACCGTCCGGCCTTGTTTGCACCGCGGACGGCAAGTGCCACTACGCGCGCCGAGCTGGCCGACGTCATGGGTCAGATGAAGGACCCGGACGCGCTGCCCACGCTTCAGCAACTTGCGCGCGACTCGGACGAGGATGTCGCGCGCGCGGCCGGACTGGCTGTCCGTCGAATCAGCGTGGTCACGGGCCAGTAGCCGGACGGCCCGTCAGGAGCGGGAAGGCCGCGCCGAGGACGGCCTTCCGCTTGCCGCTACTTTGCTTCGCCGACTGGCGCGAGATTGTTGACAGCCCGAGAGAATCGCCAGCGGCCATCGAAACCGTCTCCACGGCGCGACGGTCTTCCGCACCTGCTGCGCCCGAGAGATCCCGTCCGACCATGAGGCGCCTCCCGATAAGCAGCTGCACTCCGTGCACTCTTACAGCTTTGATGGTGGGGAAGTGCTCGACCCGCGAAGGTACGACACGAACGCACGGGTCATCTCATCGATGAACCGGTCATCGTCAAGGCGGCCGCGGAGCACCTGATCGGCGTCGAACAGGATGCGCTCTTTCGCCGCGCCATCGACCATCGTTAGACCGACCCGCACGGCTACCCACGGCTCGGGATGCGCGATCTCGTCACGGCGTTCGAGGATGAGACTGGTGAACTGCTGGATAAACCGCGCATTGAATTCCGCGGCGCGCCGACGGAATTCCTGGTCGCTGCTGCCTCGCACGTACATCGTCAGCGCGCACAGAAGAGCTTTGCGTTGACGGTAGTTGCGAACGACCATCGTCACCATGGCACGGACGACGGCCGCGAGCGGCTGGCCCGCCCATCGAGCGGGCGACAGTGATTCGTCGGCATACGACAATGCCCTGTCGTAGAACTGATGCCAGAACGCCCTGAGGAACGAATCCTTGTCTTCGAATCGGGTGTACAGCGTGCCGACTGCCAGGCCGGCTTGACGAGCGACATCGCCGACGCCGAATTCTGAATTACCGCCTTGCGCGAACAGCGCTTCGGCCGCGCCAAACAGGCGATTGAGTGTCGCAACGGCCGTCGGGCGCCGGGGAAGCGTGGCCAATATGAATATGAATTCATATTCATATTGACGAAAATGTCAAGGAATATTCGCCATTCAGGTTCGTTACCGCCGTAGAGTGAATGCAGGATGGGCGGGCTCGAGCGCGGCCATTCGAATACCATTGGCCGCGACATCCGAGGATCCCACACGGTCTTCTTGAAAGGTACGCACGATGTCCATGGAATATCGCGATCTCGGCATGACGCGTCGCATCCCGCGCCGTGATTTCCTGAATGGCATAGCGGTCGCTGTGACGTCCGCGTATTCGGCGTCACGTACGCGGACGCTGGCTGCCGCCGCGCCATCGCAAGCGGCACCTGACGTGTCGACTTATCCGCCGGCTCGCACCGGCCTGCGCGGCAACTATCCAGCTGCTGTTGCGGCCTTCGATCAGATGCGACGTGGGACCTATCGCCAGTTTCCCGCACTCGACGTCGATACGCACGAGACCTACGACCTCGTGATTGTCGGCGGCGGCATTTCAGGCCTTGCGGCCGCGCACTTCTGGCGACGTGCGCTCGGCACGAGTCAGAAGATTCTCATCCTCGACAACCATGACGATTTCGGCGGCCATGCCAAGCGCAACGAGTTCCGGTATCAGGGCCGGACGTTCATCGGCTACGGCGGAACGATGGGTATCGCAACACCGTTTCCCTACAGCTACACGGCGAAGCGGCTCGTCGAGGAGCTCGGCATCCAGGTCGAGCGCAACGCGGAGTTTCAAAATCGCGATGCGTTTCAGAAACACAATCTCGGTCCGGCGATGTTCTTCGACAAAGAACATTTCGGCGAGGATCGCGTGGTCGTCGGCAACGGCCGTATCCCGTGGCCGGACTTCTTCGCGAAGGCTCCGCTGTCGGACGCGGCGCGCAAGGATCTGATCCGGCTGTACGGGCAGAATCCCGACTACATGGCTGGCATGAGCGTCGAGGAGAAAACCTCGAAGCTCGCCAGGATCAGCTGGCAGGACTTCCTGTTGAAGTTCGCGAAGGTCAGCCCCGATGCGATCCCGTTCTTCATGGCGCAGGGCGGGCGGAACAACAAGCGCGTCGATACGACACCGGCGCTCGAAGCAGCACGCCGGGGCTCGGTAGGGTTCAACGGGCTGGGCCTCGAGTTCGAAGAAGGATTCCGCGAAAGCTCGTACACGTTTCACTTTCCCGACGGCAACGCGTCGCTTGCGCGCCTTCTCGTGAACCGTCTGATTCCCGCGGCGATACCGGGCAAGCACGGAATGGAGACGATCGTACAGACCCCGATCGATTACGAGCGCCTCGACGAACAGAACGCGTCGGTGCGCATTCGATTGAGCAGCACTGTGGTTCGCGTCGAGCACGTGGGTTCGCCGGAGCGCGCGAAGTCCGTACGCGTGGCCTACGTACGCGGCGGTCGGATGCACGGCGTCGAGGCCGCCAATGTCGTGCTCGCGTGCTACAACAGCCTGATTCCGGATCTCGTGACCGATCTGCCCGATCGTCAGAAAACCGCCCTTGCGTACTCGGTCAAAGTGCCGATGATGTACAACAATGTCCTCATCCGGCAATGGGGGTCGTTCGCGAAGCTCGGTGCTTCGAATATCAATTCGCCGTGCATGCTGCACACCGGGTGCAGCCTCGATCCCGGCACGAAGATCGGCGGATATCAGGGCGTGACGACTCCTGAGGAACCGATCCTCGTGCATCTGACCAGCAATCCGAACAAACCCGGGCTGCCGCGCAAGGAGCAGAATCGCGTGGGCGCGCAACAGCTGCTCTCGACCACTTTCGAGCAATTCGAGCTCGAGATCCGTCGTCACTTCGCGCGGATGCTCGGGCCGTCCGGCTTCGATCCTGCGGCAGATATCGTGGGCCTCACCGTCAATCGGTGGCCGTACGGCTACTCGTATACCTACGACACGCTGGACGATCCCGACGTCCCACCCGAACAGCGGCCGCACGTGATCGGCCGACAACGCTTTGGGTCGATCACGATCGCGAACTCGGATGCTGGTGCAGCGGCCTTTACCAATCAGGCGATAGACGAAGCGCACCGTGCCGTCGAAGAGCTGTTCGTCAAGAATGGACTGACCTAGGCGACATGCCGCGGCGGCGGATTCTTGTCTCCCGTACGACAGCGTGGCTGCACATGCTCGCCGCGCGTACGGCTGCGGCGCAGACGTGAGTGGCGTTACCATCAAGGCTGCGCACATCACCGAATTGCGCGAGCCGTCATGGCGATCGAATGAACGGGAAAACGCCCGATAGAGAGGCTCAGCTCGTGAGCTCTGTGGTCAGCCCGTCGCTGGTGACCGACCTCTACGAACTCACCATGCTACAGGCGTACTTCGAAGAGGGCATGTCGGATCGGGCGGTGTTCAGCCTGTTCGTGCGTCGCCTCCCGCCGCGCCGCAACTTTCTGGTCGCCTGCGGGCTCGACGACGTGCTGACGTACCTCGAGACGCTGCGCTTCGATCAGGCGGCGCTGACCTACCTGGCGTCTCTCGGTCAGTTTTCTGATCGGTTTCTTCGCCACCTCGAGCAGTTCCGATTCACCGGCGATGTCCAGGCCGTGGCTGAGGGGACGCCCGTGTTCGCCAACGAACCGGTTCTCGAGGTGACAGCCCCGATCGCCGAAGCGCAGTTCATCGAAACGTACGTGATGAACCAGGTTCATCTGCAAACGGTGCTTGCGTCCAAGGCCGCGCGTGTGATGGAAGCGGCACAGGGGCGTCAGATCGTTGATTTCGGGCTGCGGCGTCTACACGGCACCGATGCGGGGTTGAAGGCCGCGCGCGCGTTCTACATCGCCGGCGTTCACGCGACGTCGAACGTCGCAGCCGGGCAGGCCTACGGCCTGCAAGTTGCCGGCACGCTGGCCCACAGCTATATCCAGGCGCACGACGACGAGTACGAGGCGTTTCGCGCGTTCGCACGCGTGTATCCGAAGGCCGTCCTATTGGTGGACACCTACGACACGCTCGCCGGCGTCCAGAAGGTGATCGACCTGGCGCGCGAGCTCGGGTCGAACTTTCACGTCCCGGCCGTGCGACTCGACTCGGGCGATTTGCGCGAGCTTTCGTTCGAGACGCGACGCCTGCTGGATCGGGCGGGTCTCGCGGCCGTGCGCATCTTTGCGAGCGGCGGCCTCGACGAAGACGAAATCGCGCGTCTCGTGGCGTCGGGGGCGCCCATCGACGGCTTTGGCGTCGGCGCGGAAATGGGCGTGTCCCGCGACGCGCCGACGCTCGACATGGCGTACAAGCTGGTGGAATACGCCGGACGCGGACGCGTCAAGCTGTCGACCGGCAAGGCCATGCTGCCGGGACGCAAACAGATCTTTCGTGTGGAGTCCGACGGTTTCGCGCGATACGACGTGCTGGCGCGGCACGATGAATCGCCGAGCGGCCGGCTGTTGCTGCAGCAGGTGATGAAGGATGGCGCGCGGCTGCCAGGCGGTCGCGTCGCATTGCACGAGATAAGACAGCGCGCGCGGGCCGAACTCGATCGGCTCCCGCCTGAATTGCGGCGACTGGAGACGGCTGACCCGCCGTATCAGGTGCATGTCAGTGACCAACTCGAGCGGGATCTCGAAGATTTTCGACGACAGCAGTACGTCACGCGTTAACGGACGCGCGTCTTCAGACGACGTGCAACGCACACGGCCCGGAGTCTGCCGGAGAATTCCAGTTCAAATTCTGCGGGTTCAATGAGCTTTGCGTTGACTGTCGTCGGCCAGGTTACCGCTCACGAGCTGCGCCCCGGCGTCCGCCATTTCCTTCAACGCGCGATCGGCGTCGCCCGGCTGCCGATCGATTCCACCAATCGCGTCGAGCAGCACGCTGACACGTAGCCCAGCCTTCCGTGCGTCGAGCACGGTGTGCTTCACGCAGTACTCCGTCGCTACACCAGCGACGAAAATCCGATCGACATGACGCCGCTGCAAGTCGGCGAGGAACGATCGATGGTCGAACGTCTGGCCATCGAATGCTGAATATCCGGGCAGCGCTGGATCGGTCCCTTTGCTGATGACGGTCGTGTCCGTGGGCAGCTCCAGTGCCGGGTGAAAATCGGCGCCTTCAGTACCCTGCACGCAATGAGGAGGCCATTCGCCTCCATAGGCCTGAAAATGCGAGGTCACGGCAGGATGCCAGTCCCGGGAGGCGTAAACGGGCATTCCGCTCCTCCGCGCCTCCGCCAGATGTCGGTTGATCGCGGGGACAATCGCGGTGCCCGTTGGCGCAGGCAACGCTCCGCCCGGGCAGAAATCGCGCTGCATGTCGATCACAACGAGCGCGTCTGCCCCGCCGGCGGTCGTCACGTTTCAAATTCTGGCAGATTGTGCAGGAAGGACACGAACACGCGTATGATCAAGCAAGCGGGGGAGCCGATGAGCTTTTGCGAGCATTGTGAAGGCCAGCGATACGATCGCGCGCAGGTGCTGCGCGTCTTGCGGGACACGCGCCGCAAGCTGCGGTCACAGACGGCGTGTCGCGCGGACGAAGCGCTCAGCGCGGCCATCAGCGCCGTTCGTGCGCTGGAGATCCCTCATCTCGAGTACCTCGATGAGGCCGTCGACGATCAAGTGGTGCACTAGCTGCGCCGCGACCACGTCGGGCCCGCCCGATCCGGAACATTCAAGGCGGTGAAAACGCCGAGCGGCTCCACGGCGTCGAGCAGTTCGGCCCGGCGGGTTTCGAGACGAGCAGTTTGTTGCTTGTAATAGGTCCTGTGCTCCTCGTACACGATCATCTCGCTCCAGTACTCGATCACCATGTAACGTGACGAGCGGGCCTGATCGCGGAGGAACGAGCTTCCCAGGTACGATCGGCTGTGCCGATTGACGGCAGTCCACTCCCCGTCTGCGCCATAGAACTGTTCGAACTGCTTCTCCAGCCCGGGACGCACGTCGAACTGCCAGGCGATCGCGATCATGCTGAGAAGCCACGCACAGCCATTTGAACCCGGCGATTATAATCGCGCCACGCTGCGACGGGCCTGCTGGCAAATGTGCTCGGTCCAGGGCCGGAATTACTTTCCATTTGCCGTCTACCGCGATGCAACGGACGCTGGTTCAAGCGTGACCTAACGTGAACAGCCAGGGACCACGCCGCGTGGCTCCCCGGGGGCGCCGACCTCCTTCTGGCGCGGTGTCCGAGTCATGAAGCCGTCGATGGTCAGGATTCGATGTGCGGCTACGCGATTACGCCGAGTTTCTTCATCGCGTCGTTCGAACAACCCTTCCATTCCGCGACGAACACGTTGCCTTGGTACTGCAGATCAGCCATTCCCATCTTGCTCGTGAAGAATCCTGTTGCCGTCAGATCGCGGAAGCTGGTGAAAAACGCGATGGCCTGGCTGAGGCCCGGTTCGCGCGAAAGCTTTGCCGCAGGATCGGCGGAAAGCGTCGCCGAACGCGTCGGTGATTGCATCGCGCCCCGATCGTCGCGTGTGAACGCGATGACATCCAGCAGTTCGCGACGCTGCGCGTCGGTGCTTTGGATGAACGGCTTGCCAAAAGACGTCTGCGAGAGCCGATCGACGAGCGCGAGCCCTCCGCGCATGGCGACCTGACGCCGCGGCTGGTCGATCATCATGAAGTCCATGAATTCCGGCACACCTGCGTCCGTGGCGCTGCCCGAGCGTTCGTCCCTCGGGATGATCAAGTCGACCAGCACCCTGACGGTGGCGTACTCGTGCGCCGTGAAAAACTTCGGCTTGAACGGTGCCGTTGTCGTCGCCGTGGCGCGCGCCTGAGTGGCGTGCTCGTGCGCCTGCGCGGCTTCCGCCGACGTCCAGGCCATGGCTGCGGCCACCGGCCCCGCGCCGAGGAGTTCGAGCACGTTGCGTCGTGAAATTCTGGTCATAACCTCCGTCCCTACCGTCTAAAGCGCGCCTTGATTGCGTTGCTCCGCAATGAATTCAGCTGTCCGCATGGACAGCCCGAGGATGGTCCAGGTGCAGTTCTTGTGCGCGTTGGAGACGAAAGGCCCGCCGTCCGCAACGAACAGGTTCTTCACATCGTGCGCCTGACAATGCGCGTTCAAGACCGACGTCTGCGGATCGTTGCCCATCCTCGTCGTGCCGACTTCGTGGATGATCCGGCCCACGTTCTCGAGACCATAATTCGATTCGCGGGTCGGCATGGACGACAACGGCGTGCCGCCCATTTCGTGGATGATTTCGCGGAAGGTCTCCTGCATGTGCTTCGCCTGGTTGATCTCGTGATCGGAGAACGTCGCGTGGAAGCGGAGGACCGGTATCCCGTACATGTCGACAACGTTCGGATCGATCTCGCAGTACGTGTCGGCGTTCGGAATCATCTCGCCTCGGCCGGCGAAGCCGACAGTGGCGCCGTAGAACCGGCGATAGTCGTCCTTCAGTTGTTTGCCGTAACCACCAACGCCGTTGAACCGGTGGATGCCGCCCATGATGCCGAATCCTGGCTGGCGCCGGCCGCCACTGAGCTCGATGTGGTACCCGCGCGGGAAATCGAGCTTGCCGTTGTCCAGCCACCACGGCATGTAGAGATGCGCGCCGCCGACACCATCTTCGTTGTGTGGTACTGCGTGTTCCATCTTCGGAATGTGCCCTGACACGCCAAGTCCCGTTGAATCGGTGAGGTATCGTCCGACCACGCCGCTCGAGTTAGCGAGACCGTTTGGAAAACGTCCGGACTTCGAGTTCAGGAGCAGCCGCGCCGATTCGCATGCGCTCGCGGCAAGGACAACAATGCGCGCGCGCACGGCATAGTCGCGTCGATCGCTCTTGTTCACGTAGGACACACCGGTCGCCAGACCGGATTCGTCTGTGAGGACCTCACGCGCCATCGCGTTCGTAACGATGCGCAGTCGTCCGGTCGCAGTCGCCGGCGGCAGCAGTACGGACGGCGATGAGAAATTCGAATGCGTGGAACAGCCGCGGCCGCATTGGGCGCAGTAGTGACACGCCGGCCGGCCGTTCAAGGGCTGGGTGAGGATCGACAGACGAGACGCGATGCAGGGAATGTGCAGCTTGTCGGCGGCCTGCTTGATGAGGAATTCGTAGCAACGGGGTTTGGGCGGTGGCTGGAAGATGCCGTCAGGTTCGTTGGGGAGACCTTCCATCGATCCGAAGATGCCGACAAACCGATCCAGCTTGTCGTAGTAGGGCTTGATGTCGTCGTAGGTGATTGGCCAGTCGTCGCCCAGACCATCGAGACTGCGGCGTTTGAAATCGTCCGGACCCATACGGAGCGAAATGCGCCCCCAGTGGTTCGTGCGGCCGCCCAGCATGCGTCCTCGAAACCAGTCGAATGTGGATCCCGCCGCTTGCGTATACGGCTCGCCCTCGAGGTCCCATCCGCCGATGCAGCCGTCGAACTCGCCGAACGGCTTGGTTGGGGTCGCCGCCCCGCGCCTCGGTGACTCGTACGCCCACGTGGACATCTTCGAGTCCTTCGCGGCGTCCCACATGCCGCCGGCTTCGAGCATGACGACATCGGCGCCGGCTTCGCACAGCACCTTGGCGGCCATTCCGCCGCCGGCGCCCGAACCGACGATGCAGACGTCGTAGGTTTTGGCGGGACGGATGATCTGCACTGGAGCCTCCGACCGCGAATCTTAGCAGGATGCCGAACGCTTGGGCGACTCAAACAGGCAAGCCGCTTCGAGAGCAAAGCGAGTTGGAGTAACGTTCCCGGTAGGTGCGCCCCGAGGTTCTCAGTTTACACCGTGATGATTGGTCCGCGAGTTTCCCGAACGGTTGCGGATGGCGTGCTGGATCGGCCTCGCGCGTGAACGACTGATGGGAAAGAAATTGGCCGCCATTCTGCTGGGCGCGTGTGTCGGCGGCGCGCTGGCCGTCGGCGGCGCCGAACTGTGGGGTGTACTGCATCGCACTGGGAAGCCGCTCTCGGCCGCCCAGCGCCAGCAGCTTCAGCGGATGCTGGACGACAACCCCACCGAGATATTCATGTACGACCAGGCGACGTCGTTCCGGTACAAGCCGCATTTCCATGGCTACCGGGTCCGCCCGGCTCATCTCGGCGCGAAGGATCGAATCGATTATCCGCACGTGACGAACAGCCTCGGGTTGATCGGGCCGGACGAAGTCTCGACGGACCCGGCTCGGGCGAAGGTGCTGCTGCTGGGCGATTCGGTCCCATACGGCGTCTGGGTGGATGGAAAAGACGCGTTTCCCGCGCGCATTCAACAGCTCGCGGGCCAGCAGTGCCAAATCATGCTCGGCGCCTGTGAGGGGTGGAGCACGAAACAGGAGATCGCGTTCTACGATGCGTACCTTCGCGACGTGAATTGGCGGGAAGTGCTCATCGTTTTCTCCCTGAACGATCTCGTCGATTTCGAGTGGACGTTCAACACGCCGACCCGGCCCCACCTCACCGAGGAGATTCTCAGCGTGGGCAACGGCGGCACCAGGACCAATCAAACGATTGGCGGCTTGAAGCTCGCGGCCTTGAAGCATCGATTCGCGTCGGACCCGAAAACGGCGCCGCTCGCAGGCCAGACCAATACCGTGTTATGGGCGTGGGAGGACGATCGCTGGGATCGCTATCTCGCGCAAACGCTGGGTCCCTTCATCGAGCGCCGCGATCACCCTCGGGTGTCCATGGTGATGCCGCCGACGCAGGGTCAGCTGCGATCGCTCGGGCTGGGTGCGCCGGCGACTCTGGTGCTGCATCCGCAGCTCCGGCTGAACGCGTTCTGCGAGCGCGAGGGCGTCAGGTGCATCGATCTCGTCGAAGCATTCGCAGGCACCAGCCTCGAGCAGCTCGACGAGGTGTACCTGGACGATCTCCACCTTTCCGAGGCAGGCCACCAGATGGTTGCAGCGTACCTCTGGCCGCAGGTTAGAAACCTCCTCGACCATCCGGCGCCAGTCGGCGGTGCGTCCTCCGCTCGCTGACTGGTTTTCGACGTGACGAGCGGGAGCGGCGGGGCATCAACCCAGTCAGCGTGGCTGAGCAGCACGCACCCGCTGACGCCGGCAACTCGGAATTCAACCGGCGCGAGCGCCGCGTCCATCAGGCGGAGGTGAAATGGTAGCTCCAGCCGATCGCCCGGAGCGACTGTTCCGTTGTACGCAGCAAGCCGTCGGCCGAAGCGTCCCGCCGTGATCACTTCCAGCCGTACGTCGCCGCCCTTGCAGTCGTCCAAGCCTGCGAAGACGAAGCGGGCCAGGTATCGGCCTGAGGCGATCTTCAGGGTCTCGGGCCCGTAGGCGACGTCGCCGGCGTGCAACTCGTGCATGCAGCCAGGTTTGCGACGTCCGCCGCGATCGGTCAGGAAACACGTCAACTGACGCCGGAACCTGACGGCCCGAGGGGCGCTTGCGTTGTAACCGGCGAAGACGCGGGCGGTCAGCGACGCGGGCGACGTTGCGGCAAACCATTTAGGTACGCGCGCGTAGGACATGCTCAGCTCGCTGAAGTACGCGTACACCACGGGCGCCAGCAGATAGAACCCCGACATCGCCAGGAGCGCAATGTTGAGGACGACGGCATGCGTCGTTCGGCGGGCCATGACGGTCACCGGATGAGCGTTCAGCGATCCTACGACTGAATTTACATGTGAAAATATGAATGTCGTTAATTATCTATAAAAAATCCTGGGGTCCGCGCTAACGCCAACCCGACGCGCACATGGGCGATACCCCAGCGCCGAACGTGTTCGTGGATCTCGTCGACGGTTCACCTGCCGAGCCGACCCGGCGGCGCGGTGCTCGATCGCACGGTCAGCGTATGCGGCAGCGTCACCGATTCGGGCGAGGTCGTCCCGTCCCCCTTTAGAATCTGCAGCAGCAGGCGCACGGTGCCCTCGCCGAGGGCTCGCATCGGCTGCGCGACCGTCGTCAGCGGTGGGTGAGTGTAGCGTGCGAACCTGATGTCGTCGAACCCGACGACGGAGAGATCGTCGGGTACGCAGACGCGGTGTCGCCGCGCCGTTTCGAGCACGCCCATCGCCATCTCGTCGTTGAAACAGAAAATCGCGGAAGGTGGATCGCGGCGGCCGAGCAGCCGCTCGGCTGCGACCAGACCCGACTCGATTGAGAAATCGCCGTGCATGACGATCATGTCGCGCTGCGCGCGCGCCTGTTTGGCGCGGGCTGTCGCGCCGCTCAGGCGATCGCGGCTGAGCGGTGAGATGAGCGGCCCCGTGACGAGACCGATCCGGCGGTGGCCGAGGCGGTACAGATGGTCCATGGCGTCCGACGCCGCCGTGGCGTTGTCGATGTGTACGCTCGGGATGCCGAGACTGGGATTGAACTCGCAGCCGTTCACGACGGGTGCGCACCGCGGGGCCATCGCGCGGACGAGTTCCGCGGCGTGCCGGGGCAACCGGTGCCCGAGGAAGATCAGGCCGTCGGCCTCCTTGCGCTTGAGCATCAGGGCGTAGCGTTCTTCGCGTTGCCCTTCGTGCTGAGTGTCGCCGAGCAGCACCGAGTAGCCTTCGCGCTGAGCCGCGTCTTCAATACCGCGAAGAATCAACGAGAAAAAGGGATTGGAGATGTCGGGAACGGTCACGAGCAGCTTAGCCGTCCGGAGTGTGCGCAGATTCTTGGCGGCGGCGTTAGGCTCGTAGCCGAGGCGCTCGACGGCCCGGAGCACCCTGTGCCGAGTGGCCGGCGATACGACGGCGGGCTGGCTGAGCACGCGGGAGACGGTGGCCGTCGAGACGCCGGCGCGGCGAGCCACCTCGTAAATATTCGGCATTGCCGAGGGCATCATACCGCTTGCGCGCGCGCGCGGAGACGTTGCTAGTATGCGGCGTCGTGTAACCGATTACATTCGCAGGAAACCCCCTTACGCTGCGCGGGTGGGTCTCAGGGCGTTCGATTCGACCAGATCCCTTTGCGCGATTGCGCGACGTGCCAAAAGTCGCAAACGCTGATCCCGTTTTCTGAACGGTGCACGAGCGACACGCGAGCATCGACGCTCGCCAATTCATCGTCGTTCCTGCGGCGGCAGAACCCAGCCGAGGCGGGCCGGATCTTCCGATTCCGGTAGTGTGTATGTGGCGTATGCTCTACCAGGAACGAGCGAGGTAAAGTGAAACAGTTGTCTGCTCGCCTCGAAGTTGCCTTGTTGGTTGCGGTTGGCGCGCTCACTCTGCATGCGCAACCCCCGGCATCGCAGGGCGGCGGCCGCGGTCGCGGAACTGCCATCACGTCGCCTCGCGACGCCTATCCTGAGCGACCGCCGGCTGATCCGCAGATGCTCGAGCGGGGCCGGGCCTTGTACAACACGAACTGCGCGTTCTGCCACGGGCCGGATACGCGTGGCGGCGACAGTGGCCCGAGTCTGCTCCGATCGGGAATCGTGCTCGACGACCAGCACGGCGAGCTGATTGCGCCCATCGTGCAGAACGGGCGCGTCGACCGCGGAATGCCGAAATTCGCATTCTCGACGGATCAGATCGCCGACATGGCGTTGTTCATCCACTCGTTCAAGGTGGGCGGATACGACGAATCTCGCCGGAAGCCGCCGAGCATCCTCGTCGGAGACGCGAAGGCCGGCGACACGTTCTTCGCAGCGCGCTGCTCGTCGTGCCATTCACCGACTGGCGATCTCAGCGGTCTCGCCACGAAGATCGCCGACGAAAAGCAATTGCAGCAGACATGGTTGATGCCTGGCAGCGGCGGAGGACGTGGCAGCCGGCCACCGGTCAGTGCGCGTCCGGCGACGGTGATTGTCACACTGCAGTCTGGCGAGAAGGTGCAGGGCCAGCTCGAACGGATTGACGACTTTACGGTATCGATTGTGACCGCCGCCGGAACGCACCGGTCGTTTCGAATCGAAGGGGACATGCCGAAAGTGGAAATCCAGGATCCTCTCCAGGGACATCGCGACCTGTTGCGCGTGTACACCGACAAGGACATTCACAACGTCACGGCGTATCTGATGACATTGAAGTGAGGGAGGAACACGTAGTGGATCACCATGTGTCCCGTTCCTTCGCGATCACACTGGCGCTGACGATTCTGCCCGTCGCGATCCTGGGTCAGAGTGGAGGGCTCGATCCCTCCGATATCCTGAAGCCGCTTGCGGCATCGTGGCCAACCTATTCGGGCGACTACACCGGCCGCCGCTACAGCTCACTCAAGCAGATCGATCAGTCGAACATCAAGCACCTCGCCCTCGCCTGGGTGGCAAGGCTTACCGGTGGATCAGCTGGCGGTGCCACCTTCGCGCCCGGGCCGCCCGGCGCGGCACCGACCATCGTGGGCGGCGAAGGCACCGGGGACGTCGTCGCGGCCGGCGGCGTCACGATCAAAGGCGCGATTCTCGCGGTTAACGACGTGCTGTACGTGACCGCGCCGGACAACGTGTGGGCGCTGGACGCACATGACGGCCACACGCTCTGGCACTACTTCTGGCGGACGAAGGGCGGGACGCACATCGGCAACCGTGGCGCCGCGATGTGGGGCAACTACTTGTTTTTTGTGACGCCGGACGACTACTTCGTCTCCCTCGATGCGCGCACGGGCAAGGAGCGCTTCCACAAGGAGGTCGCGAGCTTCGCGCAGCAATACTTCCTTACCTCTGCGCCTGTCACCGTGGGGAATCACATCATCGTCGGCACCGGCAACGATCTCGATTCGCCCGGGTACCTGATGTCGTTCGATCCGGAGAGCGGCAACGAGCAGTGGCGGTTTTACACGGTGCCGATGAATCCCGGCGATCCGGGGCTTGAAACCTGGAAAACGCTCGACGCTGCACGGCACGGTGGCGGACATCCGTGGCTGCCGGGCGCTTACGATCCCGATACGCATCTCTACATCTTCGGGACGGGCAATCCAACGCCGGCGTACACATCGCAGACACGGGGGGAAGGCGACAACCTGTTTACGTGCGCGATCGTTGCCGTCAATGTCGACACCGGCAAGATGGCCTGGTACTACCAGACGTCGCCTCACGACACGCACGACTGGGATTCGGCGCAGACGCCCGTTCTTGTTGATGCCGAATTCCGGGGCAACCCGCGAAAGCTGGTGCTGACGGCAAGCCGGAACGGCTATTACTTCACACTCGATCGAACAACCGGAGAGCGATTGGTCACGACCCGGTTCTCCGACACGGTGAACTGGGCGAACGAGATCAACGCCAAGGGACAGCCGGTGCGCGATCCGGCCAAGGACCACCACGTCGGTGGCGCGCTCATCTCGTCGGCCAACGGCGGTGCCACGAATTGGCCGCCGGCGGCGTTCAGTCCAGAGACCGGGCTCCTCTATGTTCCGACGGTCGAGTCGTACGCGATGTACTACCTGACGGAAACGGATCCTCGTGGAGCGATGGGCCTCGGCGGCAAGGAAGAAATCGGACTGGGAGCGACGACGAGTTACATGTCGGCGATCGATTACAGGACCGGAGCGATGGTGTGGAAACACAAGTATCGAACGACCGGCAGTGCGAGCGCGCCAAGCGGCGTGCTGACGACCGCCGGGGGGTTGTTGTTTGGTGGCGATCCCTCCGGCAACCTCGTGGCGTTCGATCCCGCAACCGGCAAACTGCTGTGGCATGTCGGGATCGGGCGGGTTACGAATGCTCCGCAGACCTACCTGGTGGATGGGCGTCAATACATTCTGAGCGCCGCAGGAGACACCCTCTACGCGTTTACGGTGAACCCGTGATCGACTGGAACAGGAGCCACAAATGCTGACCCGACGCGAATTCAACATGCTGGCGCTGTCGAGCCTCGCCTTCGCGCGCCATGCCGACGGCGCCAACCCGGTCGTGAACGGTGTCCGGCTTGGCGTGCAGACGTACAGTTTTCGCGATTTGCCGCGCACGCCCGGCGGCGATGCGGTCGATTCCGTCATCAAGGCAATGCAGGAGTGCGAGCTCGTCGAGTGCGAGCTGTTCGCTCCACAGGCAGAGCCGCAGTTCAACGCGGGCGCGCGCGGCCGGCGCGGCGATCCGCCGTCACCCGAAGCGATCAAGGCCCGCGAGGATCTGAGAAAGTGGCGACTCGAGACACCGCTCGACCGCTTTCGCGACATCGGCAACCGGTTTCGGAAGGCCGGCATGACGGTTTACGCGTACAACTACAGTGCGCATGCCGATTTCACCGACGCCGAGATCGATCGCGGCTTCGAGATGACGAAGGCGCTCGGTGCCGAGATCATCACGGCGTCGACGACGGTCGACGTGGCGCGGCGCATCGCGCCGTTCGCCGACAGGCACAAGATGATCGTCGCGATGCACGGACACTCGAACGTGACCGATCCAAACGAGTTCGCCACGCCAGAGAGCTTTGCGGCCGCGATGAAGATGTCGAAGCATTTCAAGGTGAATCTCGATATCGGCCATTTCACCGCTGCGAACTACGATCCAATCGCCTACATCCGCGAACACCACGCGGACATCACGAACCTGCATCTCAAAGATCGTCGTAAGAATCAGGGCGACAACGTGGCGTGGGGACGCGGCGAGACGCCGATTCGAGACGTCCTCCAGCTTCTCAAACGCGAAAAGTGGCCGATCCGTGCCTACATCGAGTACGAGTACAAAGGGCAGGGCAGTCCGGTAGAGGAAGTCAAGACATGCTTCGCGTACGCGAGAGCGGCGCTCGCATGAGCCTCCGCATGGGCCTTGTCGGCCCAGGATTCGTCGGCGCTCATCACGTCGACGCGGTCCGGCGGCTCGGGTTCGTCGACGTCGTGGCCATCGCAGCGAGCACCGACGCGTCCGCACGGGCCAAGGCCGAGGCGTTGGGCGTGCCGAAGGCCTATGGCGCGTACGAGCAGCTGATTGCTGATCCAGATATCGATGTCGTGCACGTCACGACACCCAACCATCTCCACGCTGCCGTGATCAGGGCCGCGCTCGAACGGCGTAAACATGTCGTCTCCGACAAGCCGCTGGCGATGAACGCCACGGAGGCGCTCGATCTGTGGCGTGCGGCCGAGACGGCCGGCGTGGTCCACGCCGTCACGTTCAACTACCGGGGCAACCCGCTCGTCCAGCAGGCACGCGAGATGATCGCGCGCGGCGACCTCGGGCCGGTCCATTTCGTCCACGGTGAATATCTCCAGGACTGGCTTCTCGAAGCGACCGATTTCTCGTGGAGGCTCGAGCCCGAGAAAGGCGGAGAGAGTTCCGCCGTCGCCGACATCGGATCGCACTGGTTCGATCTCGTTCAGCATGTCATCGGTCAGCCGATCGTCGAAGTGCTGGCGGATCTCACGACCGTCGTCGGCACGCGCCTGAAACCGGCGCAGTCGACCGAGGCCTTCGGCCACGGATCGAGCGATCGCGTTGAGCCGTTCACGATGCGAAGCGAGGATCTGGCGACCGTGCTCGTCCGATTTGCTGGCGGCGCGAAGGGCACGATGACGGTGGGACAGGTTTGCGCAGGACACAAGAACGACCTCTGGTTCGAGGTGAGCGGCGCGCGCGCGTCATTGCGCTGGGTCCAGGAAAGGCAGAACGAACTGTGGATCGGCCGGCGCGACGTTGCCAACTCGGTGCTGCCGAAAGATCCCGGGTTGCTTCTGCCCGGCGCGCAACCATATGCGCGTCTGCCCGGAGGACATCAGGAGGCGTGGGCGGATGCATTCCGCAACGTAATGGGCGATATTTACACGTGCATTGCGGATGGCGGGCGCTCGGATGATCCGCGTCCGCCGGCGTTCGCGACGTTTGAAGACGGGTATCACGCGGCCCGGTTCGTGGACGCCGTGCTCGAGAGCCATCGGCGCGGTGGCGTCTGGACCGCGGTTCGCGAAACCGTCGAAAAAGGCGCCGCGCCCATTTTTCGATCGTGACGGACCCAACAGGGGTCCGGCACCGGGGTTGTGTTTGAGACACGTGGGGAAGAGAAGCGATGATGACGCCAGTCACGCGCGTGAAGCTGTCCGTATTGATGTTCCTGCAGTACTTCGTGTGGGGCGCGTGGTACGTGACGATGGGGACGTGGCTCGGGGCGACGCTGCACTTTTCGGGCGAGCAAATCGGCCTGGCCGCCGGTACAACGGCGTTGGCGGCGATGATCTCGCCCTTCTTCGTCGGGATGGTGGCCGATCGCTTCCTCGCGACAGAGCGCATCCTCGCGGCGCTTCACGTCCTGGGCGGCGTCGTGCTCTTCCTTGCATCGATGCAGACTACCTTCGGCGCCTTTTACGGCATTCTGCTCGTGTACACGCTCTGCTACATGCCGACGCTCGCGCTGAGCAACTCGATCTCCTTTCATCAGATGCAGGATCCGGGCCGCGAGTTTCCGCCCATTCGCGTGCTCGGCACGATTGGCTGGATTGTCGCCGGGCTGATCATCGGCACGCTCGGTCTGGAAGCGACTGCGATGCCGCTGCGTCTCGCCGGGGCCGCCTCGGTCATCCTCGGCTTGTTCTGCGTCTCGCTGCCGCACACACCACCGCAGGCCAAGGGACGCGTGAGCTTGCGGGACGTGCTGGGCCTTGACGCGCTCCGCCTGCTGGCCGATCGTTCGTTCACGATCTTCGTGATGGGCTCGTTTCTGGTCTGCATCCCGCTGCAGTTCTACTACGCGTTCGCCAACCCGTTCCTGAACGAGCTGCATGTGGCCAACGCAGCAGGAAAAATGACGCTCGGCCAAATGTCCGAGATCGGGTTCATGCTCGTGATGCCGTGGTTCTTCCGGCGACTTGGGGTGAAGTACATGCTGCTCGTAGGCATGGCCGCGTGGACCACCAGGTACGCGCTGTTTGCGTACGGCGATAACGCCGCGATGGTGTGGATGCTGTATGCCGGCATCCTGCTCCACGGGATCTGCTACGACTTTTTCTTCGTGACCGGTCAGATCTACGTGGACAAACAGGCGCCCGCCGACCTGCGTGCCGCAGCACAGGGGTTCATTGCATTCGTCACGCTAGGCGTCGGGATGTTCATCGGATCGTGGGTATCGGGACGTGTTGTCGACGCCTTCCGCGTCAGCGCGGACGCCCACGACTGGCACGGCATCTGGCTCGTCCCGGCTGTCGGGGCGGCGCTGGTGCTGGCGCTGTTTGCGATGTTCTTCCGAACCGCCGAAGTCAAGAGTGCCGACGCTGCTGCGGATCTTCGAGTGCGGACGGCGGACTGAATGAACAGATTTTCAATCCGCAACCACAAGCATCAATTCGCAATCGGCAATCAAAGCGTCCATCCCGATCTCGGTTCCCGCTGCAGATACTGATTCGCGGCAGGCACGTTCTTCACGCGCATGTTCACCGCGTCGTACTCGATCTTCTTCCCGGCGCGGAGGGCAACGACGCCGAGCAGCATGATTTCCGTCAATTTCGCCGCGTACTCGAATGGGCATGACACGGCCGTTTTGCCTTTCACGGCATCGGCCCAGTTCATCTCGTGATTTTCGTTTGGAATCCGCGATAGCTTCTGTGTCGGTTTCCCGAACGACTTGTGCAGCGAGTCGGGCAGCAGGCGCGGATTCTTGCCGTACGTCTCGTGCATCAGCTTGCCTTTTGTCCCGACCAGGAGCGCTCCACCCGTCTTGTTCAATTCGGTTTCGCCCAGTTCGACTGGCTTGGGTGGCAGCAGACCGCCGTCGTACCACGTCAGCTTGACCGCAGGCTTGTTGCCGCGGGCAGGGAATTCGTAGAACGTCGTCGTCGCGTGCGGAAAGCAGACGCGGTTGAACGGTGTGGCCACGGTCTCGATCGTCGTCGGGAAGCCGAGATCGAGCGCCCATACCGAATGGTCGATCAGATGCGCGCCCATATCGCCGATGGCGCCGACGCCCCAATCCACCCAGCCGCGCCAGTTGAATGGGTGATAAAGCGGGTGGTAGTCGACGTGCGGCGCAGGTCCCAGGAACAAGTCCCACGCGAGCGACTCCGGCTTGGGATAATTGCCCGCCATCGCCGTCGCGAGACGCGCCTCGATGCCAGGGCCGTTCCAACGGAATCCATTGGCCGGCGCAGTCCGCACTTCCGGCCGCGGAATACCTTGCGGCCAATAGCCGAGCGGTCGGTTCGTCCAGACGTGGATCTCACGCACGTCTCCGATCGCGCCGGCCCAGACGTACTCCACCGCGGTCCGCGCATCGTCCCACGAGTGGCCCTGATTGCCCATCTGCGTGGTGACGCCCGTGCTCTTGGCCTTGCGCGCGAGCTGCCGCGCCTCGGCAATCGACCACGTGAGCGGCTTCTGCACGTACACGTGCTTTCCCAGATCCATTGCCGCCAGCGCGATCGAGGCGTGCATGTGATCCGGCGTGGCAACGACAACCGCCTCGATGTCCTTTTGCTTGTCGAGCATCTGACGATAGTCGTCGAACCTGGCGGCTCGCGGGAGATGCTCGTCCTTCAGCCGCTTCATTCGATCGATCTGACTCGCCATCCGCTCGCGGTCCAATGACGTCAGCGGCGGCTCGGGACGACCCTGCGCATCGAGCACGGGCTGATCCGCAGGCCGATTCAACCGGGCCTGTGTGTTCGCGATGTCGGTGTCGAGTCCAGCAAATCCGCGATTGCCGTAATCCCAGTCGACGTCGCACAGCGCGACGATGTTCTCCGTGGCCAGGTTGACCAGGTCGGTGCGGCCCTGGCCGCCGACGCCGACGGCGGCGACGTTGAGCCGGTCGCTTGGCGCCGTAAGGCCTCGGCCGAGCACATGACGCGGAACGATCGTCAGGCCCGCGCCCGTGAGCGCGACATCAGACATGAACTTCCGGCGCGTGACATCAAGCTTTGCCATGACTTCCTCGATTGAAAAGATTCACCACTCAGGGAACGGACGACAACAAGACAACTGAGGGCACGGTTGTCGTCCAGATGAAGAAGCCGTCGCCACAGTTCCTGTCCGTGATCTCCGTGATGGCTTCTTCCGTTATCCAATCTCCCTGAGCCGAATGTTTCGGAACGCGAGCATACCAGGGTGATCGCCTTGAAGTCCGATGTGGCCGCGACGTGCCCGGCCGAATTTCGGCAACGCACGAAACTTGGTAGCCCGTACCTTCGCTTCCCAGTCGGAACTCCAGAGCTCGTACTCGACCACCTTGACGCCATTCAGCCAGTGCTCGACGTGCGCCCCTCGCGCCACTATGCGGGCCTGGTTCCAGTCGCCTACCGGCTTCAGATGACCGGGTGCCGATGGATACAGACCATAGTTCGCACCGGCGCAGGTCAACCGTGTCTTGTTGTCCTCCGCGTCGATGTCGTCCAGCAATTGATATTCTGGCGCGGTCGTATAGATCCGGTCGCCGTCGGATGGGCCCCGATAGTCCTGATCCTCGATGCCGCGATAGAAGATGCCGCTGTTGCCAGCGCGCCCGATTTTCCAATCCAGCTCGAGTTCGAAGTCTCCGAACTCGTCCTTCGTCATCAGGTCTCCGACATGGCCGTCCTTGGAGAGCGTGCCGTCGACGACCGTCCACCCGGCCGGCACTGCGTCGGTCTTGTAGCCTTTCCAGTCTTTCAGGGACGTGCCATCGAACAACATCCGCCACGACGCGGCAGACTGGAACCCGGGCGCGCCGGCCAGGACAGCGAGTGCACCAGCAGCCACAACGGCTCGTATCAGCATCACCGCAGATTATGCGACTTTCTCTCGGAGCAATCCACTGAAGGCGATGGCCAGCAGATAGCACAGCCCCACCAGCACCAGCAGAAACCGATAACCGGCAACCAGCGACAGGTACTCGCCGACGCCGCCGACCATGGCTCCGAGAAGGTTTGCACCGAAGTCGGTCGCAGTTGATTCTGATTGTTTGAAGCTCGAACTGAACAGCAGTCCGGCGCAGAAGACCGGACTGAAGACGAGCAGGGCGTAGAACGCAGATTCGGTCAACCGGCTGTCGAACGTGACGCGGCCGACGGGAATCGCGACATTGAGGACGATCAAGACGAGCAGCGCCGTCGCGACGAGGCCACGATGGGGTCGCTGGATACGACCGGCCACACAGGCGCTGGCGAGTGCCATCAGCAGCACAGCGCCGATCGCCAGCGAGGCAGACGACCACGTGGATCCCCAGAGCAGCGCGAACTGCACGATCGACTTGGTCTCGAGCAGCATGAATCCCGCGCCAAGGAAGAAGAAGTGCCAGGACCAGGCCCGGGCGCCACTTTGACCGCGAAGCGTGAGCATGACCGCCGCCCCGGATACGACGAGCACCAGTGCCAGCGCAGCAAGGTAGTGGGCCGGCACGTTGCGATGCTGGAGGTACAGGAACGGCCAATCGTCTGTCGCGGGCGCGATCGCGGCATCGCGGGTCAGGATGCGTGCCGGGCTGGGGGCGTGCGGCTGGCCATAGGCATTGACGTCGGCTGGGAGCGCGGGCGGCGCCGCAAGATCGGCAACACGTGGCCCCGACAGCATCACGGCGAGATACGCGCGATCCTGATGGACATGCCCGAGCGGATCGCGGCCAAACGCGTCGGCCGCGGTATTGGCGAGCCGATCCACGAGCCACTTTTCCCGAAAATAGTTGTAGAGCACCATCACGCCACTCGGAGTCAGATGGTCCCGCACGGCGTCGAATGACTCCTGCGTGAACATGTAGCTTTCGAGCCGCACGCCGGCGAAGCTCGACTGCACCGTTAGCGAGTCGATCAGCGCGAACACGACGAGGTCGTACTTCTTCTTCGTCGTTCGCAGGAAGTGCCGTCCATCGTCGCAAATCACCGTCACGCGAGGGTCGCTGTACGGCCGGTCGGGATGCCGTTCGGCACCCAGGCGAAGGATGACCGGATCGATATCCACCGCGTCCACGTGCGTCGCGCCGTGGCGGAGCGCAGCGGCGACGTCAGTGCCGCTTCCAGCGCCGAGAATCAGAACCTCGCGAAAAGTATCGCCGAACACCGCGTACGGCCACTGGTAGAAGTATTCCTTCTGTGCCACAGGCGCCATCGATTGGTGAAAGATGTGGTTGACTTCGACGACGGTTTCCGCGCGGTCCTGATACACAGTGATGCGGTAGTACGGCGACCAGAGGCTGCCGCCCTGCATGCGGTACACGACGACAAGCGACGCGACGAGCAGTGCGATGTTGACGACTGCGATCGCCCGTCTTGTGTCGATCATGAAGGGCATCGAGACAACGGCTGCAACGCCGAACCAGGCAAGCGGAGGAAGCTGAAGCCACGACACAATCGCGAACGCCGCCACTCCGGCCAGACTTCCGAGGAGGTTGATCACGTACGCATTCAGCGGTGGCCGGCGGTCGAGTTCTCGACCCATCTGGTGGGCGATGGTCACGAAAAGCGCCGCGACGGTGACGAAGAGCAGCGGGAGCAGCAACGCACTTTCGACCGGCACAACAGGCGCCGAAGTGCCGCTCGAGAAATACAGCGCCGAGGTGCTCGGAATAGCGACCTCGAGCCGCAGTCGATCCACGGCCACGATGACGACGAATTGAAGCAGGGGGAACCAGGCGATCAACGATCGCTTGCGCGCGGCGAGCAGGCACCCGATGCCGATTCCGAGAAAGCTGGCCAGCAGGATGAAGTTGGAGAAGTACGCCAGCAGCCGGATGTAGGCCGGCAGCCATCGAATCAGCGCGGTTTCGAGAAAAAGTACCAGAAATGAAATCAGAAAGAGCGCCATTGGAGTAGGAGTTACCTGCATTATTGCCGCGGACGTCGGGCCGGACCGTGCCGCAGCCCTCACCCCAAGCCGTGGTTCGTTTTCGAGATGACCGTCATGAACTGGACACGCGGGTTAATTCGCTCTGCATTCAAGAGTTATCCGAAAAATTACGGTTCTCGGTGCTCCGTTTTGGACCACGCGCGCACCTCCAGGCCGCGGTCACCATGCGACCGATTGGGTTCAACTCCTGTCATTGCTACGGCTTAGCCGACACGGGCCGGCGTGGCACCAGGGTTGCGCTGTCGTTACGTACCGCTTCGTTTGCGATGAAGAGTCTTCCGATCCTCGCTCGTGTGTACGTGGCGCTCGTGATCGTTGCGGCGTGTGCACTTCTCTCGGCGTTCGCCGCCCTGCCCGAGCCCAGTGAAGTGCACGTGTTCACCGGTCTGGCCGCCGCAGCGATTGCAGCGGCGGTGCTCAAGCTGCGGTTTCCCGTCTGGAGAGACCGTGCGATGTCGGGGTCGTTCGTCGTTGACTTTGCGTCGATGCTGCTCCTCGGACCGCACAAGGCGATGCTGCTTGCCGCCATTGGTGCCGTGAGCCAGTCCACGCTGCGAACAACTCGACGCAGCCCCATTTATCAGATCGTCTTCAACGTCGCGAGCGTGGTCGTGACGGTCCAGATTGCCGGCGCCGTCTATCGGCTCGCCGGCGGCGGCTTTGCCCCGCTCAATTGGCAAGATGTCGTGCCCGTGATGGCCACCGTGACGACATTCTTCCTGGTGAACAGCGCGGCAGTTGCCGCTGCGATCGGGCTGTCGACGCATCAACCGATTCGCGGCGTTTGGCACGAGAATTTTCTGTGGGGCGGGTTCACGTTCTTCTGTGGGGCCGTCGTGTCGGTCCTCATCGCCCAGCTGAGCGCGACGCGGTTCTGGGATTTCATGCCGCTCCTGGCCGTCCCAGTCTACGTAGCGTACCGCGCTTCAGCAGTGTTTGCAGACCGTCTCGAAGAAGAGAGTCGCCATCGAGAAGTTATCGAGTCGCTGAGCGAAGGGATGGCGGTCGTTCAGAGCGATGGCCACATTGCGCTCTGGAACGACGCGCTCGAGCGCATCATGGCCGTGCCGCGCGGCCATGCGCTCGGCCGAACGCTGTCAGAGGCTGTTCCGGAACTGACTGCTACAGCGCTGCCGAAAGCGATCGCAGCGGTTCTCGAGACTGGCAAGAGCGAACGCATCGAACATCTCGCCCTTCATCGCGACGGACGTCGATTGATTCTCGAGGTTCGAGTCCTCGTCTTCCTCAACGGCGTCACGATTTTCTGGAACGACATCACGGACCGCGCCGAAGCGGAAGCGGCGCTCAAACACAGCGAAGAGCGCTACGCGCTTGCAGCCGCCGGTTCCAATGACGGCCTGTGGGACTGGGATCTGGTCAGTGGCGGCATCTACCTGTCGCCCAGGTGGTACCAGATGCTGGGCCGGCCGCAGGAGGTCAGTTGCGACCGCCCCGTGGCATGGTTCGATCGCGTGCACCCGGAGGACCTGTCTTCGTTGCAGGCGTCGCTCAACGCGCACATAGCAGGAGAGACGGCTCACTTCGAGCACGAGTACCGCGTGCGTCACGAAGACGGCACCTATCGACGGGTCCTCTGCCGCGGCGCAGCCGTCCGCCAGGACGACGGCAAAGCCACACGAATTGCGGGGTCGCAGACCGACATCACCGAACGTGCGGCGATCCAGGAGCAGCTGCGCCACGCGGCGCTTCATGATGCGCTGACGGGTCTTCCAAATCGTTCGCTCTTCATGGAACTGCTTGGACAGGTGCTCGATCGATCGAAACGGCATCCGGAGCACATCTTCGCCGTGCTGTTTCTGGACATCGATCGGTTCAAGGTCGTGAACGACAGTCTCGGTCACCTCGTCGGCGACGAGCTGCTGATGACCGTGTCGCGGCGGCTCGAGGCGTGCATGCGCGAGGGCGACGCGATCGCGAGGCTCGGCGGAGACGAATTTACGATTCTCCTCAACGACCTCGGCAACGTGGCGCAGGCCAGCGCGATCGCCGAGCGGATTCTCCAGACGCTGCGCGATTCGGTTCCGGTCAAGGGCGGCAGAGAAGTGTTCGTGACAGGGAGCATCGGGATCGCGTTGAGCGCGAGCGGCTACAGCAAGCCGGAAGACATCATGCGCGACGCCGATACCGCGATGTACCGCGCGAAGGCGCTGGGCAAGGCCCGTTATGAGCTGTTCGACGCCTCCATGCACCAGCGCGCGGTCGAACGGCTTCGGCTCGAAGGCGATTTGCGGCGCGCGATCGAGCGTGGCGAATTCCAGCTGCACTATCAGCCGATCGTCGCTCTGAAGTCTGGTCAATGGACCGGCTTCGAAGCGTTGCTGCGCTGGCAGCGCGACGGACAGCAGATGTCGCCAGCCGAGTTCATCCCGATCGTCGAAGAGATGGGGATGATCGATCTGCTCGGCAAGTGGGTGATTCAGGAAGCCTGCCGGCAGGTGGCCGCGTGGCGCGCACGGTTTCCCGACGTGGGCGTCCTCGGCGTGACCGTCAACGTGTCGGCGCGACAGCTGACTCGGAGCGATTTTGTGCAGACGGTACGTGATGCCGTCTGGGCGGCGAACCTGCGCTCCGGTGACCTCCGTGTCGAAATTACGGAAACCACGCT
The DNA here is from genome assembly GCA_046728115.1 of Acidobacteriota bacterium. Taxonomy (GTDB): domain Bacteria; phylum Acidobacteriota; class Vicinamibacteria; order Vicinamibacterales; family CAVVIG01; genus CAVSWN01. The sequence continues at coordinate 2,875 of JBKPDW010000366.1, read as the reverse complement.
GATGGAGAACCCGGACGTGGCCGAAACGGCGCTCAGGCAGCTGCGCGCGCTCGGCGTGAAGGTGTACCTCGACGACTTCGGGACAGGATTCTCGTCGCTGAGTTATCTCCATCGCTTTCCGGTGGACACGCTGAAAATCGATCAGTCGTTCATCGCGAGCCTCTCTGGCGGCAAACATCAGCCGGCATTTGTCGAGAGCATCGTCGCACTCGCAAAAACGATCGGGACGCACGTGATCGCGGAAGGTGTCGAAACGGAAGCGCAGATGGACGAACTGATGCGCCTCGGATGCGGCGAGGCACAGGGGTTTTTCTTCGCCCGCCCGCTGCCGCCGCACACCGCGGAACGTTTCCTCGAGCAGAGCCAGCTGGCCAGCACAGCGACCGCGTCGATTGGGGCGGGGCGACAGCCCGCGTCCTCCACGATGACGCACTGACCGCGTGGTACACTCCGGCATTCCGATGCCCAAACCGGCCGCGCTGTTGCCACCGCTGAAATGGGCAGGTGGAAAGCGATGGCAGGTCCCGCAGCTTCGCCCGTACTGGGCACGTCACGCGCACCGACGACTCGTAGAGCCGTTCTGCGGCGGTCTCGCGGTCGCCATCGGCCTGATGCCCGATCGCGCGCTGCTCAACGACGTCAACCCGCATGTCATCAATTTCTATCGATGGCTGAAGCGCGGATTGACGATCCCTGAACCGATGTCAAAATCCAAGCGCCGGTACTACGCAAGCCGGGCCCGCTTCAACACGCTCCTGATGGCAGGGCACGCCGACACGTCGGAAGCTGCGGCGCTCTTCTACTACCTGAATCGAACGGGCTACAACGGGTTGTGCCGCTTCAACAGGCGCGGACAGTTCAACGTGCCGTTCGGTCGTTACAAGCGGATCACGTACCGACGGGATTTCGCGGAGTACGTGGACGCGTTTGCCGGTTGGGAGTTCACCACCACGAGCTTCGACATGCTTCCGCTCGAGCCGGACGATTTCGTCTACGCCGATCCGCCGTACGACGTCGAGTTTACCCAGTATTCAAAAGACGGATTCGGGTGGCCCGAGCAAATCAGAACCGCCGAGTGGCTGGCGCGGCATCGCGGACCCGTCGTGCTGTCGAATCAGGCCACGCCGCGCATCCGCGACTTGTACACCTCGCTGGGGTTTCGCCTCCGGTTCCTCGAGGCGCCGCGCCGGATCAGTTGCACCGGGGACCGGACGCCCGCAGCGGAAGTGCTGGCGCTGAGAAATCTCGCGTAGACAGGGCCGGGCCGAAGGCCGACAATCGTCGAAGGCGAGGTGCCGGATGAGACGATCCATGGCGTCGATCGCGGTCGGTGCGGCCACCGTTGTCGTGATGTCCGCAGACGGCCACCCCGATATCCAGGGCGTCTGGAACTTTTCGACCTTGACGCCGCTGGAGCGCTCCGCCGAGTTCGCAGGCCGTGCGACGATGACGGCGGCGGAAGCGGCGGCATACGAACGCCGGACGCTCGAACGGAACAACCGCGATCGGCGCGAGGCGACGCCCGAAGCCGACGTGAGTTCCGCCTACAACGATTTCTGGTGGGACCGGGGAACGACCCTCGCGACCGTCCGCGGCGAGAAGCGCACGTCGCTCATCGTCGATCCACCTGACGGCAGAATTCCCGCGTTGACGGCCGAGGCGCAGCAGCGCGCCAGCGCCCGCGCCGACGCCAGGCGGCAGCATGCCGACGGTCCGGAAGATCGGTCCCTCGGCGAACGCTGTCTCATGTTCAATGCAGGGCCGCCCATGCTGCCTGGTCCGTACAACAACTACGTGCAGATCTTCCAGACGCCCGATCACGTGGCGATCAACAACGAGATGATCCACGACGCGCGCGTAGTGCCGCTCGACCGGAGCCCACATGTCCCGTCCGTGATTCGACGATGGCAGGGTGACTCGCGCGGCCGCTGGGAGGGCGCCACGCTCGTCGTCGACACGACGAATTTCACGGACAAGACGAATTTCCGCGGCGCAAGCGAGAAATTGCATCTGATCGAGCGCTTCACGCGGGTCGATGCGGACACGCTCCTCTACGAGTTCACCGTCGACGATCCGTCGTCGTTCGTGAAACCGTGGTCGGCTGCCTTGCCGATGCGACGCACGTCCGACCGGATCTTCGAGTATGCCTGCCACGAGGGAAATTACGCGCTGACGGGGATCCTCCAGGGCGCGAGGTACTCGGAACAGCGCTGATGCTCCATTGCGGTTTGGGGCCCTCATCGCAGATCTCACCAATCCGCATCCCGCATCCGGGGATCACAAGGGTGACGTGCTATCGCGGCTGAGTGCGCGGAATGTAGGGATTTGGATCGTCGAGCTCGCCAGGTGCCTGGTCGAGCCAGCTGCGGATCGCATCGAACGCCGGTTTGGCTGTGAAGTTCGCTGTCAGGAGAGCCTCGCTGCAGCAGTCAGTACCGTCCCACAACCGGTAGAAAATGAGATGCGTCCACCAGGCTCGTCGGCTCGACGCGAACGACTCGAGCATCGAGCGATAGAAGTCCGCCTGCCTGTCCAGGTCTGCGGTGGAGTACCCCGTTTCGCTGAGCCACACCTGATACCGGTCGGCGGCCGCGTGTACGGCATCCAGGTACTGCAGCAACGGTGGACCGTCCCCATACCAATGCACGGCCACGATGTCCTGCGGGTTCAGCGCGCGCCATGTCTGGAGCGTGTCCATCACGTGCTGGTAGTAACCGGACGCCATCGCATGATGACTGATTTCGGGACCGGCCAGCGCAAAGTGCGGATCCACTTGGTTGCGGGCGCTCGAGGCGTTGACGAAGAGGAGGGCGTACTTCGTGCCGTCCGGATCGTCTCGCAAGTCGAGGTTCGGTTCGTTCCAGACGCTCAGAAC
>JBKPDW010000365.1:0-17496 GCA_046728115.1 Acidobacteriota bacterium | reverse complement strand
GAATCGGCGTGGGCCGATTCCAGCTGGACCCGGCGCGTGCGATCTTGAACTGCGCGATCGTAAACTGGGTGTCGAACACGAGGTGCGATGAGCAAGCCGCCGCTCCGCCCTGCCACGCTCGACGGCGCGACGCTCGTGGGTTCGCCGCGAGAGCGGGCGCCACGGACGTATACGGTCGCCGCGATCGATGGGCCGCCCGACTTCACGCTGATCCTCGGCGGGCCGCTGTACCAGCTTCTGCGCCGCTCGCATTTATCCGGCGATGCGCTGGAGCTGCTGCGCCAGCGGATTCTCGCCATCACGGCGCTCGCCTGGCTGCCGCTGTTCGCCCTTTCCCTCCTGGAAGGGCACGCTCTGGGCGGGCAAGCGGCCGTGTCGTTCCTGCGGGACGTGGAAGTGAACGTCCGCTTTCTCATCGTGCTGCCGTTGTTGATCGTCGCGGAATTTCCAGTTCACACGCGCATGCGCCCGGTCGTGCGCCAGTTCCTGAACCGCAACCTGATTCCCCCGGATGCGTTGCCACGGTTCGATGCCATCGTGGCATCCGCCATGCGGCTACGCAACTCGGTCGTCGCCGAGCTGTTCCTGGTTGCCTTCGTGTACGTGGTCGGCGTCGGGGTCTGGTGGCGCAACTACGTCGCCCTGTCCGGCACCGCCACCTGGTACGCGCTGCCGGCTGACGGAGGCTGGAAGCTCTCGATGACCGGCGCCTGGTACGTCTACGTGAGCCTGCCGCTCTTCCAGTTCCTCCTGATGCGTTGGTACTATCGCATCTTCATCTGGATGCGCTTTCTCGGGCAGGTGTCGCGCATCAGGTTGAGCCTGATTCCGACGCATCCGGATCGCGTCGCCGGCCTCGGATTCTTGCCGAACGTGGCGTACGCGTTCACTCCGCTGGTCGTCGCACACGGGGCGATGCTCGCCGGACCGATCGCGAACCGGATTTTCTACGTCGGCGCCACGCTGCCCGCGTTCAAGGTCGAAATCGCCGTCCTCGTCATCTTCATGCTGTTGCTGGTGCTGGGCCCATTCCTGGTCTTCGCGCCTCAGCTTACCGGCGCGAAGCGGACCGGCCTGGGCGAGTACGGCACGCTCGCCGAGCGATACGTGCGGGAGTTCGATGCCAAGTGGCTGCGCGGCGGGGCGCCTCCGGATGAACCGTTCGTAGGCAGCGGCGACATCCAGTCGCTCGCCGATCTCGCCAACTGCTTCGAAGTCGTGAAGGGGATGCAGATCGCGCCGATCACGAAAGACGGCATCCTCCGCGTCGCAGTCGCAACGCTGGCGCCTCTCCTGCCGCTGGCGCTCACCATGATGTCGCCCGAAGAACTCTTGAAGAGGCTGTTCAGGCTGTTGTTCTGAGCCAGCGCCCATCCGCTGCCCTGCTCGAGAAGCGCCTCCCTGACGTGGCCCCACTGCTGTGCGATCATGTCGCTGCGGCGCGCGGCTCAGCCCGAAACCGTGTTGGCGAGGGTCAGTCATGCCGGTGCACATCGGCCTGCCCGACGATGCGAAGGTGGACGTCGAGGTGAGCGCGTACTCGTCGCGAAGGTCTGACGACTAAAACGTCACACGCAAGCCGATCTGCATGGTCCGCGGATTGAGCGCCGCGATGATGCGGTTGTAGGTCGATCCGCTGACCAGGAAGAAGTTGGTCACCGCGTTCGAGTTCAGCAGGTTGTACAGGTCCAGCATGCCGGTGGCCTTCGCGCCTTTGCCGAGCGCGAACGACTTGTCGAGACGCAGATCGACGATGCCGGTCGTGTCGGAGCGGCGATTGTCCATGTTGTCGGTGAACACGTTCACCGTGCGCGCGTTCGGCAGCGTGACGCTCGCGATCGGCGCGTACGGATAGCCGCTCTGCACGCGGACGTTCGCGCCGACGCCGATGCCGCCGACCGGCAGCTCGTAGCGGCCGAGCACGCGCGCCTGCCAATTCGTGTTCGGCTGCCGGTTCGAGATGTCGGCGTTGTAGTTCAGCGGATAGGTGCTGCCGAACCCGTAGACGACGATTGGATCGGTGTTCAGCGGGCTGGTGGACGGCCCGGTCGGCGAGCGCAGCTCGTCGCGCCACTGCTTGTCGAGGCCGCCCTGGATGAACAGGCCGCGGCGGAACCGGTGCTGCGCGGAGAGCGAGATCGTGTCGTAGTTCGCGTCGGAATCGGGGATGTTCGTGAACTGGTTGCGGACCACGCCGTTCAACGACGCCGGGATGTCGAGCAGGTGCAGGGTCTGCGTCGGGTCGAACGGGTTGGCGACGTTCACCGGCACGCTGATGTTGCCGAGCCGCGCGACGTTGACGACGCCGAAGAGATTCTTGCTCATCTTGTGGACGTAGACGGCCCGGACCGACGACTCCCCCCAGAACTGATGCTCGATCGACGTGCTGAACTCGTCGCCGTACGGCTGCTTCAGGTTCGGATCGACCGTCGTGCTGCTGCCGCCGGTGGAGGAGAGCAGGTTGCCGAGCTCTGACGGTCCGTCATACACGCCGTTGTGATTCGGATCGAGGAACTGGTAGATGCGGTAGTTCGCGCCGCCCGGGTTGAGCGACGTGAAGTTGTTCGCGTAGATCGCGTAGTAGCGGCCGTAGAACGCCTTGACCGCGGTCTTGCCGCCGCCGAACAGATCGTAGGCCAGTCCGAGACGCGGCGCGATGTTGCTGCGGCTCAGGATCGTCTGCTCGGGGACGGTGGTCTTCGGGAAGACGTCGGCCAGCACCGGGTTGCGCGTGCCCTGCTCGTAGTACGGACGCTGATGGCCGAAACGGAGGCCGGCGGTGATCGTCAGTTTCTCGGTCGGCGCCCAGCGGTCCTGCGCGAACAGCGAGAACATCGAGTTGTTGTCGTAGCCGGGCTGCCAGCCGCTGCCGAAGTCGGCGAACGTGCCGACGTCGACCAGCTCGATCTGATCGACCTGTCCGGCGCGCGGACGGTACCGGATCGGTCCCGACTGTCCGTTGATCCCCTGGCGATAGTGATTGAGGATGTACTCGTAGCCGACCTTGATGTCGTGGCTGCCGCGCTTGCCCGGCAGGAAGTAGGTGAGCGTGCCGCTCGTCTGCGGCTTGCCGTAGTCGAGCGAGAAGGCGTCCCAGCCGGCACCGCTGTTCAACTGGGTCGAGGCGTCGAGCGTCGGCGGCTTCGTCGCCGGATCCACCTTGGTCGACATCGGCCAGACTTCGCAGCACGCGGCGGCGCGGATCGTCGAGAACATCCGGTTCGACCAGACGCGCTGCCACTCGATCTTCTTGATCCATGTCTTGCTGTCCTGCGCCAGCACCGCTTCGGGCAGCGTGCTCGCCGATAGCCCGCGGTTCGGCTTCACCTTGTTGTTGCGCGGCATCAGGAAGCCGACGAACGTGTCCTTGGTGCCTTTGCGCCACGTCAGCTTCAGCATCGGATCGGTGACGTCGGTGATGTCGGTGGCCACCGCCGGATCGATGCCGGAGATCCGCTGCTCGAGATGGAACTTGTTGAAGGCGCCGAAGAACCAGAGCTTGTCCTTGAAGATCGGCCCGCCGAGCTCGAGGTGCGTCTCCCAGAACGAGAGGTTCGGGTTACCGGTGAACCCTCGCGCACGCGTCTCCTCGTCCACGTTGTTCGCCATCCACTTGCCGACCGGCTCGAAGGTGACGTGCTCGAGGCCCGAGAAGCGGTTGCCGCCGCTCTTGAAGTTCTGCGTGTTGGTGGCGCCGGGCGAGCTCGATTCGACGTCGCCGCCGATCGCGGTGATCGACACCTCGCCGACCGCGTAGTAGTCGGCGTAGAAGAATCCCCCGGTATCGCCCTCGGTGGTGTCGATACCTTCGTACATCATCTTGTTCTGGCCGCGGATCCCGAACGAGTCGTAGCCGGTCTGCTGACTCTTGTGCGATCCGCCGACGTCATAGCCCTGCATGCGCACGCCCGGCGTCTGCGCCAGGTTCCCCCACAGGTCGGTGGAGCTCGGCACGCCGACGAGCGCTTCGCCCGAAAACGTCGCGCCGACCTTCGTCGTCGTGGTGTCGACCATCGGCGAGTCGCCGGTGACGGTGATGCTCTCGCTGAGCGACGCGACCTCGAGCGTCGCATCGACCGTCAGTGTCGAGCCCTGCGTGACGACGATGTTCTGGCGGATGAAGGGCTGAAATCCGTGCAGCTCGAACTTGAGCGCATACGTACCCGACGGCAGCGTCGTGATGAGATAACGTCCGTCGGCCTCGGTGACGGCCGTGCGCTGGCCGATGAGCGCCGGCGACGTTGCCGTGACCGTCACACCCGGAAGAACGCCGCCTTGCGCGTCCTTCGCGCTGCCGAGCAGACGCCCCTGCTCGACCTGAGCAGCGGCTGGCATGCTGAAAACGAGAAGAAGCAGGACGAGTCCGAGCGTACGGGCTATTGTATTCATGCCGCCTGTTTACGCGCTTCCCAGGAGTCAGTCAAGCGCGTTTCCTGCAAATTGTCGCGGCTGGCGTGTGGCTTCCAACTTTCTGATCTCGCGTGTCTCGACTGTCCGCCTCCGACACTTTTTGTGTGTAGCGGCGCGACAACCGGTCGCGGTTCAGTTACTCTCCGCAACCGGGAGGAAGGCTTCATGAAATCGCTTCCCGTGTCCTGTTTGATCGTCGGCCTCATCGCGTGCTGTCCGTCGCCGGCGGCCGCGCAGCTTGCCCAGGGCGAACTGCGCGGCACGGTCGTCGACGAGAGCGGCGCAGTACTCCCTGGCGTTACCGTCACCGCGGTCCACATCGAGACCGGGACGTCACGAACGACGACGACCGAGGTCAATGGCGGCTACGTGATGCCGTCGATGCCGCTCGGCACCTACCGGGTGACGGCGGAGCTCTCCGGCTTCAGCACCGTCATCCGCGAGGGGTTCCGTATCGCCGTCAGCGAATCGGTCGCGATCAACTTTACGATGAAAGTGGCGACGCTCCAGGAAACGGTGACCGTCACCGGTGAGTCGCCGCTCGTCGACACCAAGAAGTCCAGCCTGTCGGGACGCGTCGATCCCGAGCAGGTGCAGGCGCTGCCGCTCAACGGCCGCAACTGGCTCGACCTCGTGTCGATGGTGGCCGGCTCGCGGGGTAACCCGGGCGACATTCGCGCCGGCGCGTCGGGCAACGACGCGGCGCGCTATCAGATGGATGGTCTGAGCGTGACCGGTCAGGGCACCGGCGGCGAGACGCAAAGCTACAGCCAGGAAATCATCGCGGAGGTGCAGGTTCTCACCAACCGCTTCGACGCGGAGTACGGACGCGTGACCGGCGCGGTCGTCAACGCGGTGACCAAGGCGGGCAGCAACCAGTTCCGCGGCGCAGTCTACGACTACATCCGCGACGACGCGATGAACGCGAAGGACTTCGTGACCAACAACGTCACGCCGCTCCACGAAGCGCAGACCGGCTTCACGCTCGGCGGGCCGATCGTCCGTGACAAGGCGCATTTCTTCGGCAGCTACGAGCGCCAGGGACGCGACATCACGAACATCCCGACCACCGGCATCGCGCAGTACGACCAGCCGGTGGCGTCGCCAATCACGCGCCACCTGATTTCCGCGCGCGTCGACATGCAGTTGAACAACAACAACCGGCTGTTCGTCCGGACCAATCCATACAAGGAACTGCGCATCGCGGAAGGCGTCGGCGGCAAAGTCACCTACGGCGCCGGCGACAACTACCACGCCTACAACCAGGATGGCGTCGTCGGCGAAACCTGGGTCATCAACAACCGGCTGGTTGCCGAAACGCGCGCCGGCGTCTAGATGCGTCGTACTTCGGAGACTGGGTGCTCAACCTCGAAAGTTCCACATTCGACAACCTGCCAGTACCGAAGGCATCCGCACGTTTGCACCGCGATCGTGGCTACGGATTGATCTCCATTGTTTCCGACACAGTAACACGTCGTCGACGTGTCCGGCCTGACGTTTCGCCTACCCCCGTTGTCACGCGATGGGCCGCACGCCTCTCATCAATGCGCGGTCGTCGATTGGCCTGCTGCGCTCCGATGCACGTCTCTTGACTTGCAGATCGCCGATGATCACCTTCACGACCGCATAGCCATCCGAAACAGCACCGGCCGGGACCCGCCGACGCATGGACGTTTGCGGCCGACCTACGGTGTATGTCCTGAGAGCCGTTTGGCCCTCGTGCATCGTTGCCTCTGCGACGAACGACAGTGTAAGACCATTGGTCGCGGGCGGAGGCTCGCCATGGTTGTCAACGTCGTCGGAAGACGAGACGTCTTCGTTTGGACTGAGTTGCGCATGTCTTGTGGTGAATTCGCACGCGGTCGGAATATTGGCGAAGCACAACGGCCGGACGCAGCGCGTCTAAGCATGTGCAACGACGCGGTCAATGTCCTTCAACAGCGAATCGATTAAGACACCCCGTCCTGTTGCGTACGACCGAGCCCACCGATCAGGGCCGAGGCGAGCACGCACCTCTCGTTCCGCCTGTCCCTTGAGATCGGCCACCAATTTGTCGACAACCGTCGCACCTGTGCGTTCGGTGACGGCGTCTCGCGCGCCCAGGATCCGTGCCGCCCACTCGTCGTCGCCTTTGAGCACCGCTGCTGCGGCGAGAGGGACCAGCGCGTACACGAACGCGAACGTGTCGTGGAGGTGCCGGATATATGTGAGGCTTTCTCGCACGAATGCGATCGCCTCATCGGGGCTCCCGCGCCGCACTGCCAGGAAGGCGCGAAGATACAGCGTCCACGACAAGAACCACGGCGCAGCGTGACGAAGCACCGAGGTGGCCTCATCGAGCAGGCGCTCCGCGTGCGCGGCGTCGCCGGTCGCAAGGACGACCGTCGCCATCCCGGTCAGCGAATTCCCGAGTCCCCAGGGGAGCGCCAGCGAGCGGAATCCTTCGACGCCGCGAGCGAAGTGCTCGCGGGCCGCGTCCCCATTGCCGACGGAGTGTTCAATGTCTCCCAACAGATTCTCGGCTCGCGCGACCATCACCATGTCGCTGGTCTCGTGGGCGAGCGCAAGGGCGCGCGTGACCGCGGTGCGTGCGTGCCCGAGTTCGCCTTGCGTGTACCGCATCGCTCCCGTTCCGAGCAGCGCTCTCGCTTCGACAGCCAGTGGAAGGGAGGGACGGTTCAGGATCTGTTCATACCACCGGATGCCCTCGGCCGCATGCCCACGGATGGCCCAGAAGAAGAACAGGCTCCACGCGATGTCGGATGCTTCGGCCGGGCGGTCGCGATCGATGAGCCACGTCAGGGCGGCGCGATAGCTCTCGAGATCCTGACGCACGCGATCCAGCCATTCGACCTGCGCAGCTCCGATCAGCCCGTCCGCAGCCAGGGAGGCTTCCGCCACGCAATAACGCGCCAGCCCCTCCAGGGCGTCATCGCGTTCACCCGCGGCAGTGAGCTCGAGCGCCGCGTACGCCCGCACGGTTTCGAGCATCTGGTACAGCGGGCGAGTCGACACTGTGCTCTCGGCTCGCAGCAAAAGGCTCTTATCGATCAGGGCAGCTGCCGTGCCGAGTGCTTCGTCGCTCCTCGCCGCGGTACCCTCACGCCCCGCAACGACGGCCGCGGCTGCTTCTATCGGAAACCGACCCGGCAACACGCCGAGACGGCGGAACACGCGTTGCTCGTTCGGTCCAAGCAGTTGATAACTCCAGGCGACCGTTGCATTCATCGTCTGTTGGCGCTCGGGGAGGTCGCGCGGCCCGACAGTCGAAAGCAGGACGTCGTGCTCGAGTCGGCGGAGTAAATCCTCAGGCGTGAGCACTTTGATCCACGGGGCCGCCAGCTCGAGAGCGAGCGGCAGCGCATCCAGTCGCTGACAGATCTCCCTGACGGTGGGACCGTTCGCGGACGTGAGCCGAAAGTTAGGCTGCACGTCCCGCACCCGTTCCACGAATAGGCGCACCGCGGGAGAGCGCGCCAGATCGGCGGGTGACGCGGTGTCGCGCTCCAATGCGAGTGGTCCCACGGCGTACTCCCGTTCTCCTCGTACGCGAAGCGGGGCGCGGCTGGTGACCAGCACCCGAAGCGCGGCGACTGCTGCCAGAAGATCGGCGACCAGCGGCGCCGCGTCCAAGACCTGCTCGAAATTGTCGAGCACCAGCAACGTGGGTGTACCGTCGCACGCAGCCCGCACGCGCTTCGGCAGATCGAGCGCGGTGGCGTCCACGACGCTGAGAGCCTCGGCAATCGCGGGCGCCACGAACGCGGAATTCCGAACGGCGGCCAGCCCGACGAACAGCACACGAACTTCGCCCTCGGCCGCGATCGCGCGCGCGAGCTCCAGTGCCAAACGCGTCTTGCCGGCTCCTCCTGGCCCGGTGAGCGTGATGAGACGTGCAGCGGGATCCGCGAGCCACGGTCGCAGCGTCTGCAATTCACTGTCGCGGCCGAGAAGCGCCGTGAGACCCAGGGGCAGCGACACGCCGCGCAGTTCATCGCCCGCTGCGTTGTGAGCAGGTGCGCGCGCGCTCGCAAAGAGCGCGTCACGGGTCGGACCGGTCAGGTCAAGTGCCGCCGACAGCGCCCGCACGGTCTCGACATGCGGCCGACGGCGTTCCCCGCGCTCCAGCGCGCTCACCGCATGAACCGACAGGCCCGAAATCGTCGCGAGCTCTTCCTGCGTGAAACCCGCCGCCTCGCGGAGCGCTTTGAGCCGCGCGCCAAATGACCGCGGAGCGCCTGCTTTCATGACTTCTTCTTCATTCTACTGTCGCGGGGTACGGGCTTCGTACGAGTCCTGTGCGACTGCTGTGGGTGGTCGCCACTTCGCCCGCACTCCACACTGACTGCATGGCAGGGGCCGCGACGGCAACGACTTTCTAACGTCCGGCTGCGCGCGATCTTGTTGAATTTCTTATTTTCAACTCTCTAATACGGACTCCGGCGAGTCCTCGGAGCGCTCAATGAATGACGAATTTCCACAACCGGTCGCGATGCACGCAATCGGTGCCAGTTTTGATGAAGTCGTCCTCCCCCACCTCGACGGCGCCTACCGGCTGGCGCGCTGGCTGATGCGGAATGACGAGGATGCGAAGGACGTCGTGCAGGAAGCGTCGCTGCGGGCGTTTCGATACTTCCGAACATTTACTGGCGAAACCGGCCGTGCCTGGTTCTTCAGAATCGTTCGTAACACCTGCTCCGGCTGGCGCGGTCACGGCAGCCGCGTAGCAACCGACACGTTCGATGAAGAGCAACACAGCAGCGGTCGGCCCGCATCCGATCCCGAAACGCTCTTGCTTCAAGCTGATCACGCTACGGTGATCGGGCGCGCGATGCGCCACTTGCCGGATCGTTTTCACCGACTGCTCGTGCTCCGCGAATTCGAAGGTCTGTCCTACCAAGAGCTGGCGAACGCATTGGAGATCCCCATCGGAACCGTCATGTCGAGACTTTCGCGCGCCCGTCAAGCCCTCCGCGATGCACTCGACAGCGAGGCGAACCCGAGTCTCGTCGCGGAATATTCGAACACGTCGGGAGGTTAGGTGTGTGTGCACGCGCCTGCAGTTTCGCAGCGCGGATGACAGGGAGAACGAAATGAAGAATTGCATCGCTTTACTCGGCTTGAGCCTGCTATGCGCGCTGCCGCAGGCCGCACAGGCCCAGACCGTCACACCGCCGATTGTGCCTCCGGGTCTCGAGGTGGAAGCACCAAACCAGGCGTTCCTGCTCGGCCGCGCCATCGGTACGCAGAACTACGAATGCCAGCCCGTCGATTCTTTTGGGCGCGTCGACTGGACGCTCTTTACTCCGCAGGCCACGTTGTTCAGCGATCAGAACGAGCAGATCATCACGCACTTCAACAGTCCCAATCCTGACGAGGCCCGCGTCGTACGCGCCACGTGGCAGGACTCAGCGGATACGAGCATGGTCTGGGCGCGCGCAGTCGCCGCCGCTACGGTCGACCCGAACGCCATTCCCTGGGTGAAGTTGGTAAGAGTCGGAGCGCGGGTGGGACCGACCGGCGGCCAGACGCTCTCCGACACGACGTTCGTCCAGCGGGTGAACACGCGCGGAGGCCTCGCGCCCTCGACCGGCTGTGACCAGCTGCCGGACGTCGGCAAGAAAGCGTTCGTGCCGTACACGGCCGATTACTTCTTCTACAAGAACTAACGAGTGCCCTGCCTCAGACCGTCGAGCATGTTGTCGTAGGCGTCGCCCGGCATGGAGCGGTCTGAGGCAGGGTCTCGTTAGAAATAGAAGCGGAGCCCCGGGAGCAGGCAGGAGTTGAAATCCTCGATCACCAAGTCACCCATCAAGGTCAGGCAAGCTAACGTTCTTTCATACCGAACTGCTCCTCGAGCGCGACAGCTCATGCGATTTGCCGCATCGGCAGGCGCGGCTGCCGCGTGCACGTGCTACGCTCGTCGCAAGGAAACAACATGGCCAAAAAGATCGCGATCGGTATAGTCGCCGTCCTGCTGGTCCTTTCGATCGTTGGCGCTTTCTGGGTCCGTTCGGTCTTCACGCACGACACCGTTCGCCGCGCGCTGGCTTCACAGATGTCATCTGCCCTCGGTCAACCGGTTTCGATTGGGGGCATTAGCGCCTCACTCTACCCCCGGGTGACGGTCAGGTTGAGCAAGGTAACGATCGGAGAACCGGTCCGCATCCAGGCGCAAACACTACGTCTGGGCACCAATCTGCGAGCGCTGCTGTCACGCCAAATCGTCCACGGCACCGTCCATCTCGATGGCGCGAAGGTGCAGCTGCCGTTGCCTCCCTTTGGATCGACGACGAGTTCTCCTTCCACCGCCCGGAGCGGTATGCCGGTCGAGATCGTCTCGATCGACGAGATCGTCCTGAACGGCGTCGAAGTCGTCAGCGGCGGACGCACCTTACGCGGAGACATCGAGGCGGTGCCTCACGGCGCGGGAGCGATGCTGCGCAAGGTGGTGCTCTCCGCTGAAGACACCAGCCTCGCAGGCAGCGGCGAGATCACGAATCTCACCGGGCCAGTGGGCGAGGTCAGCATAAAGGCCGGAGCGCTCAACCTGACGAGGCTGCTCGATTTCCTGACGACGTTCTCGAGTAGGTCAGGCATGACTGGCAGGACGCCAGCTGGTGCCCCGGCCAGGGCGGCGCCGACCGACCTGAGGCTTGCCTTCACCGCCGACAAGGCGACAATGGGCACGCTGACGCTCTCGAAGATGAGCGCACGCGCGCGGGTGACGCAGGACGGCGTCACGCTCAATCCCCTTGAGTTTGGCCTGTTTGGCGGCAGCTGCAAGGGTACGATGGCCCTGGCAGCAGGAGCATCCACGTTCCGCCTGAATGCAGCGTTGTCCAACATCGACGTCGCCGCCCTGACAGCCTATGCCGGCAGCCCGGGTACGATCTCCGGACGCCTGTCCGGACACATGGAGATGAGCGGCCGGAGCTCAGAGACCTCAGGGTTGATGAACGCTGCCACGGGCGCCGCACGCGTTGATATTCGAGACGGCGTAGTGAAAAACCTTGGGCTCGTGAAGACGGTGGTGCTCGCGACTTCGATGCGCGCGGACGCTCAAACGCCAAAGACCGGCGGATCGAACGACGAGCCCTTTACACTGCTCGGCGCGACGTTCAACCTGGCCAACGGTACCGCGTACACGACCGACCTGCAGTTTCAGTCACCCGATGTTCTGCTTCGCGCCGGCGGATCGCTCCGCCTCGACGGGAGCGCGATCAATCTGAAGGGTGACGTCCAGTTGTCCGATGCGCTGTCGCAGCAGGCAGGACGCGATCTCTTCCGCTACACCCAGCAGGAGGGACGCGTGACGCTGCCGGCAACTGTCACCGGATCGGCACAGTCGCCTTCGGTTCAAGTCGACGTCGCCAGCCTGGCGAGCCGTGCCGCCCAGAACAAGGCGAAGGAAGAAATCAACAGGGCGCTCGGCAGTTTCTTCAAAAAGAAATAACTTCGTCAGCGAGCGGAATGAGCCGCCGGATGCTTATGCGCGCCGGTGTGATTGGCACACGAAACCGCAGGATTAGAGCATTTTCCGATTGTACGTAGTACGGCAGTCATGGTAGTTCTCTCGCCCGGAGGGATGAATGGGCTCGTCGCGTTCGGGCAGATCCAGCTGCGGAAGATCGACGGCTATCAGCAACTACCGTCGTTCATCGCCAAGAGGAATGGACGAAAGTCGCGTGAGAAGTCAGAGTCGTCAACCGTTCAGCAGGTGGTTACGCCACCTTCGCCAATTTCCACAAGATTCGGGACGGGTCCCCATCACCCGCACTCGTTGGATACATTTGATTTCGGTCGATCAGGACACAAACGTGTACGCCGGGTAAATGTCCGGATCGCCTTTGATTCCCACGGCCTCGAGAATCGGCGCGAGCGTTTCGCCGAACTTGCGGAAGGCGTCCTCGGATTCCCAGACATCCACCACCCGGAAGCCGTTCGCGCCCTGTCCAGCGGCGTGAGAAAGCAGGCCAGGGACCGGCCAATCGGCGCGCGATTCCATGCGATTCTTCTTCCCACCCGTGAGTCGCTTCACGGTTTCTTCGTACGTCTGCTGCGTCAGGGTCGGGGATTGAAACACGGCTACTATCGGCATGATGACCTCATGAGCGTTCGGCCAGTTCGTGGAAAATACTTCCAGTCGCTCCGTTCGCAGCGGGAGATGCTAACACATGCGATCACAAATCAGGGGTTCTCAGGGTATGACGGTTCCAATGGTGCCTGTCGTCCGCAACAATTAAGGCCAGCCGCAGGGTCCGCCTGCGCGGTCAAGCCGCCAGTGGCTCCAAGCGATATTCGTGATGGATCAACCGCTTTGAAGAGGACGAACGCAGAAACGGCGCCGGTTGCTGGTCGTGTCTGGCGCGACATTCTACGGTGGGCCTATTGCGCGGGCGAATGGCAACAGCCGGCAGCCTCTGCTCCCGGCTATCGTCGCAAGCACTCGCCTTGGATGTTCGTCCCTCAGAAGGAGAACCGCAAACCGATCTGACCAGAACGCGGGACATAGGCATTGCCGAGATTCTGACGCGGCTGGCCGAAACTCGCGTTGTCGATCTGGGTGACGAACGTGCCGAAGTTGTCGTGGTTGAACAGATTAAACACCTCTCCCATCAGCTGGATTTTCGACACGCCGACCAACTTAATGTCCTGTTGAATCCGAATGTCGACCTTATGGAGGGGCGTGCCCTTCAATGCGTTTCGCGGCGCCAACGCGCCGGTTTCGATGACGGCAGGACCGTCGAAACGATCCCGCACGGCGTCTGGGAGCGTGATCGGACGGCTCGTGTTCAGACGATTCGTGCCTGGCTTGCCGAACGGGGTGCCGGAAATGAAGCTGGCGTATTGAGTCCCCGATCCGTAAAAGTACACCGCGCTGAGCGACAGACCGCGCGGAAGCTGGTACATCGTCCACAATCGTATTGTGTTCCGCTGGAAATCGTTCGACCGTGCCCACTCGCCCGGCCGGTCGAATTCGTTGTTCGCCGTCCCTCCCGTGTACCCCGTCGTGCCGTCGTCGCGCTGATAGAACATGAAGGTGTGTGTGGCGCCGGCCTGAATGTTGTTTTGCAGACGGCGCGTGAGTCCAGTCGACAGCGCGAGGTAATCGCGATGACCGATGCTCTGAATCCACGCGATCTGGCCGTAACTCGGATTAGGTCTCCCAAATCTCGGGTCAACGTTGTACCCCGTCGTTGGATCGAAGAACAGATTGGGATCGCGCGTCCGGAGATCGTTGTTCCATTTCCAGTGGACGAGATCCGACTCGAGTCCCATCACGGGACCCAATTGCTTCTGGAACCCAATGCTGCTCTGCCACGTGTATTCCGTCTTGTAGTTCGGATCTAGAATGCGCTTCGACTGCGGAGGCACTGGGACACTCCCCGAGAGGACGGCGTCCTCGGTGATCCCACGAGTGGGGTTTGTTACAAAGCCTGGTTGGCCATCGTTCGCGAAGGAAGCCGAGACGTAGCGGTTGTAGAGCTGATGGCTGTACACCACGTTGGAAACGGGTGTGGCGTAGTACGTACCAGTCCCTCCCCGAATGACGAAGTCGTTGCTACCGCCGACGTTGTAGGTGAATCCGACGCGCGGAGCGAAGTTGTTGTGGTCGCGGATGTTCTTCTTGAATCCGAAATCCCCGGTGTCCCTGCCGTTGTTGATGAGAATAGTGTTCTCGACGATTTCGGGCGGCGCGAACGCACCCCAGTCATCGTCCCAACGGATTCCGAGGTTCACCGTCCACTTGTTCTGGATTCGCCAGGTGTCGCCGATCCACAGGCCGAAGGTTGGGCGGGGGATGTCGTAGTGCCATGGGGGAATGGTCTCGCTCCCGGGATCGTAATTGATGTCGAACCGCTGAACGATTCCATCCAAGCCGGCAAGGTTCCACGCGGCCGGGTTGTTCCACTGATCGATGGGGAAACGGCGGGCCATCTCTGCCGGCGACGGCAAGGCGGTAAAGAACATCCGACCGTATCGCTGCACATAAAACAGCCCCTGATCGAGCACGCGCAAGTACTCGCCGCCGATCTTCAGATCGTGCTTTCCGCGGTTCCAGCTCAAGTCGTAGCGAAACTGGTAGTTGTGAACTCCTTCGTCCCAGGGAAGGTTGTACGGACGGCCCAGGTTGGCACCGGGAAACACGTAATCGGGCTCGCCTTCGATTTCCGGGCGCGCGTAGTTCCATTGCTGATAGCGGTTGAACCCGGCCCGCACCTCGCCGACTCGATTGTTGCTGAAGATCTGCGCCCATGTCCCGACGACGTTTGTGGAATACTGTCCAGCCCTTACTGCGCGTGAAGGGTAGTCGTCGCCACCGAGCGAAAACGGGTTGTCGGTGTCTGCACGCGACGCCCGAACAGTTAAGGCATTTCGCGGCGAGACTTGCCAATCAACGCGACCGAGGTAGAGGTTCTGGCGCGTCTTGGAATCAAATGAGGCGCTTGGCCCGCCGAGCACTGACGGCTTGGTGAAGATCGTCGCCGGCTGTCGTTCATACTCATAGGAGAAAAAGTAGTGGATTTTGTCCCTGACAACGGGACCGCCGAGCGCGCTACCCGCCTGCTGGTTCGAATACGGCAACACTCGCCCGGCAATCGGGTCCGGCGCGTTGAAGTTGTCGTCTCTGAAGAATCCGTAGACAGCGCCCGACAACCGATTCGTCCCGGACCGTGAGATCGCCTGCACCTGCACCTGAGTCGAGCGTCCCTGCGTAATGTCGAACAGGTTTGTCACGATCCGGAACTCGGCAATTGCCTCTCGGCTGAATTTGGGCTGTCCAGCGCTGATGACGTTCTGCTTGATTTCCTGCCCATCCAGATTGAGCTGAAACGCGTCGTTCGACACACCCGGCGTGTTCGTAATGTTGTTTGCGGTAATGCCCTTGACCAGCATCGACAGCTCGAGCCAGTTTCGGCCCTGCAACGGCAGCGCCTCCATCTGGTGGCGATCGACGTTGCCTGCGATCTGCGAGGAGGTGACGTCGACCAGCGGCGACTCACCGGTCACCGTCACGCTTTCTTCGACGGCTGCGAGTTTCATCGGGAAGGCAATCGTTGCGTTTTGGCCGACCAGTAGTTCCACCTTCGGGACCTGCGCGGTTGCAAAGCCGGAGAGCTCCGCCTGCACCTTGTAGGTTCCGGGTGGCAGGAAAACCAGCTGATACGCACCGCGATCGTCGGTGACGGCAGTGTACGTACGACCCGTCTGCAGGTCGGTCGCCGTCACAGTGACGCCGGGCAGAACGGCCTTCGATGCATCCGTGGCGACGCCGTTCACGGTTGCGGTATTGACCTGCGCGCCGGCACCCACGGTCCAGCCCAACAGCGTCAGCGCGATGACCACGAATCGGGATCGCATAAATCCTCCGTTCATGTTTCAGATACCGTCGGACTACTTGCGCGGGAGCACGCGGGTGACGCCGTCGGGCCGCTCGCTGCGCACTTCGACCGGTCGTGTCGTCGATATCCCGCCTGCTTCCAAACTCACTCGGTACGTGCCCGGCGGAACGGCTCGCCGCCGCGGTTGCGGCTCCAGCCCTCCGCCGACCGTGGGCGCTGACGGCGCCGAACGCGTCGCATCAGATTCCAGGTTCCAATGCACCCGATGGACGCCCGCCGTCGCGGGGCCGCTCAGGGTGCGAACGATCGCACCTTGGGCGTTCTTGATCAGCAGTCGCACTTCCCCACCCGCGTCCTCGCGGAGATAGTAGGTAAAGGGCGTCCCGAATGGCGGGTTTTCACCGCGAAAAAAAAGGTCCCCATTGATCGCTTCGGCGCCCGTTCCGTAGGTGTGCCGGACGTTGTAGGCAACCGCGGGTTCAGGTTCGAACAGGAACGCCGGCGCCCGCAGCGCCTCTTCGAGCTGCTCGACCGGCGAAATGTCCACGACCCAGATCGCCCGTCCGAACGTGCCAACGACGAGATCTCGATCCCGCACCTGAATCGCCAGCGATCGCACCGCCGTATGGGGGAGGTTGCTCTTCCAACGCACCCAATGGCCGCCGCCGTCGATCGATACGAACAGGCCCGACTCGGTCCCCACATAGAGCACTCGCGGATTCTGCGGATCTTCGCGGATCACGTACGTCGGTCCCCAAACCGGCAGGTCCGCCGTGATGCTCGTCCAGGTGGCTCCGAAATCTGTCGTCTTGAAGAGATACGGCCGCGGATCGTCGTGATAATGCAGATCGAACGCGACATACGCGACGCCGGGTCCCATTCGCGACGGCTCGATCTTCGAGACGAATCCTTCTTCGTGAGCGCCTCGCGGCAGGTTGCCGTCCACGCGCGTCCAGGTTTTGCCGGCGTCGCGCGAGACGTGAATCCACCCGTCGTCCGACCCGGCCCAGAGCACATTAGCGTCCCGCGGAGACTGCGCGAGGGAAAACACCGTGCCGTAGCTGTGATAGCCGTCGCCGACGGGAACAAACGGCGTGTTCTGCTGGCGTGTCAAATCTTGGCTGATCGCCTCGCAGCGATCGCTCTGGTCGCCTTCGGGCTTGTCATCGGGAATGAACCGGCAGCGGAAGACGTACTGTGCACCGAGATAGATAACATCCGGGTCCGTTGCAGAAACGATCATGGGCGACGTCCAGTTCCACCGCAGGGGCGACAGTCCCAGCTGCGCCGCCCGCGCCTGCGACGGCTGGAACTCTGTGCGCGTCCAGGTGCGAAGGTCGAGCCGCGACGTCTCTCCGTCGTTCTGCACGGCATAGATGATGTTCGGATCCTTCGGGTGGGGATGGATGGCCATGCCGTCGCCCTGCCACCGCACCTTGATCCAGTCGTGGTCCGTGATGCCCTCGTTGTCGTAGGTTCGGCTCGGGCCGGTCCAGGAGGCGGTGTCCTGCATGCCTCCATACACCCAGTACGGATCCTGATCGTCGACGTCCACTTCGTAGAACTGGCCGATCGGTAAGACGGCCTGCACCCAGCTCTCGCCGCCATCGACCGAAAAGTGGGCCCCGGCATCGTTCGCCAGCACGAGGCGCGTTGAATCGCGTGGGTCGATCCACAGTCCTGTCTCTTATACACATCTGACGCTGCCGACGACTCCACTAATGTGTTGATGTCGGGG
>JBKPDW010000364.1:0-3927 GCA_046728115.1 Acidobacteriota bacterium | reverse complement strand
CCGACGAACCAGCCCACCCGCGTGCTGGTGACCACCGGCATTCACGGCTGGACCTGCAATCCCATTTATCTCGGCCTGTTTCTCATCTACGGCGGCGTCGGTGTCGCCGCACGAAGCCCGTGGACCCTGATCCTGACGCTCCCCCTGGCACTCACCATCCGCTACGGCGTCGTCGCGCGGGAGGAGGCGTACCTGGAACGACGGTTCGGCGGCGCCTATCGGGACTACAAGGCCCGCGTGCGCCGCTGGCTGTAGCTGTCGGACAAGAGCGGTTGGCTACAGGGCCGGCCCGACGAGTTCGGAGACCGATGTGAGATCAGGCCTGATTGCGATCGGCGTTCTGTCGCTCGTGCTTGCCTCCTGCGCGAGGATGCCGACACCGCAGGAGGCCAACGATGCCGTACTGACGCTCCGAACATACGAGAGCTGGGCATGGGCCCTTGGCGTTGCGCTCATCTGGGGCGACGTGGTGTTGCCCATCCCGCAGACTGCTGTGATCGCCGCGCTTGGCATCATCTACGGAACGCTGCTCGGCGGAGTCCTGGGCAGCCTCGGCCTGATCACCGGCGGCCTTCTCGGCTACGTGCTGATGCTCACGTCCGCACGCCGCTATGTGCAGCGCTTCGTCGGGCCCAAGTCGCTGCACACAATGGAGCGTTTGTTCGACCGGAGTGGAGCGTGGGCGATCGTCCTCACCCGCAGCCTTCCCTACAGCGTCCCCGAGGCGATCGTCTTTCTCGCCGGACTTGCAGGCATGCCGATGAGGAAATTCACCGCGGCGCTGACCATCGGCAGCGTGCCGACGGCGTTCGCGTTTGCCGCGATCGGCGCTGGCTGGGCAGACCAGCCGATCCTGGCCCTCGCGGTGAGCTATATGCTCCCCATCCCCCTGTTACCCATCGCGCTCTATCTCATGCGGGTGCGAGCACAGTAAGAAGTGTCAACAATGGTCATCGTTCTCCGCACGGTCTCGCTGCTGGCCTTTGCGGGACCCATGTTGCTGGGCAGCATCGGGCGTCGTGCAGAGCCGAAGACGCGAGGAAGTCAGAAAGGCAGCGGCGGTCGAGCACCCGTGGTGGCGAACCTTTCGGCGTTCGGCTTGTTCCTCGCTTCGCTCCTGATTCTTTCTGGCAGCTCCGAAGGTTCCATGGCGCTGCCATTGGCGCTGTCAGGGTCGGTTCTTGCGGTGGCCGGCGGAGTCGTCGTCCTGAGATCCCGGATTGAGCTTGGTTCAGCGTGGAGTTTTGTGCCCAAGGCCGATGGAGGCCTCGTCATAACTGGGCCTTATCGCCTCGTGCGCCATCCCATTTATTTAGGCTTCGCACTGCTCGCGACGGGTCAAGCGCTCGCCTTCGGTAGCTGGCCAGCCCTCACGATCGTGCTGTTCGGGATCGTCCCGACCTTCGCCTGGCGCGCTCGCGCGGAGGAGAAACTCCTCAGCCGCACCTTTGGCGAGCGCTACGCCGCCTATCGACAGCAAACCAAGATGATCATCCCGTACCTTCTCTAAGCCTTGTCCACGACGCGCGACAGCGCAATCAGGACCTGCCCTGACAGCATTGAACGGCCTCCGGGTGGTTCCGGTCGTTGATGCCGTCTCCGAACCCTGTTAGGAGCGCTCCTTACTTGATTGCCGTGAATGCTCGGACGTGCGGCTCGCCCGCAGACAAACGTGACCACGAGCGGCGAAATCGTTCGCAACGCCGAGTGTGACGCGTGCGCGTAGCCGATTCGATCGCTTCAATACCGCCAGCTCGACTGCTGTGTCACGAGCTTGCGTTCCCGTCTAGGTGTTTGGTATTGTTACCAAATAGATTGGTATGGCTACCAAGAAAGGGTCCAAGCGACTCGGTGTGCGTGAGCGAATTCTCGATGCCGCGCTCGCGATCCTGAGCGAGTCGGGCATCCAGCACCTCACCCAGCCCGAGGTGGCAAAGCGCGCGGGCGTGCGACAGTCGCACCTCACCTACTACTTTCCGACCCGAGACGATCTGCTGGAGGCAGCCACCGCGCGCGGCATTGAGCACCTCGCCGCCGGGCTCGGCCGACTAGCTGCCGGCGAGGTCAACGGGACGCGCAGCCACCTGATCGAGCGGCTGGCCGCCGCGATCATCGACCGGGCCCACATGCGCATGTTCGTCGCGATGATGGTCGAAGCCGATGGCGACCCTGCGGTCCGTGCCGTCATGATCCGCGGGACGCAGCAGATGGAAGCGGCGGTTGCGGAGGCGCTCGGTGACTCGAACAATGTGGCGCGCGCCCGCGTGGTGCTTGCTGCGGTCTGGGGTCTCGGTTTGTATCAGTTCCTGATGCGGCCCGGGCCGCAGGCAGACCCGACGCGAGCGTACCTGTCGTGGGTCACCGCAGCCGCATCCGAGCGATCGCCTCGCAGCCCCGCTTCACGTGCTCGAAGACGGTGACCTGAAAGAAGGAGCAAGTCATGCAATCGATTGATACATCGTCGCGGGATGCTGGCGGCGACGCAACGCGCTCTGCCATCACCCTGTTGCTGCTCACGAGCATCCATCATGTCTACGGCGGCTACGTCTATGCCACGCCGTGGCGCTATCACGCCGTGCCGGTCAGCGTCGTGACGGCGGTGGTGATACTGGGCGCGCTCGCCCTCTGGCGCAGGCGGCCGTCTGCATTGGCCGGCAGAATCGCCCGGATCGTGTTCCTGCTCACGACGCTGGCGATTCCTGTGATCAGCTTCGGTCTCTTCGAAGGCCTTTACAACCACGTCGTCAAGAACCTGCTGTATTTTGCGGGCGCTCCGGCGGCGGTGTTGGCCCGGCTGTTCCCGCCGCCCACGTACGAGATGCCGAACGATGTGTTCTTCGAGATCACGGGCGTCTTGCAGGTGGTCCCTGCCGCGCTCGCGGCTTGGTCGCTGTATCGCATCCTGCGCCCGCGTCAGCGATCGGACTCGATCCTGCTGCAGCGCGGCACGGCGGTCGCGAGTCGCGACGTGACGACGATTGGCGGAGAAGTCGTCCCCATTCCGGACGGGGATCGTCTGGTCCACCTGCAGTTCCGCCGCTTCGCTGGCTGTCCTGTGTGCGACCTGCACCTGCAGTCGTTCGTGCGGCGAGACGACGAGCTCGCGCGAGCGGGCATTCGCGAGGTGGTGGTATTCCACTCAACGCGCGAGGATTTGCTGCAGTACGAGGCCGACCTGCCGTTCGCCGTGGTTGCGGATGCGGACAAGCGTCTCTACCGGGATTTCGGCGTTGAATCATCGCCGCGGGCGGTGCTCGATCTGCGGGCGTGGTATGCGATCGTCCGCGGCATCCTGCACAGTGTCGGCCGGATACTCCGTGAACGCCGGCCGATGCCGCCGGTCCGACCGCGCGGCGGATCGCTTGGCCTGCCGGCGGATTTTCTGATCGCACCGGACGGCCAGATAGTCGCCTGCAAGTACGGGCGTCACGCGGCCGACGATTGGTCGGTGGATGATGTGCTCAGCCTTGCGGTAGCGACTCGGGCGGGTACGGAAGGGAAAGCGTGGTCCGCGCCAGCTGTATTAGCTTCCTGGAATTCTCGCTAGTCTCGATCGATTTGCAAATCCGTCGACACGCACTCGCGCCGGCAAACGGCCCGAGGCGATCGTCTCGAGGTCATCGCCGTTTTCCACGGCCGACAGAAATGGCAAACGCGTCTGTGAGCCGGTCGATGTTCGTCAGCACAAGGGATGCAACTATGGCGAACTCGAAGTTGACGGTCTCGTGGGCAAAGCCTTCGTCCTTGGTGAACATATCGAACTGCGGATCGGACATCTGGATGAAGTTCTGCGCCGCTAGCGGTAGTGCACAGAAGAGGACGGGATGCATGCGGTGAGCCAGTCTATCGAACAGGCCGCTTACGGTTTCAGTTGGTAGTTGCTTCCCAGTGGACCGGCGCCTTCCAGGTACTTTCTGGCGCGCACCA
>JBKPDW010000363.1:0-14034 GCA_046728115.1 Acidobacteriota bacterium | reverse complement strand
GTCCGAACTCCAGCAAGAAGTCCTGAAGCTCCGACGACGCGTGAAGAAGCTCACGGCACTCCTTCGGCTCACCCTCGCCCTGCTTCGAACCTCGGGATTCACGTTGACGCACGAGCAGCTGCCCGACGGACGCGCCAAAGTCCGAATCTTGTCAGCGGTCGATCGTGCCTGTCCGTTTGTGCCATTGCCGGCGCTCCTGCGATTCTTGCGACTGTCTCCGAGTCGGTTCCATGCCTGGCGACGGCTGCAACACGCGTGTGCGCTTGAGGATCAGTCGTCCTGTCCGCACTCGTCACCCCATCGACTCACGCCAGCCGAGATCCAGGCGATCAAGGACATGTTGACCGCGGTCGAGTACCGGCACGTTCCGACCGGGACGCTCGCTGTCCTTGCGCAGCGACTCGGAAAGGTTTGGGCATCCCCCTCGACCCGGTACAACCTGGTACGGAAGTTCGGTTGGCGCCGTCCACGGCTCCGCGTGCACCCGGCCAAGCCGAAGGTCGGCCTTCGAACGACGCGACTCAACGGGATGTGGCACATCGACACCACGCTTATTCGCCTGCTCGACGGGACCCGCGCCTACCTTCACGCGGTAATCGACAACTTCTCCCGGATCTTGGCGTGGCGCGTCGCTGAAACCTTTGCGCCAGTAAACACTGTGGCGGTGCTTGTCGAAGCCGGTCGGGGCGTGACGTCGTCAGAGACAACTCCGGTCGTGTTGGCAGACGCCGGCGTCGAAAACGTGAATGCCTACGTCGACGAGCTGATCACCACGGGCGTCCTGCGCCGGGTCTTGGCGTTCACGGAACTGAAGTTCTCGAACTCGATGGCGGCCCGTGGTCGTCATGGGGTGATCATCGGAGGTTCGCTCACGCCGCTCAACCCGCAGCCGTTGCAGGCGGTCCCTCGATGTGAGTTGCTGCCTCGCCGACGACAACTCGCGCCGGACGGTGCCAGAATGTGCGTGCTGACAGCTCGACGCAGCGCAAGGACTCGAGGTGCAGGGCCGCACGCGAACGTACGACCCCACCTAGGATCCCCACAAGGGACATCAGTACGGACGTCATCGCGAACCGAGGCTATCGCTCGCCGCCGGCAAGTTCAATGTCCGCAACACGTACGAGGTTTGGCAAGCACAGTGGCGTGATTGTCGCCGTGTTTTCTGCGCCGACAATATTGCGGAGGACGGCAGGATCGGATCCTACAAACTTCTGCTAGCATCTGCCCTCTAAAGGAGAAAGGGTCATGCGCGCTCGCGTCTTGATGCTTACTGCGACGGCCTGGGCGCTCCTGTCACCGGCTCGCGCGCAGCAACCGCCCGCGGGGCCCCAGCCAGGGCTCCAGTGGAGCGAGGACCAGCTCAACAAGGTTGCGCATCACGTCCGTGCGGGACGGACGTTGACGCCGAAAAGCTGGCCGAACGGCGCACGCGTCGCGGTGTGCCTGTCCTTCGATCCCGACAATCAGTCCATTGCCCTCAATCGTGGGAACAACGCGCCGGTGACGATGTCCGACGGCGAGTACGGCGCTTTGACTGGCGTTCCGCGCATTTTGAAGTTCCTGGAGCGGTACAACCTGCCGGCGACCTTTTACATTCCCGCGACGTCGACCTTCATGCATCCGGCGATGATGGAGGCGATCAAGAAGAGCGGTCGGCATGAAGTCGCGATGCACGGATGGATTCACGAAGATCCGATGGCGCTCAACGATCCGGAGGAAGAGTGGCGGCTGATCTCGCAGGCGATGGATCAACTCCAGAAGTCGTCGGGCAAGCGGCCGATCGGCAACAGGAACCCATCGTGGACGATGAGCGTGTACACGATGGAGCTCCTCAAGAAGGCCGGCCTCGTGTACGACAGCAGCCTTCAGGCGATGGACCAGCCGCACGACGTGCTCATCGATGGACAGTCTACCGGGATCGTCGAGCTCCCCGTGAACTGGATCCTCGACGACGCGCCATTTCTGCCCGCAACGGCGTCGCTGCCGGCGCCGCGGCTCATCATGAAAACGTTCAAAGACGACTTCGACGTCGCTTACCGCGAAGGGACACTCTTCATGCTGACGATGCACCCGCACATTTCCGGGCAGCGCTCACGTATGAAGTATCTGGAAGAGCTGGTCCTGTACATGAAATCGAAGCCAGACGTCTGGTTCGCGACCGCTGAGGACATTGCCCGCTACGTGAAGCAGGAATCCGGGACGCGCTAGTCTCCGGCGGAGGAGGGCCACGTGAGCACCAGGATGATGATCGCCGTGGGTTTCGCGAGCCTGGGTATTGTCGTGAGCGCGGCGCAGCAGCCGCCAACCCGCATGCCCGGCGACAACCAGCCGGGACGAAAGTGGTCGGAGACGCAGCTGAAGCAGTTCGCGGGCGTCGTGTCAGCCGGCCGCAAGCTCACGCCAAAAAGCTGGCCGAATGGCGCGCGCGTGGCCGTCGCGCTGACATTCTCGTTGAGCAACACGGCGAATAATCTCGCTCGCGGCAATACGGCGGTCGTTCAGTTGACCGGCGGCGAATTCGGCGCGGTCGCCGGCTTGCCGCGGGTGCTTGCGGTTCTCGATCGTCAGAACGTCCCTGCGACGTTCTTTGTCGCTGCCACCGCGGCCGTCGTCGATCCGCAGATGCTTCCGGAGCTCGGCAAGCGCAGGCAGATCGAGATCGGGACGCTCGGCTGGAGCGACGAGAATCCACTCGAGATCAACGACGCGACAACTGAAGAACAGCTTCTCGGCCGGGCGACAGAGTATCTGACGAAGATGACGGGGAAGAAGCCCGCCGGCGCACGAGGCCCGTCATCCGTGCTGAGTCTGCACACGATCGGCATCCTAAAGAAAGCCGGATTCCTTTACGACAGCACCATGATGGCCATGGACGAGCCGTACGAGATCCTCCTCAACGGCCGGCCGTCCGGGATCGTCGAGCTGCCAGTCAGCCGCCTGCTCGACGATCAGCCCACGCTGACGGCTCCGCGATTCGGACCGTCGACGCTCCCATCCCCGGAACTGGTGTTCGAAACGTTCCGCGATGACTTCGATGCCGCGTACGATGAGGGCACGCTGTACCTCATCACGCTGCATCCCCACCTCATTGGCATGCGATCGCGGATCCAATACCTCGACGATCTCATTACGTACATCAAGTCGAAGCCGAACGTGTGGTTCGCCACGTCCGGCGAGATTGTCCGCTATGTGAAGCAGCAGGCGGGCATGACGAACTTCTGAAGCCGCAGGCGCGCCGGGTCAGCAAACCTGGCCGTTCCGATTCTGGAGGGGTGTATGACCGAAGCAGCTCTGTGGTTCCGGCAGAGCGTTCGAGTGGCGTTGATGGCTGGCTGCGCGTGCTGTGCGCTCGGGCGCTCGCCCGCCGCGGCGCAGATCGCCAGCGCCAGCGTGAGCGGCCTGGTTACCGACGACACCGGTGGCGCGCTGCCCGGCGTAACGGTCACCATCAGGAACAAGGCCAACGGCGTCACCCAGACCATGGTGACCGGACCCGAGGGCCGCTATCGCATTGTCGCGCTGCAGCCGGCGCCGTACGAAATCGCCGCGGAGCTCACCGGCTTCGGCACCATGAGGCGGGAAGTCACCCTCTTGGTCGGCTCGGACGTGACTGCCGATTTCCACTTGACCGTCGCCACCCTCGCTGAGAACGTGACGGTGACCGGGGAGACGCCGCTCGTCCAAGTGACCAAGTCGCAGCCCTCGTCGGTCGTGGAGGGCGACCAACTGAAGGTGCTGCCGACAATTACCCGCAATTTTCTGACGCTGGCGCAAATGCTCCCTGGGTCGGGGCCGACGACCGGCGTCGGCAAGTTCGCGTATGCGAAGTTCGGTGGTGTGGCCGATCAACGCAACGGCTTCACAACCCTGATCGATGGTGCCTCGGTGGACGACACCGACTGGGGGAGCCCGATCATCAACGTCACCCAGGACGCCGTGCAGGAATTCAAGGTCTTCCGCAACCAGTTCGATGCGCAGTACGGCAGCGCGCTGTCGGCGGTCGTCGCGGTGGTGACCAAGGCCGGCGGCAACGAGTTCACCGGTAGCGCCTTCTATTTCGGCCGCGACGACGCCCTAAATGCCAAGAACTATTTCGCGACGACAAAGCCACCGTTTAGTCAGACACGGGTTGGCGGATCCTTTGGCGGACCGATACGCCAGAACCGCACCCACTTCTTCAGCGCGTTCGAGCATCTGGACGTCAACGCGACGACCATCACGGCTCTTCCGCCGACCAATCCGTTCGCGACGCTCGAAAACGGCGTCTATCCGACGCCGACGCGCGACGACATGATCGACCTCAAGGTGGATCATCGCGCCAACGATGCACACTCTTTCATCGTCCGCTATGCCTACAACAATCAATCGCTCGGCGGCGCTCACCAGCCCGACCGGCAGGTCGACGGGCTGAGGCTGACCTCCAATTCCACCGACGACAAGATCCGCGCGCACAGCTTGGTCGGCGAGTACAACTGGGTGGTCGCTCGTAACAAGGTGAACACGCTGCGGTTCCACTATCTGAAGGATTACCTCGCCACGGTGCCCGCGAGCGACGGCCTGGGCATCACCCGGCCGTCGTTCACCTGGGGCCAGAACAACATCGCGCCGCAGTACTTCGACCGGAACACGGAGACCCTCAGCGACGCGATGTACATCAACCTGTCGTCGCACGACATCAAATTCGGAGGCGAGGTGTCGCGCGTGGTCTTTCCCTTCGAGGCCCATTTCAACGAGAAGGGACGGTTCGCGTTCAACACCGATGCGCCCTTCGACGTGAACGATCCACGGACATGGCCGTTTTCACTCACGATCCAGAATCCCGGGTTCTACAGGTACCAGACCTACACGACCGGCGCGTTCCTTCAGGACGACTGGCGCGTGTCCAGCCGCGTGCGGCTGAACATGGGTCTTCGCTACGACCTCGATACGAACATGCGGCTCAACGATTTCTTTGAGGGGCTCATCGGTGATCCTCGGTTTCCCGGAATCGACCATTTCATCAGCAAGAACCGCGGCAACGACTACCACAACGTCCAGCCGCGCGTGGGAGTCACCTGGGACGTGAACGGCTCCGGCCGCCTGGTGGCGCGCGGCGGAGCGGGCTTGTACGTCACCCGCAACCGGCCCTGGTTCGATGCGACCGTGCAGGATATGACCATTGGCGGCGCCGTCATCATTCAGGATCCGCAGCGTCTGAAGTTCTTCCCCGACGTCAACGCCGTCCTCGGCGGGCAGAGCCTGGACTCGTATCTGGCGCAAGGCGGCGTCCGCCAGGTGCTGATGCTGTCCGACGACTTCAGCCTGCCGCAATCGTTCAACACCACCGGCGGCATAGGCTGGCAGATGAACGGCACGACGGCGCTCGACATCGATTACGTGCACGGCCGCGGGACCGATCAGCTCGGATCGACGGACCGCAATCTGCCGGCGAGCGGCGCGATCACCGCGAGCAACCCGCGCCCGGTTCCTGCTTTCAGCCGCGTGACGATGATCGAGAATTTCACGAACAGCACGTACGACGCGCTGGAAACGCAGTTGCGGACGCGCGTCCGCGGCGCCAATACCCTCCAGGTCTCGTACACACTCTCAAGGAGCTGGCTCGACGGCGTCGATTTCTACAGCACGGTGCGAGGGACGCAGCGGACACCGCAGGAAGCGGGATACAACACCACCGACACGCGTCACAACCTCACCGTCTCGGCATCGACGATGCTGCCGTGGGAGTTCCAGCTCAGTGGGATCCTGCGGTTTGTCAGCGGCTTCCCGATCGGGCGCGTCCAGGCGGGGATTGATCTCGACGGCGACGGCAACACAAGCGGCGATCGGCCCGCAGGCCTGCCGCCGCGGGTCGGCCGTGGCGACCCCAATGAGGAGCTTCAACTGATCAACAGGTTTCGATCATCGCTGGGGCTAACGCCGATCGACGCTTCGCTGCTGGAGCTGAACATGACGCGTGGACTCGATCTCCGCCTCACTCGTGCCTTCAGGTTCAGCGGCGCGCGGCGGATGGAACTGTTTTTGGAGATGTTCAACGTCCCGAACTTCGTCGACCTGACAGGCGGGAACAACAACATGAACGTGGCGTCGTTCCTTGTCAGGACCGTCGCCCGTGATCCGCGCCAGGTTCAGTGGGGTGCACGGTTCACGTTTTAGCGGATTCTGCCGGACGCGGTCACCAGGCCTCGCGCGTGTTGGGGTTCGCCAATATTCGGACCCGTGCAAATCACGACCGTTCACATGTCGCGGACGGAACGAAATGTCGGCCCTGCCACGACGTTGACAACGTGACTGTTCTTCGAGTCGAGACTCAGAACTGCAAAATGGTCCGAGCACGCCGGGCGAAGTGATCCCACACTGCCATCGGTCGCGAAGGCACTTTTCGCTACATACCAAAGTGAGCCGGCGGACCCCGCGAGGCTGGTTGCGGCGGTAGGTGCCGCGGCGGGGCGCGGCCGCTGCTCTTGCGCGTTTCGTACAGTCCCGAGGGTGATATTGGTCGAGGCTCACGTCGAGCGACGAGGGCTGGCGCGAACGGGCGCGAATCGACGGTTGGCCCGTGCATGGAGGCGCACGACGCATCCATCGATAGAGCTCGGTGCAACGACACGTCAGAGGCGTCGACGACGACGTCCTCATCGTCCGCTTCCGCGAACATCACCGGTGAGATCTGTCCTGCGAAGTGGTTCGCGAGGAATGTCCGCCAGGTTTGTGATCGGGTTGTCGGGTGGCCGCGTAATTGCGCGAGACGGTGCGTTCCGAAATTGTTATTCCGTGCTTCAGTAATTCGCCGTGGATCCGCGGAGCGCCCCAGAGACAATTCTCAGCCGCGATACGCCGAATCAGATCGCGACATGTTGAAAGCGATGCGTGGCCTCCCGGGTCGTCGCGAGCGGCGGCGCCAGCATCGAAGGACACTTCGCGCATCCACTGCAGTTCGTTCTGGTCGCGCTCGCTGGCTGGTTCACCAGCAGCAGCGCGACATCATCGATTATCTTCAGGAAGAGAATCGCGTCTTGCGTGAACAGATCGGAGCCGGGCGCCTGCACTTCACCGACGAATCCGACGACCAGCGGCGGCGGCTCGCCTCGAAAGTCCGGACACAGGGACGACGGCTGTTGCACGAATTCGCCACCATCGTGACGCCGGACACGTTGCTGGCGTGGCACCGGACCCTCATCGCCAAGCAATATTGACGGCAGTACGCGTCGTGGTCCGGGACGGCCGCCGATCATGAGCGAGATCCCAGCGTTGATCGTGCGGATGGCGACCGAGAACCGCGGCTGGGCTACACGCGGATCCAAGGAGCCCTCGCGAACCTCGATCACGAGGTCTCCCGAAGCACGATCGCCACTGTCCTCCGTAAACACGGCATAGAGCCCGCGCAGGATCGGCTGAAGAAAACGACGTGGACCGAGTTCCTGAAGGGCATTGGGAGGTTCTGGCCGCGGCGGATTTCTTTACCGTGGACGTTTGGACCAGTCGCGGGCTGACGCGGTTCGCTGTACTCTTCCTCATCGACCTGTCCACGGGCCGCATCCACATCGCCGGCATCGCCCCAGAGCCCGACAGCGCCTGGATGAGCCAGATGGCCCGCAATCTGACTGGTGTTGGCGACGGCTTTCTGACGGGGAAATGCTTCTTGATCCACGATCGGGATCCGCGGTTCACCCTGGCCTTTCGCGAGACGCTCGCCGCCGCCGACGTGCAGGCGGTGCGTCTGCCACCCCGGTCACCGAATCTCAATGCATACTCGGAGCGCTTCGTGCGAACCATCAAGGAATCATGTTCGAACCGCCTCATTCTCGTCGGGGAAACGTTGCTCCGACAAGCGGTGCGTGAGTTCGCGGACCATTATCATCACGAACGCAACCACCAGGGCCTGGGCAACCGGTTAATCGTGCCTCTCGCGGAGCGCCGAACCATCAAGGCCACACTGCGTGTCGAGAGCGGCTCGGCGGCTTTGAAGTTCTATCACCGAGCTGCCGCGTGAGAGCCGCCAACGACGCGACCGAAAACGCCTGGTCAGTCCGCGTTCCCTACCCGGCTCTACGCCGACGCCGGCTCGGTCGGACGTCGTTTCACACAAGTTGAGTCAGCCTGCAAAGCGTGAACCGACGGGTACAACCTTGCCTGACCGGAATGGCTCAGAGCGATTCCTGACGCGATTTCCGCAGCCCTGACCTCAGATCGATTAATGGACAGTACGAGCAGAGCGATCTGGGCATCGACCCGATTGGGGTTGTGCTGTGACCCAACGTCCTGTGTCGGAACCTCGGGGCTCCGATCATTATGCGTGACGTAACGCGTAACTTCATGGCATAATGTGAACGGATGATTGTCAGCTACCGCGATAAGCGAACGGCTGACTTTGCGGCGGGTAAACGTGTTAAGGCGCTATCAGGAATCGAGCGGCCGGCCCGGCTCAAGCTCGATCGGGTCGAAGCCGCCCACGTCCTTCAGGACCTGGCGGCATTGCCCGGCAACCGATTCGAGGCGTTAAAGGGCGATCGCAAGGGGCAGTACAGCATCCGCGTGAATGATCAGTGGCGCATCTGCTTTGAGTGGCCGGACGGATCGCCTGGCCCGTCAAACGTCGAGATTGTCGATTATCACTGAGGATCACAACATGGCACCGAGGGCTATTCATCCCGGAGAGCACCTGGCCGACGAGCTTGAGACCCTCGACATGAGCGCCGCGGAGCTCGCCCGTCGGCTGAAGGTTCCGACGAATCGCGTCACTGCGATTCTCAACGGTCAGCGTGCGATTTCGGGAGACACGGCGTTGCGCTTGGCGCACTTTTTCGGGACGACGCCACAGTTTTGGCTGAATCTTCAGAGCCTCTACGAGATTCGGTTGGCCGAAGAAAAGAGCGGAAAGGCGATCAAGAAGCTGCCGTCGCTCAAGCACGTCGAAGAAGTTCCCGCCTGATTTGAGAATATCGCAGCCCGAATTGTCCCTGTACGGTGTCCCTACCGAAAATTCCGTACATCTTGTACCGATTGAGCTTACCGGTCTCGGCTGATATCGTGCACCGATATGCGCGCAAGCGTCACTGTGTCCTCCGCAAATATTCTGTTCACGCCGCCTTTGGCTCAAGACGATATTCGTGATGTAGCCCGCCCAGAATCGGCGATGCACCGACCCGATAGCCGTCGGGAAGCCGATGGCCGCTCGCATGGCCGATCGCGTTGTCGACTCGAGGAAGTTCAGGAATGCCTGGTCCCAGACTCGCGTGCGGCCGGCCGCGGTTGTAATGAGCGACCCACCGCTGCAGGACGTGTCGGAGATGCCGCTCATTGAGCAGAATGAAGAAATTCAGGCATTCTCGACGGATTGTTCCGACCAGTCGCTCACAGAACGCGTTGGCGTGAGCTGTCGATTGCACCGCCTACAGGCAGTGAGACACAAACCTTCCGGGTTACCCATCCCTTTCATCCACTGCGTGGCCGGACGTTTCAGTTAGTCGATTGCCGGCAGACGTGGGGCGAGGAAAGCGTCTACTTCCACGACGATTCGGGACAACTCGCCCGACTTCCGCGCCAGTGGACCGATGTCGCGCCTGACAATCCGACGGTGGTGCTCGGCGCGGGCCGAGCCCATTTCCGCTACGACGACCTCTGTCGGCTCGCCGATCTCCTGACGGGTCTGGAGGTCCAGCCCTCGGGCGACCAAGCCGATCGGGAGTGTTAAGGAAATGACGCCGTATGTGTTAGAGGAATTACGCCGCTGTGTCTCGGGGGTCAGGTCGAGCGCTTGTCGCCTGGAGCGTGAAGAAAAGCGTATAAAGAGGGACTGGCGAGGGCGGGTGCCGGCGAATGGCTTGACGGCTCCCCACGATATGCGGCATAATTATACTTACGATGCCTCGATCACCCCGACGCGATGCCAAAGCCGACGCCTTGCGCGCCCACGGCACGCTGCATCCTCGCCCCCACGCCGTCCAGGCCCCGCTGTTCGCCTCGCACGACTTTTTCGATCCGCGGGATCTCGTGCAGGTGAAGTACGAAATGCTCCGTCAGGTCGACGTCGAGGGCGCCCCTGTGGCGCGCACGGCCGATGCCTTTGGAGTCTCGCGCCCGACGTTCTATCAGACGCAGACCGCCTTCAAGCAACGGGGGATCGCCGGCCTGGTGCCGCGGAAACGCGGGCCGAACGGTGCGCACAAGCTCGACGACGCGGTGATGACCTTTGTGGCGACGCTGCGGACGGAGGACCCGGCGCTCAGCGTCCGGGCGTTGCTGCCGCGGATTCACGCCCACTTCGGGCTCGACGTGCACCCACGGAGCCTCGAGCGGGCCTTGCGACGCGCGGAAAAAAAACACCGTTGAGCGAGCCGCCCGACGTCGCCTCCGGAGAAGCAACGACCGCGACGCTGGTGGCGAGTTACGAAGCGTTGCGGCGGCTGGCGCTCGGGCAGCGTGGTCCCGATGACGGGCCGAGCCTCGGACTAGCGATCCTGCTGCGCCAAGGCGTGGCGGCCTGGCTCCACGCGTGGGCGCGGTGTCCACGTCCCGCCGATCCGATGGCGCCCTCGGCTCCACCACTCGGGATTCCTTCCTTCATCCACACGGAGCTCGCGCAGCTCTGGACACAGATGGCGGCTCTCACACCCGGAGGCCGCATGGATCTAACGGGAGACCGATCGCAGAAGATTACGCCACGCCACTTGCGCCGCCAGGCCTATCTCTATGTGCGACAGTCCACATTGCGCCAAGTCGTGGAAAACACCGAGAGTACCCAGCGCCAATACGCGCTCCGCCAACGCGCGGTGGAACTGGGCTGGCCGATCGAGCAGGTCGTCGTCATCGACCGAGACCTCGGCCAGTCAGGGGCGTCGGCCGCCGACCGCGAAGGGTTTCAGCAGCTGGTCCGCGATGTCGGACTCGGTCGCGCAGGGCTGGTGATGGGATTGGAGGTGTCACGCTTGGCGCGCAACTCGATGGACTGGCATCGGCTCCTCGAAATCTGCGCGCTGACCGAGACGCTGATCTTAGATGAGGACGGGCTCTACGATCCCGCGCATTTCAACGATCGGTTGTTGCTCGGGCTGAAGGGCACGATGTCCGAAGCCGAGTTGCATGTACTGCGGGCGCGGCTGCGCGGTGGCATCGTGAACAAGGCGCGTCGGGGCGAACTCGAAATCCCCTTGCCCGTGGGCTTCGTGTATGACGCCGCCGGTCGGGTCGGTCTGGATCCGGACCGGCAGGTCCAGGAGACGCTCCGCGCCTTCTTCCAAACGTTTCGCCGCACGGGATCGGCGACCGCGACCGTGAAAGCGTTTCGCACGCAGCAGCTGTCATTCCCTCGCCGAGCGCGGTACGGCCCGCACCAAGGCGAGACGTTGTGGGGGCGGTTGGAGCACTCGCGGGCGCTCTGGGTCCTCCATAATCCCCGCTATGCGGGGGCGTTCTTTTTTGGGCGTTGTCAAGTTGTTCGCGGCATCGGAGAAGACTCGAGCGTGGAGCCGTCACCAGCATGGACGGACGCGTGGTCAAGACTTCACGCTGCCAGAGCGAATGCCCTCGCTTCCGAGACGACGTCCCACTCCCGCCAGCGCCGGCGCATCACCGTGCGATAGTTGCGGGCCGAGAGCGCATGGCGGCCCGGCCGAAACTGGTTGCAGACGATACTGAACACGGAACAGAACCGCGCCGCGTGCCGCAGGCTCTTGAAGCGTTGCAGACCGCGCTCGCGTTGACGGATGGGTTGGTGCGAGTTTTCAGCGCGGTTGTTCTGGCGCCCGCCGCGAATATGGCCGACTGTCGGCATCACGACGGCCTTCGCCGCGGCGTAGCTCGCCAACCGATCGGTCACAATCGCGCGCGGCACTATCCGCAGTCCCTTCATGAGCTTGCGAAAGAAGCGCTTCGCGGCGCGTGCGTTCCGAGAGCGCTGAACGAAGACGTCGAGGACCTCGCCCGCATCATCGACGGCCCGCCACAGCCAGCCGCGCTCCCCATTGATCATCAGGCAGAGTTCGTCGAGGTGCCAGAGGTTCGAGCAGGCGCCCCGCATGCGCCGCAATTCGCCGGGCGTACTCCATGCCGAACCGCAGCGTCCAGAGGCGGATAGCTTCGTGCGAAACCTCAATCCCGCGAGCCAGCATCAGCTCGGAGACGTCACGTAGACTGACGCCGAAGCGGTAGTAGAGCCACACGCAATGACTGATGATCTCCGGCGGGAAGCGATAGCCTTTGTAGAGGGCTGGTCGGGTCGACGGTTGGGACATGGCGCCATCAGAACAGACCGCAAACGTCTTGACAATGCCAGCTCGGCTGTTGAACGGCGCGTGCCTCAGCGACGGCGGATTTAGTCAAGCGACCTCCAAGGCCTTCCGGCAAGTTGCCTGGCATTTTATGGCATTTTGCCGACTAAATCAAGCCGTCGATCGCTTGAGCAACGGACCAAACTTGCCACAAGATCTTCCGGGATTGACTTTTTGCGGATCACAGTGGTTCTTGAAAACTCGATCTTGGCCTGTGGGGTGTTTATTCCAACTGCGTAAAATAGCGGCGCTTTTCGCACATCCTGGGAGGCGTCGTGCTCCTGTTCGCGCTAACGATCGCGAAATCCTGCCCCCACCCGGTCGTCGCAGGCAGACGCGATTCACAGCGGACCACGCGCATCAAAGTCGTTCCAGATGTCAACGGTATACGCGCGCGGCATGTGATCGAGGAGAAAGTCCGGCGCGATGGTGAGCGCACCAGATTGCAGCCCGTCGCATACTTCCCGCAAATGCTTCGTGCTGCCGAACACCTGCGGAAGGAAATGTTCCGAAGACGGTGTCTGCGTCGTGACGTGTCCGTCAGCGTTAATGTGGCGCAGGCTTTTCACGTGTTCGTACGGCAGCGGCAATGGAGGCGGAACGTGCGTGACGATGTCAGTGTCATTGACGTACCGTAGCGACCGCTCGCCAAATTTCGTGTTGAAATGCGCGGCGAAGATCGGGTCGCCGACGCGCGGCGACCCCAGCGTGCAGACGCCCGCCGTCTTCTCGTAGCGATCCGCAGCCAGCGTCGCGAGGGCCGCGCCCAGGCTGTGGCCGCCAAACCACACGCTGCGCGTTTTCGCGAGCGGTTCGACGACCGCGACGAGCTTCGACCACACGCGCTCCAGTGCGTTGCTGAACCCGAGATGGACGAAGCCGTGAGCGTCATGCGTCCACGGCACCAGCGGAATCACGATGTCATCGACGATGTCACCGAGGCGGCCCGGCTGTGTGCCACGAAAGCAGACGAGGACAGCGTCCAGGCTCGCCGCCACATACGCCTGCGTGTCCGCTTGCTCCACAAACGTCGCTGCCAGCCCCGCGCCTGCAAACCGGCCGATCGCCACGGCTGGATCCCAATAGGTCAGGAGCGCCGACTCGGCCAGCCACCACGCGTTCGCACGAGTCACCGCCGTGACACCCGCCGCAAATGGCGCCAACTCGTGACCCTCGAAGTGCCGGTACGAGGTGTCAGCCTCGGGATGGAACACGAATCGAACATCAGGTGTGGGTCGCGGTTTCTCCATGTCGGACTCCTCGATGCGGTTGACGACAGGATAGGTTCAGTTGTGCGCCGACGTCGAGATGCCGAACGCTCGGAAGGGTTGTCCTCCGCAAATATTCTGTTCACGCCGCCTTTGGCTCAAGACGATATTCGTGATGTAGCCCACCCAGGATCGGTGATGCGGCGACTCGATAGCCATCCGGAAGCCGATGGCCGCTCGCATGGCCGATCGCGTTGTCGACTCGAGGAAGTTCAGGAATGCCTGGTCCCAGACTCGCGTGCGGCCGGCCGCGGTTGTAATGAGCGACCCACCGCTGCAAGACGTGGCGGACATGCCGCTCATTGAGCAGAATGAAGAAATCCAGGCATTCCCGACGGATTGTTCCGATCAGTCGCTCACAGAACGCGTTCGCTTGCGGAGCGCGAACCGGCGTCTTGAGCACGGTCAGGCCCATCGCCGCGAGCGTCCGATCGACACCCGCGGAGTAGATCGTGTCTCGGTCATGGATGACGAATCGGTGCGCCTGGTCGCCCGGCACG
>JBKPDW010000362.1:0-8370 GCA_046728115.1 Acidobacteriota bacterium | reverse complement strand
TCACTGACCCGATCAATTACTCAGCCAATTTGGCCTGATACCAAATCACCCGGTTACCAGATTCGAGTGGGTCCCGCCGATTCGTGAACGTGATCGGGATGCGGCGATGCCAGCGCCTGCCTGAAGTTACGCACCCCGTGAACCGGCGCGACCCGCCTGCGAACAGCATCAAATCGCATGCCCGAGCCGCTCGGGCCGAAAAGCCAAACAAAACCCCCGAGATCACACTTTTCTCAACAGCGTGTCGTCCTGACTGGACGACGTGCTGACCTCGTGACGTTACAAATCGGGTTTTTGGAAGAGCCGCCCGGATTCAGGACAAAAGGCGTGTTTTGCCGTTGACCGGCAGGGGGCTGCGGGGTAATTCTTCACGCGAAGTTTGTAAGGCCTGTAACAGTTTTCAAGGGGGATTCGATGAGGGTTCGTGTCTTTCGTCACGGTCTCGTGGCGGCGATGCTCGTCGGCCTGACTGCCTCCGTGGCCCAGGCCCAAGGCAGCTTCTTCTCCACGCTGTCCGGCACCGTCGTGGATACCTCAGGTGCCGTCATTCCGGGCGCGGACGTCAAGATCCAGAACAACGGCACGGGGGCCGAATACAACGCCGTCACAGCCAGCGATGGCGGTTTCTCCGTTCCATCGCTACCGGGCGGCACATACACCGTCACCGTTTCGCTGATGGGCTTCAAGACCGCGGTGCTGAACTCGGTGACCTTGAATGCCTCGGTGCCCGCCACTGTGAAAGTGACACTCTCAGTGGGTACCCTCGCAGAGAACGTGACCGTTGTCGGCGAATCGGCGACCGTCGTGCAGACCCAGTCGCCCGCGATTGCGACCAACCTGACCGGCACGCAAATCACCAGCCTGCCGTTGACGAGCCGCAACGCGCTCGACTCGCTGACGTCGCTGGCCGGGTTCAACACGTCGGGCACCGCGCGCAACTCCACGGTCAGCGGACTTCCGAAGAGCGCGATCAACATCACGCTCGACGGCATGAACGTCCAGGACAACTACCTGAAGACGTCGGACGGCTACTTCGCGCGGTTGAGCCCGACGCTCGACTCGGTTGAGGAAGTGACCGTCACGACCGCGGGCAACACCGCAGACTCGACCGGGCAGGGTGGCGTGCAGATCAAGTTCGTCACCAAGTCCGGATCGAACACCTGGTCGGGGACCGCGTACGAGTACCTGCGTCACGATGCGTTGAACGCGAACACCTGGTTCCGCAACCGCGACCTCCCGCCCGATCCCGAAACTGGCAAAGCGCCGAAGGACAAGCTGCGCAACTACCAGCAGGGCGTGGCGCAGGGCGGACCGATCATGAAGAACAAAGCGTTCTTCTTCTTCAATTACGAAGAGCAGCGCGCCCCGGCCGAGAGCACACTGCAGCGCGTCGTGCTTGCGCCGGATGCCGTGAGAGGGATTTTCAGCTACAACGTCGCAGATGGCGGTGTCGCGAAGGTCGACTTGCTTGCGCTCGCGGCCGCTAACGGGCAACTGGCCACGCCCGATGCGACCGTGGCGAAAGCGCTCGGCGACATTCAGAAAGCGACCCAGGGAACAGGCAGCATCGCCGCGCTATCGAATCCCCTCGTTCAGCAGTACACGTTCTCGACGCCGACCAAGAGCTTCAACCCGGCCCCGACGGTGCGCATCGACTACGAAGTATCTCAGCGGCATCGGCTGACCGGGTCGATGAACTACCGGCACAT
The DNA here is from genome assembly GCA_046728115.1 of Acidobacteriota bacterium. GTDB lineage: Bacteria > Acidobacteriota > Vicinamibacteria > Vicinamibacterales > CAVVIG01 > CAVSWN01. The sequence continues at coordinate 6,661 of JBKPDW010000362.1, read as the reverse complement.
CAACTCGACACCCGACACGACGAACAACGCTCAGGTGCCTTTCCCCGGGATGCCGATGACGGGAAGCCAGCAGTCCACGCGCTGGACGACCTCTGAATCGCTGCGGTCGACCTTCGGCAGCAACATCGTGAATGAATTCCGCGTGGGCGGCACCGGTGGCGCGACGTTGTTCTCGCCGGAGCTCGAGCCCAACATGTTCAGCGGAACGGGCGGCTACCGGTTGAATTTCGCAGGCGCGTGCTGCGGCACCGGTTTCGCGCTGACCAACCTCGCGAGCGGCGTGACGACCACCGGCAACACGCCGGGCCAGGGGACGGCGGCGAATTCCTCCCGCGAAGCCAGCACCAAAGTCATCGAGGACACCGCGACGTGGATCAGCGGCAGACATAGCGTCACGCTCGGCGGCACGATGCTGCAGGCCGACGTGTGGCTCGAGAACCAGACGAAGGTGCCGACCGTCGGCTTCGGTCTGGTCTCAACCGAGCCGGCCACGGCAATGTTTACCGCCGCCAACTTCCCAGGGGCCTCCGCTGCCGACCTCGCGCAAGCGCAGAATCTCTACGCAATTCTGACCGGCCGCGTCACGTCGCTGACCGGCGACGCACGAATCAACCCGGACGGGACTGAATACGTGCCGCTTGGGAAGTCGCGTGCGGCGGGACGCATGCGTGAATTCGACTTTTACGTCGCAGACAGCTGGCGTGCGACGCCGAACCTGACGATCAGCGGCGGCTTCCGTTACGTGCTCCAGAATCCGTTCTATCCGGTCAACAACAGCTATACGACGACGACGGAAGCCGGGCTGTACGGCGTGTCCGGAGATGGCAACCTGTTCAAGCCCGGGACGCTGACCGGGTCCAAGACGACGCTGGTCCAGTATCCCGAAGGCACGTACGCCTACAGCGCCGACCAAAATAACTTCGGCCCGAGCATCGGGTTCGCGTGGCAGCCGCCGTCGCAGGAAGGCGGCATCGGAAAGCTCCTCTTTGGTTCGGAGGAAGGCGACAGCGCCATTCGCGGCGGGTTCGGCATGGCCTACAACCGGCCCGGCATGTCGGACTTCACCGGCGTGTTCGGTAACAACCGCGGCATTTCGGTCGCGTTGGATCGAACGTCCACGCTCGGCAATCTCGGCACGCTGCCGCTGCTCCTTCGGGACGCGAGCCGCATTACGTTGCAACCGGCGCCCGCGGTTGCGTATCCCATTCTGCCGCAGTCGGTGGACAGCGTGAACGTCTTCGATTCGAATCTCCAGCTGTCCTACACGCAGTCGTATTCGGTCGGCTGGCAGCGCAAGCTGGGCCGCGACACGGCATTTGAAATCCGCTATGTCGGAAGCCGCCACCTGCACGACTGGGAGACGGTGAACATCAACGAGATCGACATCAAGCAGAACGGGTTCATCAACGAGTTCAAAACGGCGCAGGCCAATCTACAGGCGAACATCGCCGCCGGCCGTGGGGCGACGTTCGCGTACACAGGCGCACCCGGCACGGCGCCGCTGCCGGTCTTCCTGGCGTATTACAACGCGCTGGGATCAAATCGCGCGAACGACCCGACGGCGTACACAGGCACACCGTGGATGAACTCGACGTTCCTCGGATTCCTGGCGGCGCGGAACCCGAACCCCTTCGGCTTTGCATCGACGAACTCCACAAACGGCTTCGTAGGGAATGCGTCCTTCCGGGCGAATGCTATTACGGCGGGGATTCCGGCGAATTATTTCCTCGCCAACCCCGACGTGATTGGCGGCGCGGACTTCACGACGAACGCCGGCGGCACGCGCGCCAACTCGGTACAGTTGGAGTTCCGGAAACGTCTCTCGCACGGCGTGGCATTCAACACCAGCTACGCGTGGAGCGATGCGTTCGTGCAGCAGCGCTATGGATTCCAGAAACCGATCGAAGAGATCGTCCAGACAGGCCAGACCGGCAACGTGCAGCACGCGTTCAAGGGCAACATCATCTACGAGCTGCCATTCGGCAAGGACCAGCGCTGGGCCAGCAACGCCAGTGGGTGGAAGGATGCGCTCATCGGCGGGTGGGAGATCGATGGTGTCGGACGCGTGCAGACCGGTGAGATGCTCGATTTCGGCAACGTTCGGCTCGTCGGGATGACGATCGACGAGTTCAAGAAGTCGATTGACCTGCGCGTGGGACCGTCCGTGAACGGCGTTGCGCAGCTGTACATTCTGCCGGACGACATCATTCAGAATACTGTCAAGGCGTTCACCGTCAGCGCCACGTCCGCAAACGGATACGGGGCGCTCGGTGCACCGACCGGCCGCTACCTTGCACCGGCGAACGGTCCGGACTGCATCGAGACCTCGCCGTCGTTCGGCGATTGCGGTGTTCGAACCCTGGTCGTGAATGGACCGCGCCTGGTCCGGTTCGACCTCAGCGCCGTGAAGCGTGTCAAGATGGCCGGCCACACCTCGGCCGAGTTCCGCGTCGAGATGCTGAATGCATTGAACTCGCCGTACTTCAACACGGCGAATACGTCGGGCGTTCAGTACGTGCCCCTCGGCATGTCGTCGACGTTCTTCACCGGAAACGGCCCGAATCAGACCGGTACGCCGGTAGGCGGTGGAGCGAATAACACGACCGGGAACACACAGGCCGGAACGAGCGCGGACAGCTTCCGTCTGACCAGTCTGCTCGGTGACAACACCGCGCGAATCGTTCAGCTCGTGTTCAGGGTGCGCTGGTAGCTCGCTGAAGCTGGCAAGTCGGAAGGAGCTCGCTGAAGCTGGCAAGTCAGAAGGAGCTCGCTGAAGCTGGCAAGTCAGAAGGAGGGAGTCAGAAGTACGAATGAGCTCGCTGACTTCTGACTTCTGACTTCTGACTTGCGACCTTCAGGTCAGTACATTCCGAGGTATCTATCGATCTCCCACGGCGAGACGTGCTTGATGTAGTCTTGCCACTCTTCACGCTTGGCGGTCATGAAATGCTCGAACAGATGGTCGCCGAGCGTGTCTCTCACCAGGTCGTCCTTCTCTAGTTCGTCCAGCGCTTCGCTCAGATTCCCCGGCAGTTCGTCGATCCGAAGATGCCGCCGTTCGCGGTGGCTCATCTTGTAGATGTTCTTGTTGATCGGCGGACCTGGATCGACCTTCTTTTCGATTCCGTCGAGACCGGCGCGCAGCATCACGGCCAGCGCGAGGTACGGGTTGCAGGACGGATCCGGCATTCGCAATTCGATCCGTGTCCCGGTTCCCCGCGTCGCCGGCACGCGAACGAGCGGACTGCGATTCACCTCGGACCACGCGATGTTGGTCGGCGCCTCGTACCCTGGAACGAGGCGCTTGTACGAATTCACGAGCGGGTTGGTGACGGCGCAGAACCCTTTTGCGTGACGCAGGATGCCGCCGATGTAATTCAGGCAGATCTGACTGAGCTGCCAAGGCGCCTTCGCGTCGTAGAAGATATTCGTGCCGCCCGAGAACAGCGACATGTGTGTGTGCATGCCGGACCCATTGATGCCGTAGATAGGCTTGGGCATGAACGTCGCATGCAATCCGTTCTTGATGGCAATGTTCTTCACCACGAATCGAAACGTGCTGATGTTGTCCGCGGTCGTCAGGACATCGTCGTACCGGAAATCGATTTCGTGCTGGCCGGGGGCCACCTCATGGTGCGCGGCCTCGACGTGGAACCCCATCGCTTCGAGGGCGAGCACGATTTCGCGGCGGACGTCTTCACCCATGTCGACGGGGCTCAGGTCGAAGTAACTGGCTCCATCATGGGTTTCCGTCGTGGCGATGCCGTCCCTGGTCTGGAAGAGGAAGAACTCCGCTTCGGGTCCGGCGTTCATCGCGTAGCCCTTGTCGGCGGCCATCGCGATGACTTTCTTCAGGCATGCGCGCGGATCACCGGCGAACGGCTGCCCGTCGGGCGTGTAGATATCGCAGATCATCCGCGCAACGCGCTCGCCCGTGGTGCCGGGCCAGGGAAATACGCGGAACGTCGCGAAGTCCGGGCGCAGGTACATGTCCGACTCTTCGATACGGACAAAACCCTCGATCGACGAGCCGTCGAACATGATCTTGCCGTCGAGCGCCTCGTCGAATTGCCGGTCGGGAATCTCGACGTTCTTGATCGTCCCCAGAATGTCGGTGAACTGGAGACGCATGAATTTGATCTTGTCGCGCTCGGTCCGCTCGAGGATTTGCGCTTTTGTTTCGCGGAGCGAACTGGAGGGGTTCGTTTTAGCCATGTCGTCAGCGGTGTGGTCGTGAAAAATCTCGACCGCAGACGACACCGAGAAGGGAGGATTGGTCCTGGATCAGAAACTCCGTGTCCCCCGTGTCGCCTGTGATGGAGAGTTATTCCGCCGCCGATTGTAGCCAACTTTTCGTGGCACTCCCTCGTCTCATTGAGTGTTTAGGGGGCAAGTCAATGAGGCTGTTGAAGATATTCAGCATTCTGGTGGTCGCGCTCGGCGTGGCAGCGGTCGCGGTCGTGGTTGGGCCGCCGCTCTACCGGCATATGGGCTCCACCGCTCTCGCCCAGAGCGGACCTCGCGTGCTGCTTCCGGAAAGGCCTTTCGACTCTGCTGAGCAGGGAACCCGCGGTCGGGCCCTGACCGTCCTGGCCGGTCGGGGCGCTGGGATTGGCGTCCGTATCGCGGACACGGACGGCGGCGTTGTGATCGAGGAGGTCGATCCGGACAGCCCGGCGGACAAAGCCGGACTGAAGCAGTCGGACGTGATCGTGTCGTTCGACGGCGAGCGCGTGCGCAGCGCGCGGCAATTCGCGCGGCTCGTGCAGGAGACGCCGTCAGGACGCTCCGTCAAGGCGACCGTCAGGCGTGACGGTCAGCAGCGCGAGGTGGACGTCACGCCCGACGATCGTCGCGGCGACATGATGCTTTCGAGCGATATGAGCGCGTACATGCGGGATCTCGGTCGCGATCTTGGCCGGCTGGGCGACCGCCTGCCGTTCAACTTCAACTTCGATTTCAACGCGCCGGGCGTCTTCTCGGGACGGCGGCTTGGCATCACCATCAACGAGCTGACGCCGCAGCTTGCGGACTATTTCGGAGCGAAAGAGGGCGTGCTGGTCGCCAGCGTCTCCGAAGGATCCGCCGCCGCCCACGCCGGGCTCAAGGCCGGCGACGTGATCACGTCGATCGACGGCGCCAGCGTGAGGTCACGCGACGACCTGCTGCGCCGTCTGCGGGAATCCATCAACGACGAAGTGACGGTTGGCATCGTGCGCGACAAGAAAGACACCACGGTGAAAGCGACGATCGAAGGGCAGACCAGACGGCCTCGAGGGCGTCCGGCGTAGGAGTCCGCGAAAAGACTACGCCTGCGCGGCTGCGCGTCTTTCGATGGTTTCGACCGGCTCTTCGCTCTCGGTGGCGAGGACGTTTGCGAGGTGGGCCGAGACGATCGCGACGAGCGCCTGCACACGTTCGGACGCCTCCCCGCCGCTCAGCTCGGCGGCGAGCGCACCGATGCAGCCGCTCGATGAGTGGATGGGACCGACGACCGCGCCGGCTGCGCCGGGCTCGGACCCGACGACTTGAAGGGCGCCGCTCCGGAATGCCGCAGCCGCCGCATTGTTCGCCGTGCGAGGAACCGTCGTCAGGCGAGCCACTACCTGCGGGCTGTAGCCGTAGGTGAGCAATGGCCGCAGCTCGGCTCCATTCCGAGACGCCATCCACAACACCATGCCGCTGGCGTCGATCATCGTCGCGGCTCGCCCAATCAGCCTGTGAAGGTCGGCAATGTCGCGAACGCGTCCGAAATCGGTGGCGAGGTCAGCAGCCGCCTTCAGGAAACCAGGTGGAAGGTCAGGAGCGGGATGATGCGCGATGCGTTCCGTCGCAACGCTGTCGAGCACCAGGCGCATGTCGTCGGTCGGATCGGCGGTCTGTTCGGCGGGTGGTTCCACGGCGACGGGGCGTGCCGGTTGGAGGCGAATCGTACGCGCGTACTCCACGGGTTCCCCGTGCTCGTCGACGCCCGGTTCGTCGGCGACGACCAGTTCGGGCCTGATGCGCCGCGCTGCCTCGCGCGATGTCGTCTGCTCGGCTCGACGCCGCATTGGGGCGAGTACCAGCACGATCAGTCCCACTGTCGTGGCAGCGAGACCGGCCACGATGGCTTCCCACCTTCGAGTGGAGGCCTCCCTCGCCTCCATCCCCTCGCGATCCGCCAGGCGCGCCTGTTCGATAAAGCGCGCCACGGTGGTGGCGGCGAGGCTGCCTTCGGTGAAGATTACGTCGCTCGCCATGAGTGGTTGCGCCGCGTTGATGAAATCCAGTGCACCCTTGTCGGCCGCGACGAATTGATTGAAGGCTTCAGCCGCGTGATCGAGCGCCGTACGAGCGGCGTCCGCGGTCGCCGACTGGCGGAGCGCACTGATAGCCGCGCGCACGGCGTCGCCCGTTGTCGCGACCTTCGCCACCCAGAACGCCACACCTTGCCCGGCGGCGACGTACGCTTCCTGCGCCGAGCGCAGTTCGCCCATCGTATCGATCGTTTCACGAGCGCGCAGATCGAACGCGCGAATCGCCGGCTTCTGTCGAGCGAGCTGTTGTTCGGATCGGAAAAGAAAGAAGGCCGAACCAACGATAGTGATCCATGCCAGCGCGCCAATCATCAATCGATCGAGACGTAGTTGCATCGGTCGCGCGGTAGGGTACCATACCT